>DASXPG010000097.1:0-18338 GCA_036493755.1 Gemmatimonadales bacterium
CATGCCGATTTTCTTTCCGGTGCACGCGAGCTGGCCAGGGCCACCGGCGCGCGGCCGGTACTCTCGGATGAGGGCGGCGACGGCTGGCGCTACGCCTGGGCCGCCGAGGCGGGTGCGCTGCTGGTCAAGGACGGCGCGAAACTGATGGTCGGCAACATCGCGGTCGACGTACTCCACACGCCGGGCCACACTCCCGAGCACATCTGTTTCCGGATCACCGATACCAAGGCGACGACGCGCCCCATGGGCGTCTTCACCGGCGACTTCGTTTTTGTCGGCGACGTAGGACGGCCCGACCTCCTGGAGAAAGCGGCGGGACAGGCGGGGACGATGGAGACCGCGGCGCGGACGCTTTTCGCGTCGCTGCAGCGCTTCAAGCAGCTGCCCGACTACCTCCAGCTCTGGCCGGGCCACGGCGCCGGCTCGGCGTGCGGCAAGGCGCTGGGGGCGGTGCCGTCGTCGACGGCAGGCTACGAGCGCTTCGCCAACTGGGCTTTCACGGCGGACGAGGAAGATGATTTCGTCGCCCAGGTGCTGGCCGGCCAGCCTGAGCCGCCGGCCTACTTCGCGCAGATGAAACGGCTCAACCGTGACGGTCCGCCGGCGCGGCGCACCACGCGCCCCGACCGGATTCCCGGCAATGCGCTGCGCGATCTGGTCGGCGAAGGCGCCGCCGTCGCCGATACGCGCCGCACGCTCGATTTCGCGGCCGGCCACGTGCGGGGGAGCCTCAACATCCCCTTCGGCAGCTCCCTGGCGACCTACGCCGGCAGCGTGCTGCCTTACGACAAGCCCATCTACCTCGTGGCGCGGGAATCCGCGCTCGACGAAGTGATCACCGCGCTGGCGTCGGTCGGACTCGACGACGTCGCCGGCTGGCTGCCACCCGAGGACATCGGCGCCCCGCTCGATTCGACGACCCAGCTACCCGCCGCCGAGGCGGCGCGGCAGGCGCTGGCCGGTGACGTCACCATCGTGGATGTGCGGCGCCAGTCGGAGTGGGATGAGGGCCACGTGGCGGGCGCCATCCACATTCCCCTGGCCGAGGTGGCGGCGCGGGTGGCGGAAATTCCGCCGGATCGCCCGGTGGTGCTGCATTGCGAGGGTGGCGGCCGGTCGGCCGTGGCGGCGGCCGTACTGCGCTCGTTAGGCAGGCACGACGTCGCCAATCTCCAGGGCGGTATCAAGGCCTGGATCAAGGCCGGCTTGCCCGTCGAGAAGGATGAGCTGGCGAGAATCGCGCCGGAACGCCGCGGAGGCTAGTGCGCGGCGGCGCCCACGGCGCCTTCCTTGCCTTCTTTTTCCACTTCGTCATAAATCGCGTCGATCTGGCGCTGGTACTTCTTCTCCACCACGCGACGCTTCACTTTCAACGTGGGCGTCAGGTCACCCGACTCGATGGTGAAGTCGTGCTCGAGGAGCAGGATCTTCTTGGGCCGCTCGTATTTCGCCAGCTCTTCCAGCTCCCCCAGCACTTCGGATTCCATCTTCGCGTGGACGTCGGGCAGGCCGATCAGCTCGCGGTGATCCTTCCAGACCAGGTTCTTCTGCTTGGCCCACGGCTCGAGATGCTCGTACTGCGGCACCACCAGCATGATGCCGAATTTCCGCTTGTCGCCGAGCATTACCGCGTTGGAGACGAACTTGTTCTTCTTGAGAAGCCCCTCGATCGGCTGCGGCGCGATCTTCTTGCCGCCGGCGGTGACGATGAGGTCTTTCTTGCGGTCGGTGATCTTGAGGTAGCCATTGTCCAGCTCGCCGATGTCGCCGGTGTGGAACCACCCCTCGGCGTCGATCGCTTCGCGCGTAGCTTCGGGCTTGTTGTAGTAACCCTTCATCACGTTCGGGCCCTTCACGCAGATCTCCCCATCCTCGGCGAACTTCACCTGCACGTTGGGGATGATCTGGCCGACGGTGCCGAGACGGTGCTTCGCGGGCGTGTTGACCGTGATCACCGGTGAGGTTTCAGTAAGGCCGTAGCCCTCGTAAATCGGCAGGCCCGCGGCGAAGAAGAAGCGGGCGATATCGGTCGGGAGCGGCGCGCCACCCGAGATGAAGAACTTGAGCCGGTTGCCGACCCGTGCCTGGAGCTTGGAGAAGACCAGCTTTTTGGCGATGGCGTACTGGATCGCCAGCAAGCCGGCCGGCTCGCGTCCCTCGAAATGCAGATCGGCGCAGCGCTCACCCACCCGCTTGGCCCAGAAGAAAATCCGCTTGCGCACCGGTGAGGCCAGGGCGTTCTCGAGGGCGCGGGCGTAGATCTTCTCGTAAACCCGCGGCACGCTCATTACCAGCGTCGGCCGCACCTCGCCCAGGTTCACCACCAGGGTGTCGATGCTCTCGGCGTAATTGATGGTGCAGCCCGCGGCGATGACCGAGTAGTGGCCGCCCATTCGCTCGAAGATGTGCGACAGCGGCAGGAACGAGAGGGTCGAATCGTTGTCGCTGAGGCCAAAGGATGGCATCGCATCGGCGCAATTGCTGGCGATGTTGCCGTGGGTCAGCATCACGCCCTTGGGGTCGCCGGTCGTCCCCGAGGTATAGATGATGGTCGCCAGGTCATCGGGCTTTGCCGTCAGTGCCTCGGCGCGGAAGCGGGCGGTATCGCCGCCGGTTCCCGAGGCCAGGTGGTCGGCGAAGCTGATGACACCGGGGCCGGTGGCGTTGGCATCGAAAGCGATGATGTGCTTGAGCCCCGGCAGCTCGGCACGGATTTCGAGGATCTTGGCCAGCTGCGCCGCGCTCGATACGGCGATGGCGACGGCGCCCGAGTCGGCGAGGATGTAGCGGATCTGGTTCGCCGGCAGGGTGGGATAGATCGGGACGTCGGTGACGCCGTCCGCAAGGCAGCCGAAATCGGTGATCGCCCACTCGGGCCGGTTTTCCGAGAGAATCGCGACGCGGTCGCCGCGCTGCACACCGAGCTTGCGGAGGGCGATGGCGAACCGCATCACCCGGTCCAGCAGCTCGGTATGGGTGATGTCGTGCCAGGTGCCGCCCTGCTTGAAGCGGAGCGCGGCGCGCTGCGCTGGTGCCAGGCGGTCGACGGTATGGAAGAAGAGCTGGGTAAGCGTGCCGGGTGCGGCCATCAGGCCTCCTCAGCGCCAATCTACGACTAGTGGATTGGTATCAGTAAGGGTGCGGAAAAGAGGCTTCCGTCCTTCACCACGGCGCGCCCGACGCCGGCGATCAGCCCTACCACGGCAAATCGCGCCGAGTCGACGCTCATGGTATCCGGTGCGAGAGAGATGAGCACCAGCGGCGCGCCCTGGATGGTATCGCCGCTGCGATTGAGCGCCCGGGCGTGGATGACCACCGTGTCCCCGACGTGCATGCTGTCGGGAGGCGAGACGATCACGACGGCGTAGGGCTGCGACGAGCTGCTGGTCAGGCCTTCACACGAGAGGCCGATGAAGCAGCACGCCGCGGCGAGCGCGGCGTGGGAGAACCTCAGGCGCCCTCCATCCCCGCGGCAGCGGGTGGCGGCAGAGCTTCGAGCTGGTGCAGCGCCTCCGCCGCATGCTCGACCCAGCGCGCGCCCTCGGGTCCCTTGGGAGGATTGCCGAGAAAGGCGCGCAGGTGCTTCACCGCGCCCTCGTTTTCGCCGCGCCTGAGCAGCAGAAAGGCGAGACCATAGTGCGCGCCGGCCAGCGTCCCGTCGAGCTCCAGCGCGCGCCGGTAATGACGGATCGCATCTTCGGTCTTGCCGGTGCGGCTCTGCGCGATGGCGAGATTCTGGAGAATGCGCGGATCGTTGGGATGGTCGCGCAGGGCGAGCCGGTAGCTGACAATGGCGGCGTCGAAATCGCCTGCCCGCTCGAGCGACAGGGCTTCGTTGAGATAATCCAGGCGTTGCGGCTTGACGGGGTTGGCGATGCTCTCGTTTCCGCCAAAAATCCGCCGGAATAGACCCATGGAATGCGAAATTAATGATCCGGCAAACGCATGACAATAGTGAGTTTGCGGTGTTGCGGGAAAGCTACGGCCGGGAATCACAAATCGGGAATCGGGAATTGGGACAGCGGGACCGTATTCAGGCAGACTAGTTTACCAAGAGGAGTCTTTTCCGATTCCCGATTCCCGATTCCCGGTGTCCATGGCAACGCGCAAGCGAACTTCAACTCCCAAGTCCGTTCTCGAAGTCGACTGGCCGTTCTTCGGCGAGCTCTGCCGCGCCCTGGCGTTGAAGGTCTGGCGCTCGTACCAGCCCGATCTGGTGATCGGCATCGCGCGCGCGGGCGTCATGCCCGGCGCGGTGATCGCCAGCATTCTGCGCGTGGACTTCGCGTCGATGTCGCTGCGCCGCGCCGACGTAGGAGAGGCGCCGGCGCTGATCCATCGGCCCACGCTGAGTGCGGCGGGCCGCCAGGTTCTACTGGTGGACAGCACCTGCGAGAGCGGCGACACGATTCGTCTCGCCGTCAGCGTTCTGAAGGAAGAGCGGGCGAAAATGGTAAAGACCGCCGTGGCGATTCGCACCGGCGAGTATGCCCCGGACTTCGCCGCGCTCACCAATCCCAGCTTCGTGATTCTGCCGTGGGACCGCGATGTGATCCAGGATGGCGAGATCGTGGTCCGTCCCGACTATGAAGAAGCCATGCTCGCCGCGGGCCTCATTCCACCACGGCGGGGCGACGATATGCGGAGGAAGCCGTGAACGGCAATGACACCAACATGCGCGACCGCCTGACCGAGGCGCTCAGGAAGTTCACCGCTGGTTACGCCGAAGTGCGCGTCGAGAAGGCCCGCACCACGCGCGTCGTGTTCCGCGGGAAGCGGCTCGAGCTGGCGGCCGAGAACGTCGATGCCGGTGGCAACGTGCGGGTGTTGCGCGACGGACATGGCTGGGGCGTCGCCTCCTTCACCACCCTGGATGATCTCCCCGCGATGCTCGAGCAGGCGGGCGAGATGTCGCGCGCCATCGCGCTCGCCGAGCCGATCCGGCTGGCCCCCGCTCCGGTGCGCGTCGACGAGGTCGTCCCCGCGGTGGACGGGGATCCGATGACCATCCCGCTGGCCGAGAAGCGGCGTTACCTCGAGCATCTCAACGGCCTCATGCTCGGCGCGTCGGACCGCATCGCCGACACCTCGGCGACCTACTACGACGACCGCACCGAGTGGTGGTACGCCAACAGCGACGGGACCTGGCTGCACGAGGTGCGGCCCGAGATCGGCCTGTCGGCGCAGGCGACGGCCCGCAACAACGGCCGGATCGAGCGCTCGCTGGAATCGTTAGGCCTGCGCAAGGGCTGGAACGCGGTGCAGAATCGCGAGGCGATGTTCACGACGGCGGCCGAACGAGCGGTGGCGCTGCTCGATGCCCCGACGGTGCAGGGCGGGTCGCTGCCCGTGGTGCTCGATCCCCGGCTCGCCGGTGTCTTCGTGCACGAGGCCTTCGGGCATCTCTCCGAGGCCGACTTCGTCTACGAGAATCCCCAGGCGCGCGAGATGATGACGCTGGGACGCCGCTTCGGCAGCGACATCGTCAATATCGGCGACAACGGAGCGGCCGCCGGGCTGCGCGGCACGCTCCCCTATGATGATGAAGGGACGCCGACCCAGGACACCCATCTCATCGACAAGGGCATTCTCGTCGGCCGCCTGCACTCGCGCGAAACCGCCGGCGCGATGGGCGAAAAGCCCACCGGCAACGCCCGCGCGATCTCGTTCCGGCACGCGCCCATCGTCCGGATGACGAACACCTACATCGCCGGCGGCAGCGGGACGCTCGAGGATCTGCTCGATGGAATCTCCCTGGGTGTCTACGCGGTCGATGCGATCGGCGGACAGACCTATCTCGAGAATTTTTCCTTCAGTGCCGCCCACGGGTACATGATCCGCAACGGCAAGATCGCCGAGCTGGTGAAGGATGTGACGCTGGCGGGGAATCTCTTTCAGTCTCTACAGGCGATCGATGCGGTGGCCGGGGACTTCCAGTGGAATCAGATGGGCGGGGGCTGCGGCAAAGGCGGCCAGTTCCCGCTGCCGGTGACCGAGGGCGCGCCCCACGTTCGCTTCCGCCAGCTCCTCGTTGGCGGGGAAGTCTCGAACTAGCAGGCACGTACCGCTCCTTAACTCTCTCCTCCGTCCAGCGTCAGATTGGTGACCCTGACGGAGGAATCTCCATGCTTCGTGGCGTACTGAAGGCGGCCATTGTGGCCATCGGCGTGCTGGCGGCGGCTCCGCTCAGCGCGCAAAGCCCGGCCCAGGCTCCAGCGCCGCAGCGTTCCTTCGTGGCGCGGCAAGGCCGGATGTCCATGAGCGGCCCGCGGCATCGCCGGTTTCGCCGGCGCCACGGCCGCAGGATGGGCATGCGGCGCGGGATGCGCGGCGGACGTCCGATGATGATGCGTGGCCGCATGGGTATGGCCCGCGGCCGCATGGGTATGGCCCGCATGCGGATGATGCGGTGGCGCGGACGGGGTAGCGCGCGAATCTGACGATTCGCTGAAGTGCATAAAGGAGGCAGGGAGAGAATTCCCAGGATCTCCCTGCCTCTCGTAGTTTTCAGGCGTGTCCCACACCAAAGCTCTGAATCACCTGAAACGAGTCGACCCGGTGATGGGGCGGCTCATCAAGCTCGTCGGCCCCTGCCGCTTTGTGGCCCGATCCGAGCACAGCCACTTCTTCCATCTCACCCGCGCTATCGTCTACCAGCAGCTGAGTACCAAGGCTGCCTCGACGATCCACGGCCGCTTCGTCGCGCTCTTTCCGACGCAGCCGCCGCATCCGCGCGATGTCGCCGCCGCCGACGATCTGTCGCTGCGAGGCGCCGGACTCTCCCGGCAAAAGGCTGCGTACATCAAGGATCTCGCCGGCAAGGTCCATGCCGGGACACTGGCGCTCGAGAACGTCGAGCAGCTCCCGGATGACGAGATCATCGCCGCGCTCACGCAAGTGAAAGGGATCGGCAAATGGTCGGCGCAGATGTTCCTGATGTCGCGCCTCGGCCGGCCCGACGTGCTTCCCGAGCTCGACCTCGGCATCCGCAAAGCGGTGCAGCGTGCGTATCGGCTGCGGAGCATGCCGAGCCCGAAGCGGGTGCTGAAGATCGGCAAGGCATGGTCGCCGTACGCGACCATCGCGTCGTGGTACCTCTGGCGGAGTCTCGATCTGGAGCCTTGAGCGGAACCGGGTGTAGAGTGGGACGATGCGCGGATCGCGGAGGACTCTGGGTGCGCTCGCTCTGAGCGTGCTGCTGTGTGCGCCGGCCTGTTCACACCCAGTGGCGCCGGTGAGCGTCGAGGCGGTCGCTGCCGAGGCTCCGCCCGAGAATCGTCCCGAGCGCGTCGGCTCTGCGCCGCATCCGGGCTGGGCATACGTATCGGGTTACTGGAACCTGGTGAATGGACATCATGTGTGGGTTCCCGGTTTCTGGACGGTGCCGCCGGAAGGAAAGCATCGCTGGCAACCCGCCGCCTGGCACCACGACAGGAGCCAGGGCTGGGTTCTGACAAAGGGCTACTGGCGTTGATGTTCCCACCGCGATGCCAGCGTGATGCGCCTCACACCTTAATGCCGAAAGCCTATCCTCCGTCTAACGAAGTGAAGGCCGCGAGCCAGCGGCTTTCTCGAAAGGAGAATTGAACATGTCACGCAAAACCGGATTGCAGGCCCTCCTGGTGGGGTCGCTCATCGCCGTGTCGGCGTGCGCCTCCAACCCAGCTCCGGGGCGTGTCGAGGTCGTGGATCGCAGCCCGCCGGTCGCCGTCGTCGAGACCTACGGCGTCGCGCCGAGCCCGAGGCACGTGTGGGTCGCGGGTTACTATCGGTGGGAAGGCGGCAACTACGTGTGGGCTCCCGGTCATTGGGAAGTCCCGCCAGGCCGCTATCACCGCTGGGAAGCGGGACGCTGGGTTCATGCGCGGCGCGGGTGGTACTTCCGCGAGGGGAGATGGCGCTAGTAACTGCCAGAATCAGGCAGGAGAATCGGAAGAATTAGAATCAGATTCAGGAACAGGGCGGGATTTCACCGCCCTGTTTCCTTTTCCGGTTCCGATTCTGACCTGATTCTGATCCTCCTGATTCTCCCGCCTGATTCGGGTCGGCGGTGGTTGAACTGCGGCCCGACCGGCTAGTTTCCGTCATGATCGAGAAGGTGATGGAGCTGGTGAAGCGGCGCGGTCTCACCGCGGACGCACTGCTGCGCGATTCGTCGGTGCTCTCCCTTTCCTTTGAATCGGGCCGGCTCAAGGGCAGCACTCTCTCGCAGGAAGCGGGACTCAACCTGCGCGTCATCGCGAGCGGCAAGGTCGGCACCGCCGGAACGACCGATCTCGCCGGGCCGGATGACGTCGTCGCGCGCGCGCTGGCCTCCGCCGCGGAAGGCGAAACGCTGGCGCTCGATTTCCCCGGGCCCGGGCCGGTGCCGCCGGTGAAGACCTTCGATGCCGATGCCGGAAAGCTCGACGTGGCCGCGCTAGCATCGTTAGGCAGATCGGTGGTCGAGCCGCTGAGCCGCGACGGCTGGCAGGTGGGCGCGTCGGTCGAACGGCACATCGAGACGTCGCGCTTCGCCAACACCAGCGGCCAGCTGGTCGAGCAGCGCGCCACCGCCATCACGGTCAGCGCCGAGGTGACGCGGGTCGCCGGCGACGACGTGCTGATGGCGTATGACGTGGTCTACGGAACCGGCGTCCCGTCGGCGAAGGAGCTCGAGGCGATGGTGGCGGCGATCGTCACCAAGATCGAGCGCTCGCTCCGCATCGTGGAGCCGCCCGAAGGACGATTGCCGGTACTCTTCACGCCGCAGGGAATGAGCGCCGTGCTCCTCCCCATCAACCAGGCCCTTTCGGGCAAGAGCGTGCTGCAGGGTGTCTCGCCCCTGGGCGACAAGCTCGGCCAGATGAAGTTCGACGCGGCTTTCTCGCTCACCGACGATCCCCTCGTTGCGGGACGCGTTGCCTCGCGCGCCGCCGATGATGAGGGCGTGGTATCGAAACCGCTGTTGCTGATCGCAAAGGGCGTGGTCAGCGCCTTTGTCTACGATCTCGAGACCGCCACCCGCGCCGCCGTGAAGCCGACGGGCCACGGCAGTCGCTCGACCTTCGGGAAGCCCGGCATCAGCTATTCGAACCTGGTGATCGGCGCCGGCGAGCATGACGAGACGTCGCTGTGGCGGGCGGTTGGCGATGGCCTGATCGTCGACGAGCTGATCGGCGTGGGGCAGGGGAACACCAGCAGCGGCGCCTTCAGTCATCCGGTGGCGCTGGCCTGGCGGATCGAGAATGGCGAGCTGACCGGCCGGGTAAAAGACGCAGCGGTTGCCGGCAACGCCTTCGAGCTGCTCGGCCGGATCAAGGCGCTGGGCCGTGACGCCAAGTGGCAGGGCGGCACCCGGCGCATCCCTCCGATGGTCCTCGATGGCGTAAACGTCGCCCGGCGCTAGCCGGGGCGGTCAGAATGCGGGCCGTCCGTTCGTTTCCCTGTACGATGCGGTATCTCCCCGGCTTCGCCGCCCTGCTGCTGATCACGACGCCACCAGCCCTTCGCGCCCAGAACGGCGCCGCGCCGAATGGCGCCGTGTCGGGGACCGTCGTCGCGGCGGCGAGCGGGCAGCCGATCGGCGGCGCCGTAGTGATTCTCGAATCGGCCAGCGACGCCAGCGTCGTCGCGTCGGGAGGCGGCACCTTCCTCGGCCGTTCCCTGGTGTCCATCACCGACCAGGACGGTGCCTATCGCTTCGCTCCGCTGAACGCCGGGGTGTACCGGCTCCTCGTCAGGCACCTTGGCTTTCATCCCGCGGTGCTCCAGGTCGATCTGTCGCAGGCGGTGCCGTTCCGGGTATCGGTGGGCCTGGTCGTGAATCCCATCCGGCTCGAGGCGATGGACACGCGGGGGACCACGACCGAACCCTTTGCGCGGCTGCGCGCTCCCAGCGAGGAGCTTCGTTACGGCCGGCTCGATGCCGAGCAGTATCGGGACGAGCGGTTCCTCGAAGGCGACGCCGAGGTGCTGACGCACTCCGACGTCGTCGAGGCGGTGACCCTGGGCGAGACCGATCTTTTCCGCGCGGTGCAGCGGCTTCCCGGTGTCTCCACGAGGGACGATTTCACGGCGTCGATCTGGACCCGGGGCGCGCCCTGGAGCCAGACCCGGGTCTACTTCGACGGACTCCCGCTCTTCAACCCGGTGCACGCGATCGGCGTCTTCGCCGGCGTGAACCCCGACGCCATCGGCACGGCGACCTTTCAGCCCGGCGTGCGCTCCGCGGAGATCGGCGAGGGCGCGGCGGGCGTCCTCGACGTGACCTCGCGGCGGCCCTCGCGCAGTGGCGGCCTGGGCGAGCTGTCGGTGATCAGCGCCCGCGGCGCCGCCGACTGGGTCGCCCCGAACGGGCACACCGCGCTGATGCTCGCGGCGCGCCGCTCCTACATCGATTTCGCGACCCGCATCGCCGAATCGTTAGGCGCCGACAGCGGGACCTACATCCCCTACGCCTTCTTCGACCTGACCGGACGCTTCGACGCCGAGCTGGGCCGCGGCTTCGGGCTCGAGGCGAGCGGCCTGCTGGAGCAGGACCATGTCGACGACGCGGTGCCCGGCCTGCTCCGGCCCACCACCGGCCACTGGGGCAATCACGCCGGCCGGGTGAGCCTGCTCGCGCCGCTGGGCCACTGGCACACCCGCACCACGGTCGGGGTCAGCAACTTCACCGGTGACCTGGGCCCGAAGGTCGATACCGCCGGCATCGCGGCGTCGCTGCCGAGCCATGCGCCGCTGAGCAACTCGGTGCAGCAGACGCTGCTCTCCACCGAAATCACGCCGCACGGCAACGTGGCTCCGCCCACCTGGTCGGCGGGCATCCAGCTCGCGGTGGAGTCGCAGCACTTCGACGGGCAGTATCCCCGGCCCTACCCGGTGTCGGGTCTCGACAACTCGCTGGTGCTCGACGCGCGGCTTCCCGTCACCAGTCTCTGGGCCGAGAAGCGCTGGGGGGTCGGACGGCACGTGGCGGTGGAAACGGGACTCCGGCTGGATGCGCATCGCCCGCTGCCTAACGCGAGGGGTCCGGGCTTGGCGCCGCGGCTCGCGATCCGGGCGACGCCGCCGGGGACGCGCGTCACCTTCACCGCCGCGGTGCAGCGATCCTTCCAGTACACCCAGGCGCTGGCACCGGCGGGTCCGAGCATCGGTCCCGATCTCTACATCACCGACGTCTGGCTGCTGGCCAACGACACCATTCCGGTGCTCCGCTCCGACATCGCTACCACCGGGGTCGAGACCTACGTGGGCGCCGGGTGGAGCGCGTCGGCGAATCTGTACCTTCGGCGCGCGACCGGGATGGCGGTCCCCGAGCCCGCGCCGGGCGGCCTCGCCAGCTTCCGCCCGATTTTCGTCAGTTCGGAAAATCGCGCGCACGGCCTGGAGCTGTCGGTGCGGAAGCTGGTGGGGCGCCTGACGATGTCGGCCTCGTACACGCTGAGCCAGTCGATGCAGCTGAGCCCATCCGGCATTTCGACCATCGGTGGTCCGTACTGGTATCCCTCGACCGCCGACCGGCGGAACGTCGCGAATGTCACCGCCATGATGCGGATGGGGACGGCATGGCGCGTCGGCGGGGCGTTCACGGCGGCGAGCGGCGCGCCCTTCTCCCGTTTCATCATCGGGCAGACGGCCTGCGACTCGACGACGTCGCAATGCTCGCAGCCCGATACCTCGGCGCTGACCATCGGGCTCCCCAATGCCGAGCGCGCGCCGGGCTACGCCTCGCTCGATGCGCTGGTCGACTGGACCCGCAGCGTCGGCCGGTTTCGCATCGGCGCGTTTCTCCAGCTGCGCAACGTGCTCGATCGCGCCAATGCGGTCACCTACTTCGGCACCATCAAGTGCAGCGCGGCGAGTCCTCCGACGCTGCTCCCGGTGCCTGGCGGCTTGTGCGATCGGTTCGACAAGGGCGTGCCGATTCTGCCCCTGGTCGGCGTGCGCGTCGCCTTCTGACGGATGGAGCTGGCCGATGTCTTCGCGCGGCACCAAGGCGAGCTGTTCCGTTATGCGGCGCGATACACCGGCGACGCGGACCTGGCCGAGGACGTGGTGCAGGACACCTTCGTGCGGCTCGCCGAGCGGCCGCCGCGGCGTGACGACCAGCTGCGCGGCTGGCTCTTCCGGGTCGCAACCACCATCGCGATCGACGCGATGCGCAGCGCGAAGCGCCACATCGCGCTGGTCGAAGCGACGCCCGAACAGGTTCCCTTCGCCGGAGCGGCGGAGGATCCGGCCGCGTCGATCGAACGCGAGGAGCTGCGCCGCAAGGTCCGCCAGGGACTGGCGCAGCTGAACGACAAGGAGCGGGCCGTGCTGCTGATGCGCGAGGAAGGCTTTGCCCATCGCGAGATCGCCGAGGCGGTGGGAACCACGACAGGTTCGATCGGCACCATGTACGCGCGGGCCTTGGGCAAGCTGGCCCAGCGGCTGGATCTCGACCGGGAGGATGTGCCATGAGAGCATTCGACGACGTGGAACTCGTTAGGCAGCGCGCGGTCCGGATGGGGGCGCTGCTGGCGGCCACCGATGCGCCGCCCCGGCCCTTGTCGTTGCCGGCCGGGCTCGTGGCGCGCCGCCGGACCCCGTGGAGAACGTGGCAGGTGGCCGCTGCCATCCTGCTGCTCATCGCCGGCGCCGGCGTGCCGCCGGTGCGCGCCTGGATCGTGAGCACGGTGCATTCGGTCTGGACGACGCTCGCGGGCGCGCCGGCGGTGCCGGCGACTCCGCTGGCGCAGCCGGTTCCGGCGCCGGCGAACCCCGCCGGTGCGGTGAGTTTCGCGGCCATCGATCCGCTGGTGGTGCGCCTGAGCGGGCGCCAGGCGGCGGGAGGCACGCTGAGCATCGTCCCCGCGACCGGCAACCTCGTCACCGCCGCGATCGTCGGCCGGAGCGATGCCGCCGAGCTGGCGATCGGCCCCGACGGGCTCCGCATCATCAACCGTCCGGCGTCGGATGCCGGCTACGTCATCCGCGTGCCGGCCGGCGTTTCCCGAGTACTGGTGCAGATCGGCGGCGAGACGCAACGTTCCTTCGTCGCCCCGCAGGGTACCGACCGTTACAATGTGGACTTGCGTGTCAGAAGCGCGGCGAGTCCCGCGTTACATGAGTAGAAACCCAAACGGAGACCTACTGATGCAACGCACCCGGTTGTTCCTGGCAGTTCTGATGGTTGGCGCGATGGCCGCCTGCTCCGACTCGAGCTCGATCGCCGGCGGCAGCGGCAGCACCAAGGTCCTGCTCACCGATGCGCCCCCGATCGGCGCACTCGGCCGCGCCGATCTCTACATCAAGAGCATCGAGGCGACCACGAGCATGGATACCTCGTGCTCGATCAACCAGCTGTGCACCAGCGCCGACTGGGTGACGATCGCGCAGCCGCAGAAGACATTCAACCTGCTCGATCTCCAGAACGGCACCACGGCGCTCGCCGGCGAGGTCAATCTGCCGGCCGGCCAATATCGGGCGGTGCGCGTCGTCATCAATACCTCGCTGTCGAGCGTCACCAGCTCGACCGGCACGCCGGTGACCGTGCAGTGGCCGGTGGGGGGCGAGCTGACACTCTACGCCTTCGTCGAGCACGCGCTCGATGTGCCCGACGCCGGCGCCCAGATCGTCATCGACTTCGACGTCAACCAGACCTTTGCGGACAATGGCAACGGTGCGCTCTGGTTCTTCCCCGTGATCCGCGCGGTCAATGATGCCGAGACCGGCAGTGTGGCCGGCCTGGTCACGGGTCCGGACATCGAAGGCAACCCGACGCCGGTCGCGGGCGCGTACGTAATGGTCATGGGTCTGCCGCAGCCCGGCGCCGGCGGCTCCGTCAACACGGCGACGCGGACCGACGCTACCGGCCACTACGTGGCGTCATTCGTCCACGAAGGTTCCTACACGCTTAGCGTGCAGGGATCCGGCCTCTCCATCAGCGGCGTCCCGGTCAACGTCACGGCCGGCCAGCAGACCACCAGGAACGTGGTGCTCGTCCGCGATTCGACGGGTGGCACGGATACCACGGGCACGGGTGGCGGCGGCGGCGGGATCGATACCAGCACCACCGGCGGCGGTGTACCGACCGGCCCGGTTGCGACGGTCACGCTCCAGCCGGCGAGCCAGACCATCTCGGTCGGCGACAGCGTACCGCTGGTGGCGATCCTCAAGAACGACCAGGGACAGATTCTGGGCAACCGCACCGTCACATGGAGCCTCACTGACTCGAGCAAGGTGCAGGTGTTCGGAGCGTACGGAAACTGGCTGGTGCTGCGGGGACTGCACTCCGGCAGCGTGACCGTGACCGCGGCGAGCGAGGGGAAGAGCGGGACGGGGACGGTGACAATCCGGTAAGGCAGAACCAAGTACGAAAGAACCAGATACAAAAAGAGCCCGCCTGAACATGGCGGGCTCTTCTTACTTACTTGGCTCTTGGTTCTTACCTACCTGGTTCTCTTCAGGCTCCCAGCACCGCCATGTAGTCTGCCCCCTGTGCCATGTGCTGGTACAGTGCCTGGAGCGTGTCGGGTGCGCCGACGAGCCAGCGGCAGCGGGCGTCGCCGCGCGAGCGGCATTCGACTTCCATCACTGCCAGCGGCGCGTCGCCGATGCGGCTCATGAAGTCGGCCAGCAGTCCGGCCGTGAAGTAGCAGCCGGGATACTGGATCGAGGCGCCGGGCTGTGCTTCGGCCCAGTCGGGCGAGTCGAAGGCGACGGCGGCATCGCCGAGCGCGGTGACTTCGACGCTGCCCCAGCCGAGCGACGAGAAGAAGGTCGAGAGGACTTCGGCGAGCCTCGGCGCGGCCAGCTCTTTGGGGTCATCGACGCTGGCGTGACCCGGCAGCCAATGGACAAATGCCTGGTAGGTGCCTTCACCGGCGGCGTAGCCCGCTTCCTGGAGCGCTTGGGCGCCCACGCGGTCGCGCAGCGCGTGGAACGCCCGTGCCGAAACGGCGACCAATCCGGACGCGCTGAGCGAGATGTCGGTCATAATTGGCTCAATCTAGGCGAGTGCCGGATCGTTTGTCCACGACGGTCAGGAGGTCTCGGCATGGACGCGGGCGAAAAGCCGGGGCAGCTCGATGGTCAGCGGGGCCGGCGCCGGCCCCGGCATCCACTTGATGGTATCGGCGAGTACCTCGGGACGGAGATCCTCGGGGCGCCAGCGCTCGATGACCCGGGCGTCGGTGTCCACGATCCAGTATTCGGGGATGCCGGCGCGCTGGTAGCGGCGCCGCTTGGTTTGCCGGTCGGTGCGGGCGGTGCCGGGCGAGAGTACTTCGATCACGAGCAACAGCGGAGCGCCGGAGTTCCACTGTTTGGGGAGCCGGCCGTCTACCAATCCCACCACGAACACGTCCGGCTGCACCAGGCCGCGCGGGTCCAGCTCGACATCGGAAGGTGACAGCATCACCTCGCCGGTCTTGTGCTCATCCACGTAGCCGAGGAGCGCGGCCATCAGCTCCCGGACCGCGCGCTGGTGTGTCCAGGACGGAGCCGGCGTCACCAGCAGCTCGCCGTCGATGACCTCGTAGCGGTTGCCGTCGTCGGGCAGGGCGCGGACCATGTCGGCGGTCCAGGATGCTGGGGCAAGCATGCCCATAAGTTCGGCTCGGCGCTGAGTAGTTGGCAAGTCGGGGCCACCCCTCAACATGGCCAAGCCAGGACGAACTCCCGTCATCGGGGCAGCGCAGTGCGGTTCGGACCATTGCGGGTTGGGTCTGCTAGCGCTCGGGCCCTTGGTACCGTTGGGTCACGCTGTCGGCCTCGGCGTCAGTGCGGAGAACGCGCGGCGTCAGAAAAAGGAATAGCTCGGTCTCGGTCAAGTGATGCGACTGCCGCCCGAAGAGCCCTCCAACCACGGGTAGATCCGAGAGGAAGGGGACGCCGCCGGTGTTGCGGTCGTTCTGCCGGTCGAGCAGCCCGCCCAGCACGATGGTCTGGCCGTCGTGGACCGTCACCTGCGTCGAGGCCTCGCGGGTCGAGATGACCGGCGCGCCGAATTGGGTCTCGCTGGTCGCGTTGCTGACCTCCTGGGTGACTTCGAGGGTCACGTAGCCGTCGGCGCTGATGGTGGGCCGCACGTTGAGGCGCGTACCGACGTCCTTGTACTCGACCACCTGGTCGCGCGCGGTGTTGTCGGTCGCGAGGGTCCGGCTCACCTGCACAAAGGGCCGCTGGCTGCCGACCATGATGCGCGCGTCGTGATTGTTGGCGGCCAGCAGCACCGGCCGGCTCAGGATCTGCACCCTCCCGTTTGAGGCTCCGGCCTGGAGCACGGCGTTGAGCTGGGCGTGACCGAGGTTCAGCACCTTGATGACGAAGTCGCTCAGCCCGCCGCCGATCTGCGTCCCTTCCACGGTCGCGCCACCGCCGCCATGAATGGGCGTGGCCGGCAAGTCCAGCCCCAGGCCCCACGCCGCCTGCTCGTCCCGTTGCGCTTCGACGATGACCACCTCGATGACGACCTGGAGCGGCCGGAGGTCCAGCGCGGCGACCGCTTGCGTCAGGAGAGCAGCGTCATGCTCGCTGGCGCGGATCAGCAGCGCATTGGTGAACGGATCGGGGACGATGGTCACGGCGCCCTCGAGCACGGCGCTGCGCGTGACCGCGCCCGGGGCGACCGGTGCGGGCGGCGGCGTCCCGACCGGCGGCATGACGTTGCGGCGCAGCTCGTCGGAGAGCGTGCCGGGCCGGCCGCCACCCAGGTCGGCGCCGGCGGCGCCATACAGCGCGCTGAGCGTCGCCGCCACGTCGGCCGCGCGCGCGTGCCGCAGCGGTACGACGGTGAGCTGAAGAAACGGGCCCTGGCCGCTTCCGGGAGTCGGCGCCGGCTGCATTTGAACCGGTGCCGGCGGTTCCTTTGGCTTGAGGCGGTAGTACGCCGAGTCTCGGACCAGCTCCAGGTTCTGCGACTCCGCGAGCCCGCGGAGCAGGGGCAACAGATCCGCGCGAGCGACGGGATGCGGAGTGTCGAGGGTGACGCGATTGCCCGGCACATTGGAGAAGAGTACCGGCCGGTCGAGGTAGTGGCCAAGCGCTTGCACCACGGCGCGTAGATCGGCGTCGAAGAAATGCACGGCGACGCTGTCGCCAGTGATTCGAACGCTGGCTGTGTCCTGGGCGTGAACCGCCGCCGTCCCACCTAGCCACGCTACAGCAAGGATCAAGGGCCATCGTTTCATTGGGCCTTCGCCTTGAGCCGCAGGGTCCACGTGGTGTCAGGTGCCGAGATCACGACCCGATCCGAAGTGATGGCCCGCACCTGATACGCGCCGAACTTCTCGCCGACGTGCAGCACTCGCGTTGACTCGAAGCCTGGGACGCCGTCGAGCAGTGCAGCGGGCTGCTCGCCGAAGAGAATGCCCGAGAGGACGAACGCCGGGCGCGCGGGATTTGGCTGTGAGGGATTGGGGCGGTCGGCGTTGACCGGATCGAAGCGTACCGCGGCCGGCGTCCGCGAGGCGCGAAACAGATCGCGATTCGAGATGATGTGCGCTAGCGAGTCGGGCAGGGCGTTCATCTGCTGGCCACTGCTCGATGCCACGGCCGACGGGCGTGCTGCGGCAGCGATCTCCGAGCGAGGCCGTGGTGCAGCGACAGCGAACCGCAGCGCCGTGGCCAGCGACAGAAACGTTGTGGCCATCAGCGCCGGATGTGCGTAACGGGCGATTCGCACTTAGCGCGTTCCTCGCAGACTGGCCCAGCCGTCAATCACCACGTCGGCATGCAGCCGCTCCGGCTGATTTCCGGGCGCCGCCGGCTCGGGCGAAGAGATGGCCAGCGATCGCACCTCGATCAGCCGTGGCCCTTCTTCGAGATCCGCGAGCCAGCCGCCGATGCCGCCGGCGTCGCCGTCGGCGCTGATCCGCATGCTCACGCGCGTGAAGATTGAGGCGCCCGAATCGCTCCGCGCATCCTGCTGGGTGATGCGGACATGGCGCAAGCTCGCCGTCCCGCCGACCAGACTCGATAGCTCAGCCGCAGCCTCGGCGCTGGTGGTCCCGCCGAGCAGCTTGGGTGCGAGCGCCACCAGCTCCCGACCCCGTACAGCGAGCGACTCACGCGCCGTCGGCTCTCCGGCCTCCGCCGCGCGGGCCCGGACGAGAGCGCCGTTTGCCAGATCGGCGCGCGCCCGCAGCTGTGCGACCTGCCGCGCGCTCCACGGCACGATCCTGAAGAAGACCCACGCCGCGAGCAGCAGGCTCGCGCCAAGTGCTATGGCCCGGCGCTCGCGCGGGCTGATGCGTGCCACGGCTGCGCGCCAGTCCTTCATTGACGCGCCTCAGCCGGCAGCTGAAAGCGGATGCTGAATCGCTCCAGGTCGCGACCGGCCATGACCTCCCGCGTCACGCTTCCCTCGATGG
>DASXPG010000098.1:0-34178 GCA_036493755.1 Gemmatimonadales bacterium
GGCGCGAAGCTGGCGCTGTTCGGACGCGTGGAGCGGGCCGGCCACGACTCGGTCCGGCTCACGGCGTCGCTGGTCGATGCCGAGGCGGGGACGGGGATCGCCGAGATCACGGTGTCGGATGCCCGCTTCGACCGGCTGGCCGACAGCCTGACGGTGCGAGTGCTGCGCGAGCTGTCGCGCTCGCGCCCCATCGGCGCGGTGCGGACCGCCTCGTTAGGCACGGGTTCGCTGCCGGCGCTCCGCGCCTTCCTCGAGGGGGAGCGGCATTACCGGCGCAGCGAATGGGATTCGGCGCTCATCGCCTATCAGCGCGCCATCGAGCTGGATTCGACCTTCAGCCTGGCGCTCTACCGCGCCGGCCTGACCATCGGCTGGCAGAGCATGAGCGGCGACTCCCTCTCGACCCTCTACCTGACCCGCGCGGCGGCGCACAATCACGGCCTGCCGCCCCGCGACAGCATGTTGATCGTCGCCGAGTCGCTGACGGCGGCGCTCGATCAGGGGCCGGACAACGCCAACTTCTGGCGCTTCTACCGCCGGCTCTACGCCACGACGGCGGAGGCATCGCGCCGCTTCCCGCGCGATCCCGAGGTCTGGTATGAATACGGCGATGTGCGTTTCCACTGGCCGGCATTCTCGAACAAGCGGGTGATGCGCGAGGCGTTCAACCGGTCCATCGCCCTCGACTCGGCCTTTGCTCCCGCATTCCTGCATCCAGTCGAGCTCGCGTGCCAGCTCGGAGATGTGCGCGGGGCACTGGAGTACGTCCGCGGTTATCTCGAGCTCCATCCCAAGGACATTTACGCCGACGCCATGCGGCTGACCGGCCAGCTGCTCGATCGCCGGAAGGCCCGATCCGCGGGCGTCACCGCCCTGCTCGACACGGCATCGAACGACCTGCTGCTGGCGACGATCGTCAATTTCGACGGCTGGGCCGATTCGCTCGAGACCTCGGTCCGGCTGGCGCGGCTGATGAGTCCGCAGCGCGCCACGCTGAGTCACGGCGACCCGCACACCTTCATGCTGTGGATGGGAAGCGCCCTGGCGTATCACGGGCACCTGCGCGAGGCGTGGCAGCGCACCGCCGACTCGATCAGTTATGTCGCCGCGAGCGTCGCCTGGCTGGGCGGCGTGCCGGCCGATACCGCGCGCATCGTCTTCGGCCGGGCGCTCACCGGGCCGCTGTATCCGCGCAACCTCGACGCGATCGGCGCACCGTGGCTGGCACAACGGCGCGATACGGTTTCGCTCAACGCGGTCGAGCGGCGCGCCGATTCGCTGTGGCGCGCGAGCCGCGCGCCGATCGAGCGGGCTTTCGCGAAGTACATCGCCGACGGCGCGCGCGCGCTCACGGCACTCGCGCGCGGCGATACGATGACCGCCATCCACGGGCTGCTGGCACTCGCCGATACCGCCTGCTCGCGCTGTGCCCTGTATGACATCCAGCTGGCCCAGCTGCTGGATGCGAAGAAAATGGATGGCGAAGCGGGGCGGCTGCTGATGCGGGATCCGCCGGGGCACGAGTACCCGACCGACGGGATGTGGTATCTGTACCGCGCGCGGCTCGCGGCTCGCCAGGGCAACAAGGATGGCGCGGCGCGCGGCTTCCGGTTCGTCCATGACGTCTGGCTGGATGCCGACCCGCCGCTCCAGGTCTACGTGCGCGAGGCCAGGGACGCGTTGAAGATCAGCTCGGAAAACTGAGCCGCTACAGCTCCAGCGTATCGCCGATCTGCATCACCACGACCTTCGCGGTAGTGCCCACCGCCTTCACAAACCGATGTGGATCCACTTCGATGAGCGGGAAAGTCCCGAAATGCATGGGGATCGCGGTCTTCGGTTTCACGAAGGCCACGGCGCGTGCGGCATCCTCGGGTCCCATGGTGTAGTTGTCGCCGATCGGCACCAGCATCACATCGACTTTTCCCTCGAGCAGCTGCATGTCCATCGTCAACGCCGTGTCGCCGGCGTGGTAGATCCGGACGCCGCCCACCGTGACGATCAGGCCGGCGGCTTGAGTGGTGAACTTCCCCGTCTCATCGCCGTCCACCGTGCCGCCATGCAGCGCGACGACCAGCTGCACCCGGCCGAAGGGAAAGTCGTGCCCGCCGCCGATGCCCAGCGGATGCGTGCTGGGAGCGCCCTTCGCGGCGCAGAATTTCGCCAGCTCAGTGGCGGCGACGACGACGCACTTGTCGCGCGTTGCCAGCGGCACCGCGTCCTTTATGTGGTCGCCGTGACCGTGGGTGAGAAGAACAGCGTCCAGCTTCGGCACATCCCGCGACTGCATCGCGGCCTTGGGATTGCCGGTGAGGAAGGGATCGATGATGACGCGCTTGTCGCCATGTTCGAGCAGGAAAGTCGCGTGACTCAACCAGGTGAGTTTGGGCATGACTGACGATGGTCAGCCGGAGCCCGGGAGGCAACTGCTTCAGTCGGCGGCGAGGCTTTCCTGTTCGCGATGCTGGGGAGCACCGACCGAGGCCATGAAGGCTTCATAGATGTCGCCGCGCCACCAGTGCTTGCTGCGCTGCATCTCGGCCAGCGCGACCTCGCGCGTCATCGCGCCGCGGTAGCTGCGGGTGGTGGTCAGCGCGTCGTAGACGTCCACGATGCCGATGATGGCGGCGCCCAGCGGGATCTCGTCGCCGCGCAGGCGGTCGGGATAACCGGTGCCGTCGTGCTTCTCGTGGTGCCAGCGGATGATCGGCTTGATGTCCCACGGGAACTCGACCGCTTCGAGCAGCTCGATGCCCCACATGGGATGCATCTTGATGATGTCGAACTCTTCGTTGGTCAGGCGCCCCGGCTTGTTCAGCACTTCGTGCGGCACGCGGATCTTGCCCACGTCGTGCAGATAGGCGCCGAGCCGGATGGTGGTGACCGCCTGGACGTCGAGGCCCAGAGCCCGCGCCACATCGGCGGCGTAGCCCGCCACCCGTTCGCAATGACCGAAGGTGTAGGTGTCCGATGATTCGATCGACTGGCCCCAGTCGCGGACGACCTTGAGGAAGGTTTCCTCGAGGAGCTGCACTTTGCGGGTGACGTCGACCAGGTCGGCGCGCGCGTCGAGCTTGCCGAAGAGGCCATGCGCCGCGTTCAGCAGCGACAGCGCGTCCTGGTTGCGGCCCATGACCTGGTAGAGCAACGCCAGCTCGCGCGTCGCCTCGGCCTGGCAGAGCACCGAATTGGTCGACGCCGCGAGGTCCACCGAGGTGCGCAGCCGCGCTTCGGCCAGGGCGGTGCGGCCGGTCTCGCGGTAGACGATGCCGATCACGCGGTAGGCGTCGGTCTTGTCGAGGAGCGAGCCCAGCTCGTCGAAAATCGCCAGCGCGCCCTCGGCGTTGCGCCGCGCGTCTTCGAAGCGCTGCCGGGCGACGTGCACTTCCGAGTGATTGAGGAGACAGAGCGCCAGCATCCGCTTGTCACCCAGTCGCTCGGCGATCTCGTTGCTCTGGCGATAATACGAATCCGCCTCTTCCCACATCCCCCGGTCAGCGCTGATCATGCCGAGGTTGTGGAACGCCATTGCACAGCCATGATCGTTGCCGAGTTTCTGATATGTCTCGAGTGAATGGCGGTAGTGGAGCAATGCCGACTCGACGTCACCCTGCATGTTGGCGAGAATGCCAAGATTCTGCTCGACCCGCGCCTGAAGTTCTGTTCCCATGCCGCCCATAATCAGGGCTCGATGGTACAGAGCCTTCGCCCCCTGCAGGTCACCCAATTCGGAGGCGAATCCGCCCCGGGTGTTCAATACCTCGGCCGCGAGGATCTCGTCGCGGTTGGTCAGCGCCAGCGAGTAGCTCGCATCGCAAAGGCGACGGGCTTCCTCGGGCTCGCTGCGGTGATGATGCTGGATCGCGAGACGCCGGAGCGCCTCGGCCTGGATGGCCCATTCACCGGTTCGTTCGGCTTCGGCGATGGCGTCCCTATACGCCTGGACCGCGGAAACCGTGTTGCCGGCCCGCTCGTAATTGCGGGCTGCAAACAGCAGGTCTGCCGCGCGGAAGGCCTTTGCGCTGGGAGGCCTCCGCGCGGTCAGCACTGGAGCGAGCGGTGTAGTCGTCAACGCTTAGTACGCGGTTGCGTACCGGGAGAAGTGGTCGATCTGTCCCGTGACCAGGTGGTCGTGCGTGTCGGCCAGCGACGGGACGAAGTTCAGGATCGCCAGCAGGTCGGTCGTGTAGGCGACCTTGGGCAACAGATTCACCAGCAGTCCGCAGCCTTCGTAGTCGAGCGTCAGATACGCCGAGTGCTGGAAGTGCAGCCCGGCGGGGCTGAACTGGACCGAACGGGTGCGGTCGGAGGGTGCGACACCGGTGATGGTCACCTGATGGTCCAGCGCGCCCGGCGGGACCACGAACAGGTGATGCCCGATGACCATGAATCCACCAGCCGGACCGATGTTCTTGGTCGCGGAAGCGTACGGCAGCGGCGAACACTGCAGCACCTTCCCGACCACGGCGTTCAGCGTTCCGGCCACGGTGCCGGTGAGCGCGCCGATCAGGTCTGCCTGGGGAGCGGTTGTCGGGGATTTGTCGGCGCAGCTGATGACCAGTGTTGCCGTCAGCAGCCCCGCCACGACGCGGAAAGCTCGTGCGAACTTCATGGTGTCACCCTCGCTCAGCTCGTGAATCTGATTGTGCGATGACCTGCGCGATCCGCTCCACGACCCGGCGGGTGCCGTTTCGCTCGGCGTGCTCAAAAGCAATCGGCATGCCAAACCGACGGCTTGTCATCTCGTGATCTGGCGCACAATCGCCGGGTGAGCGGTCTGGGGACCTGAGCGCGAAGCCGCTGAGCACGAATCCGCCGTCCGGCGACGGACGAATCAGGGCTTGTTGTGGCGCGGCCACACCACGTCGTTGCGGACTATCAGCAGAATTCAGGGAGACGAAGGCCTCACCGAGTGAGGCTTGGTCGTAAGGCAGTGGTAGGGATGCCTTGCGAAATGCTGGACGGTCTAGCCGGCTGCCTGACCTTGGCGCGGGTCCAGCGCATCGCGGGCTCCGTCGGCGACGGCATGCAGAGCCATAACGACGACTGTCAGCGCCAGCCCGGGAAAAATCGAGGACCATGGGGCGGCGGTGAGCTGGTCCCGGGCATCGGCGATCATGTTGCCCCAGCTCGGCGTCGGCGGCTGGACCCCCACCCCGAGGAACGACAGCCCGGCTTCGAGGAGCATCATGTTGGCCACAGCCAGCGCCGCCGAGACGATGAGGGTCGCTGCCGCGTTGGGGAGAAGATGGCGGGCGATGACCCGCCAGGGCCGGGCGCCGAGGGCCCGGGCCGCCTCGATGAATGATTCCTCCCGCAGCACCAGAACGTCGGCGCGGACCAGGCGCGCGGTCGCAAACCAGCCGGTGAGCCCCAGCAGGAGGGCAAGTCCCGTGGCTCCCAGTTGGCGGCCGACGGCGATGACGATCAGCACCATGAAGATCCGCGGAATGGCGAGGCCGATATCCACCAGCCGCATCAACACCGACTCCGTGGCCGCGCCGAAGTAGCCGGCGGCGGCTCCCGCGGCGGCGCCGATGACGACCGTCACCAGGGCGGCGAGCGCGCCGACGCCGAGCGAGATTCGGGCGCCGTACACGATCCGGCTCCAGAGGTCGCGCGCGAAGAGATCGGTCCCGAGAATATGCGCCCAGCTCGGCGGCCGGTTCTGGAGCGCGACGATGTCGAGCTGTAAGGATGGCCTGTATGGCGCGATCAACGGCGCGAGTACTGCGAGGGCGATGACGAAGATCAGCGCGCCAAGCCCGATGCCGGATCCGGGATAGTTGAAGAAGCGCCGCCAGCCCTCTTCGGGGCGTCGCTCGAGCCGCCGCACTACCAGCGCCGACAGAACCGCCAGGATCAGCACCAGCACCCAGTTCGCGATGGTCACGTGGGCCTGACGCGCGGATCGGCCGCGGCATAGAGCAGGTCGGCGAACAGGTTGCCAATGACAACCATGATCGAAGCAACCAGCGCCGTCGCCATCACCATCGGGTAGTCGCGCGACGCGATCGCGTCGGCGGCGAGCTTTCCCATTCCCGGCCACGCGAACACGGTCTCGACCACCACCGAGCCCGTCAGAAGGAACGGCAGCGCGAGGCCCAGGAGGGTGATGGTCGGTAACAGCGCGTTGCTCAGAGCGTGACGGATCAGGACCACGGGCTCGGCCAGACCCTTGGCGCGCGCGGTGCGCACGAAGGCGCGTTCCAGCGCGTTGAGCATCGCGGCGCGCTGGAACCGCGCGGTCCCCGCGGCACCGACCAGCCCCAGGGTCAGCGCCGGCAGGGCCAGATGCCGCAGCCGATCCAGGACCCGGCCGCCTAACGACATCGAACCGTGGAAGACCGGATCGATGGCGCCGCCGATGGGGAAGAGATGGATCCAGTCACCCAGCAACAGGAGCAGCACGAGGCCGAGCCAGAAGGTCGGCAGGGAGTAGCCGAAGAGCATCACTGCGGTGAGTGCGGCGTCGGAGCCTTCGCGGGCGCGCGCCGCCTGCCAGGCGCCGATGACGATGCCGAGGAGAAAATCGATGGTGAGGGCGGCGGCCGCGAGAAGGACGGTGTTGGGTATCGCCGCGGCGAGTGCATCCTTGACCGGCAACTGAAGCCGGAAGGACTCGCCCATGTCGCCGCGGACCAGGGCCGAGAGGTAATGGGCGAACTGCATGGGCAGCGGCTGGTCGAGGCCGAAGCGCGCGCGCAGGCTGGCGACGAGGACGGGATCGAGGTGGCGGTCGCCGCCGGGAAGAAACGGCGTGCCGGGTGCGGCGTGGATGGCGAAAAAGATCAGCGTGACGACGGCAAAGACGATGGCGATCGCGGCCAGCACGCGCCGCACCAGCCAGAGCGTCACTCAGCGCTCCAGGCGGTCTCGATCGATCAGCCGGTCGGCGGGAATCCGCCAGGTCCAGAGATACGCCCAGTAGGAATCGGGGCGGATGCGCACGTTGGTGATGCGCTTGTCCACCGCGGCGACGTTGTCGGGAGCGTTGAGCATCATGGCCGGCGCGTCGGCGGCAAAGATCACGAACGCGGCCTTCCATGCCCGCAGGGCGTCGTCGGGTGTCGGGGCGTGCGTGGCCAGGTCCAGCTGGTGATCGAATGCCGGGTCACTGTAATGGCCGGCGTTGTCGTCGCCGGTGCTGCGCCAGGTCTGCGGCACGCCCGAAGAGGGCGTCGGATCGTTCACGTAAGTCTGGATCGCGGCGTCGTAGTCGCCGGCGTGGTATTTCTGCTGGAACGTCGGATTGTCGCTCTCTTCGATCGTCACCTGCACGCCGATGCGGCGCAGCTGCTCCTGGATGAGCTGTGCGTATTGCTTGCGCGCCGCGCTGGTCGACGGCACCCGGATGCTGAACGCCAGCTTGCGGCTTCCCTTCTGACGCACGCCGGTGTGGCCGGTGTCGCGCCAGCCCGCCGAGTCGAGCATGTGCTTGGCGCGCGTGGTGTCGAAGGCTGGAATCGGAAGATCGTTGAACCAGAGCGCCTTCCAGGCCTGCGGAATCGGCGCCGGCGGCACTTTTGCGGCCGTTCCCCAGACGTTGGTCACCATCCGCTCGCGGTCGGTCGCCAGGATCAGCGCGCGGCGCACCGCGACGTCGCTGAAGACCGGGTGCGGCCCCGATCCGCCTCGCGCGTGAAGGTTGAAGTCGAGGAAGGTGTAGGCCGAGCCGGCGTATGGGTACACCGTCAGGTGCGCGGTTTTCTTCGCACGATCGATATTCGGCGGCGAGAGGAGCACCTCGATCGCGTCGGCCTCGCCGGCGATGACCTGGGCGATCGCCGTCTGGGGATCGGCGGCGAAACGCCAGATCAGCCGTCGGATGTGCGGCCGGCCGAGGAAGAAGGTCGAATCGGCGGCGAGCTCGAGGCTCTGGTCGGGGGTCCAGCTGACGAAGCGATAGGGCCCGTCTCCCACCGGCGCACGACCGAAGGCGGAGCCGCGCCAGCGCGGATACGGGAGTGAATCGAGAAGATGCTGGGGCAGAATCCGCAGCTGGTACGCCGCGTCGTAGAACATTTCCGGATAACGGGTACGGAAATGAAAGACGGCGGTGGCGCTGTCCTGTGCCGTGACCGATGCGATCCGCGACAGGTTCTCCCGGTAGTTCGAGCCGATTTCCGAATCGCTGAAGGCGCGGAAGGTGAAGGCCACGTCGCCGGCGGTGACGGGCGGGCCGTCTTGCCAGCGGGCCTTGGGATTCAGATGAAAGGCGAGGGTGAGCGAATCGGTCCAGCCCCAGCGATCGGCGAGCTGGGGTTCGAAGCCTTTGTCGCCGATGGTGTTTCCGTCGGGACCGATGTCGGCCAGCTTGAGGAAGATCTGGTCGTGGATGTCGCGTTCGAGGGCTTCGCCCAGGGGGGGCAAAAGCGTCGAGGGTTGGCCGATCGCCGCGAAGACCACGGTGCCGCAGAAGTCGCCGGAGCAGCCGGCGGGGCTGCGCGAACAGGAAACGAGGAGAACCGGAATCAGCAGTACTGCCGCGCGACGCATGCAACGAGAATAGTGAACAGTCGCCGCAGTCGCCACAGTCGCTTACGCCTTGGCGTACTCCTCGATCGGCGGACAGGTGCAGATCAGGTTCCGGTCGCCGAAGGCGTCGTCGATGCGGCTGACCGGCGGCCAGATCTTGTGCTCCCGCGTCGCCGGCGTCGGGAAGGCGGCGCGCTCGCGCGAATAGGGCCGGTTCCACTCCTCGCTCAGCAGATCCTGCAGCGGGTGCGGCGAATTGGTGAGCAGGTTGTTGCCCCTGTCGGCCTCGCCCCGCTCGATCTCCGTGATCTCGCCGCGGATCGCGATCAGCGCATCCACGAAGCGGTCCAGCTCTTCCTTCGACTCGCTCTCCGTCGGTTCCACCATCAGCGTTCCCGCCACCGGAAAGCTCACCGTCGGCGGATGGAATCCGTAATCGATCAGCCGCTTGGCGATGTCGGTGACCTTGATGCCGGCGCTGTGGTCGAAGGGTCTGGTATCGAGGATGCATTCGTGCGCCACCAGGCCACCCGGCCCGGCGTAGAGCGTCTGGATGTGCGGCGCGAGCCGTTTGGCGATGTAGTTCGCCGAGAGGATGGCGATCTTCGTCGCGTGGGTGAGCCCTTCGGGCCCCATCATGGCGCAGTAGGCCCAGGAGATGGGCAGGATGCTCGGGCTGCCCCACGGCGCGGCCGAAATCGTGCCGCAGCTCTGCGCGTGGCCGAGGTCGATGACCGGATGGTTAGGCAGGAATGGCGCCAGGTGCGGCGCGACGCCGATCGGTCCCATTCCCGGTCCGCCGCCGCCGTGGGGAATGCAGAAGGTCTTGTGGAGGTTGAGGTGGCAGACGTCGGCGCCGATGTCGCCCGGCCGGCAGAGGCCGACCTGGGCGTTCATGTTGGCGCCGTCCATGTACACCTGGCCGCCCCGCTGGTGCACGATGCGGCAGACGTCGCGGATCGTCGCTTCGAAGACGCCGTGGGTCGATGGGTAGGTCACCATCAGCGCGCCTAACGAGTCTTTGTGCTCCTCGGCGCGGGCCTCGAGGTCGGCGAGGTCGATCTCGCCCTTGTCGCTGGTCTTCACCACCACGACGTCCATCCCCGCCATCACCGCGCTGGCCGGGTTGGTGCCGTGCGCCGAGGCCGGAATCAGGCAGGTGGTGCGGTGGGTGTCGCCCTTCGCCCGGTGGTACGCGCGGATCACCAGCAGCCCGGCGAACTCGCCCTGCGAGCCGGCGTTGGGCTGCAGCGACACCGCGGCGAACCCGGTGATTTCGGCGAGCCACTTCTCCAGCTGGGTGAACATCTCGCCGTAGCCGGCCGCCTGGTCGCGCGGCGCGAAGGGATGGAGCCGGCCGAACTCGGGCCAGGTCACCGCCTTCATCTCGGTGGTCGCGTTGAGCTTCATGGTGCAGGAGCCGAGGGGGATCATCGCGCTGGTGAGCGAGAGATCCTTGTCCTCCAGCTTCTTGAGGTAGCGGAGCATCTCGGTCTCGGAGCGGTAGCGCGAGAAGACCGGATGCGTCAGGTACGCCGAGGTGCGGGCCACGCCGCTGCCGATCACGGGCGGCGCGTCGCCGCGCAGCGCGGGGGTCGGCCGTCCCAGGGCAAGCAGGCCGACGACGTCGGCGACGTCCTGCCCCGTCACCGTCTCGTCGAAGGCGACGGCAAGAGTGGTGGGCGAGAGGGCGCGCAGGTTGATGCCCTTGCCGCGCGCGGCGTCGTGGATCTTCATCGCCGTCGCGGCGTCGGTGCGCAGGGCGACGGTATCGAAGAAGACGTCGCTGACCAGCGTGTAGCCCAGCGCCTTCGCGGCGGCGGCCAGCGACCGCGCGCGGGCATGCACCCGCTCGGCGATGCGGCGGATGCCGTCGGGACCGTGCCAGACGGCGTACATCCCGGCGCAGACGGCGAGAAGCACCTGCGCGGTGCAGATGTTGCTCGTCGCCTTCTCGCGGCGGATGTGCTGCTCGCGGGTGCCTAACGCCATCCGCATCCCCGGGCGGCCGGCGCGATCCTTCGAGACGCCGATGATCCGTCCCGGCAGGATCCGCTTGTACTGATCCTTCGTCGCAAAGAACGCCGCGTGCGGGCCGCCGTAGCCCAGCGGTACGCCGAAGCGCTGCGTGTTGCCCACGGCGATATCCGCGCCCCACTCGCCCGGCGCGGTGATCAGCGCCAGCGCCAGCAGGTCGGTCGCGGCGGTCACCAGTGCGCCCGCTTGATGCGCCTTCTCGGCCAGGCCGCGGAAATCGCGGACGCCGCCGTCGGTGCCCGGATACTGCACCAGCGCGCCGACGACGCTTCCCTTGAACTCGAACGATCCCGGCTCGCCGACCACGATCTCGACGCCGATCGCCTCGGCGCGGGTGCGCACCACCGCGATGGTCTGCGGATGGCAAAGCGTGTCGATGAGGTAGACGGGATTCGACTCGACCTTCGAAGCGGCCACGGTCAGGTGCATCGCTTCGGCGGCGGCGGTCGCTTCGTCGAGGAGCGACGCGTTGGCGACCTCGAGGCCGGTGAGATCCGACACCATCGTCTGGAAGTTGAGCAGCGCTTCGAGGCGGCCCTGCGCGATCTCCGCCTGGTACGGCGTGTAGGCCGTATACCAGCCGGGATTCTCCAGGATGTTCCGCAGGATCACGGGCGGCGTGATGGTGTCGCTGTAGCCCATGCCGAGGTACGAGCGAAAGACCGTGTTCTTCGATGCCAGCCGGCGCAGTTCGTGGATGGCGTCGCGCTCGCTCATGGCCGGCGGCAGGTCCAGCGGGCGGTCCAGCCGGATGGTGGAGGGCACCACCTGGTCGATGAAGGCGTCGAGGGTCGGGTAGCCGACAATCTCGAGCATGGCTCGCACATCCTCGGCGTTGGGGCCGATGTGGCGCGAGGCGAAATCGTCGAAGCGAGTCGTCATGGAAGGAGTGGCGCCGAAGAGGGCGGCGCGGTCACTGGCCGATGTGTGAGGCGTACTCCTCGGAACCCATCAAACCGTCCAGCTCGGAAGGCTTGGTGACACGCATGCGGATCATCCAGCCGGTTCCGTAGGGATCCTTGTTCACCAGCGACGGGTCAGCCTCGAGCGCGCCATTCACCTCGATGATCTCGCCGCTCAGCGGACTGTAGAGCTCCGAGACCGCTTTGACCGCCTCGATGGTGCCGAAGGGCTCCATCCGGGAGAACCTGGCGCCGGCCTTGGGGAGATCGACGTAGACCACGTCGCCCAGCTCGCCCTGGGCGTAATCGGTGATGCCGATCTCGACCACGTCGTCGGCGTCGTTCTTGTGGACGTATTCGTGTTCTTCGGTGAAGAGCAGGTGCTCCGGGATCTTCGACATCGGCTCCCTTTACTGGTGAGCGGCCGCGCTGAGGCTACCCGCCGCCGCCGGTGAAATCAAGCTGTCCCGGCCATCTCCTGCAACCCGGACCACACCGTCCGGGCGCGCGCTTCCAGCGTCTGGAGCGATCCGCCGTTCTCGATGACGAAGCGGCTGCGCGCCCGTTTGCTGGCCGCCGGCTGCTGGGCCGCCATCAGCGCGTCGGCGTCGGCGCGCGAGAGGCCACGCGATTCCAATCGCGCGCGGCGCGTCTCCTCGGGAGCGTCCACCAGCACTACGGCGTCGTAACTGTCGGGGTTGAGCGCCTCGAAAAGGAGCGGCACGTCGTAGACCATCAGCGGGGCGCCGCTGGCCCGGATCCGCGTCTCGGCGCCGGCGGCCAGCTCCGCGACGATCGGATGGATGATCGCTTCGAGCGCGGCGCGTTCTTTCGGATCGGCCAGCACGTGGCGCCGCATCGCGCCGCGATCGAGGCTGCCGTCGGCCTGGATGAACCGCGGGCCGAAGCGTTCGGCCACCCGCGCCAACCCGGGGGATCCCTTCGCGACCGCTTCCCGCGCGAACTGATCGGCGTCGCTGACGGGCGCGCCCCAGCGGCGAAAGAATTCGAGAACCGTCGACTTGCCGGCGGCGGCGTTGCCGGTGAGCGCGACCTTAAGCATCAAAGCAGCGCACCCTGTCCTTCATCCTTTCGCGGCACCGTGTGACAGTGCCGGCAGCGCGCTTCATAGGACTCGCGCCCGCCGACCATGATGGTCGGCGACTCGTAAGGCGCGGGCTTGCCGTTGATGAGCCGCTGGTTGCGCGTGGCGGGTCCGCCGCAGATGACGCAGATGGCGTAGAGCTTGTCCACGATTTCGGCGGCCGCCATCAGCTGGGGCATGGCGCCGAAACCTTCCCCGCGAAAATCGCTGTCGGTCCCCGCCAGGATGACCCGCACCCCGCGGCCCGCCAGGACATTCGCCACCTTCACGATCCCGGCGTCGAGAAACTGCGCCTCGTCTACCGCCACGACCTCGGTATCGGGCCGTACCCGAGCCGCGATTTCGACCGATGCCTGCACCGGCTCGGCCTCGACGATGGTGCCGTCGTGGCTGGTGACCGTGAAAACGCCGCCGTATCTGTCATCGAGATGCGACTTGAAGACCTGTACGGTCTTGCGCGCGATGACCGACCGCCGAACCCGGCGGATCAGCTCCTCGCTCTTGCCGGCGAACATGACACCGGAGATGACTTCGATCCAGCCTGGCCGAGTGCCGTGAAACATTCGCTTGCGATGGTTGCTGGTTATAAATTCGGTGGCGAAAATGCGAAGCTATCCGCCGGCGGTCAGGCCGGTCAAGACGCTGCGCCCGCGCACGCCACGGGCCGCCCGCGCTGCCGAGGCTCCAGCGGTGTCGGCGATCACGTTGTCCGTCGTCGTCCCGATTTACAATCTGTCGGGAGCGCTGCTCGACGAGACGTTCGAGGAGTTGTCGACATTTCGCCGGCGCCACGGGCGCAACGCCGAGCTGGTGCTGGTGGACGACGGCAGCGGACCCGAGACGGCGGCGCGGCTGGAGAGTTTCGCGAAACGTTCGGCCGGCGTGCTGCTGCTGCGCAACGAGCAGAACCGCGGCAAGGGACACGCCGTCGCGCGCGGGCTGCTCGAATCGCGCGGCCGGCTGCGTGTCTTCACCGACGCCGACCTGGCGTATCCGGCGGATGAGATCGATCACATCGCCGCGACGCTCGAGGCGGGCCACGACGTCGCGATCGCCTGCCGCGTCCTTCCCGAATCGCGTTACGTGATGAGCCCGGCGTTCTTCCCCTATCTCTACAGCCGGCACGTGATGAGCCGCATCTTCAACGCGGCGGTGCGCACCACGCTGATCCCCGATGTTCTCGATTCGCAGGCCGGCCTCAAGGGGATGACCGACGCGGTGGCACGCGACGTGATTCCACGCCTCACGATTTCCGGCTTCGCCTTCGATGTCGAGCTGCTCTACTGCGCGCATCGCCGCGGCTATGATATCGCGCAGACGCCGGTCTTGTTTCGCTATGACAGCGAGCCGAGCACCATGAGCTTCGTCCGCGATGCGGGCAGCATGCTGCGCGACATCGCCAGAATCCGCTGGAACGGAGCGCTCGGCCGTTACGCCTGACCGCCGCCTCATCATCAACGCGGACGATTTCGGACTCTCTCCCGGCGTCAACGCCGGGATTCTCAAAGCGGTCCGCGCCGGTATCGTGACCTCCATATCGGTCATGGTGAACACCCCCGCCTTCGACGCCGGGATGCGCGCGCTGGCCGACGTATCGCCGGCTCCGTCGGTCGGCCTCCATCTGAATCTCACCGCCGGCACTCCGCTTTCGCCTTCCGATTCCGTCGCCAGCCTGGTGGACCGTGCCGGACGCTTCCATTCACTGGCCGCGCTCGCGCGGCGCGCGGCGCTGGGCCTCGTGCGTGGCGACGACGTCGAACGCGAAACGCGCGCGCAGCTGGCGCGGCTGCGGGAGCGCTGGCCCGGGGTCACGCATCTCGACGGACATCAGCACGCCCACGCGCTGCCGGGTGTCTGGCGCGCGGTCCTGCGCGCCGCGGCGGTACGCGTGTTCCGCCGGCCGATCGAGCCGGCGTTTCTGCCGGGGCGGCCGGGGACCATCAAGCGTGCGGTGCTGGGCCTGGTGTTCCGCGTATCGGGAGGAGCGGCCGGAGCGGTGCGGGTGCGCGGCATCGGGATGCATGGCGATCGTAACTATCTCGACGAGCTGCTGCGCGTGATTGATGAGCTACCGGAAGGAATCACCGAGCTGATCGTGCACCCGGGCTGCGCCGATGCGACGGTGCGCGCGCTCGATTCCTATGACGCGCCGCGCGAGCAGGAGCTCGCGGCATTGCTCTCCCTCGAGCTACGCGGCCGCCTGGGCCGCAAGGATGTCGGGCTCACCAGCTTCGCGGACGAGACTCCGCTCACCGCGTAGCAGCTCGTACTGCAGCAGCAGCCAGCTCGCCAGCAACGGCATGACCATGACCCGTGCCGGATCGAGTATCGCCACGCGAAAGGCGACGGGCACCAGGCTCGATCGCGCGACGGTGGAGAAGAGCAGGGTGAGGATCAGCATGATGTTGTGCGCGCGGCTGCGCGGTGTCGCCGTCCACCAGATCGCGATGCCGGTCATCGCGATCACGTAACTCGGCGATTCCGCGCCGTGGTTGAAGAGGACGCAGAAGACCAGCACCGAGCAGAGCAGCCGCAGCCGCCAGCCAGGCAGCTCCCACGAATCACGGCGCAATACCACGGGAACCAGCAGCAACACCAGTCCGGCGAGCTGTATCGGCCAGCGCGGCCAGTAATAGTCCGTCCAGGCATCGATCAGATCCATCACCGAATACATCCGCTTGTAGACTTGCGCTCCTTCCAGACCGAACCACGAGCGGTATTCCTGCAACAGCACGTGCGGGCCCGTTACCACGACCGGCACCACGATGAGAACGATCGCGGCGATCGCCACGGTCGCCATCGCGCGCCACCGAAAGGGCCGGATCAGGGCGAAGAGCGCCGCCCCGACCGGGAACAGCTTGATCGCCGCCCCGCCGGCGACCGCCCAGGCGCCTCGCCATGTATCCTTGTGCTCATAGGCGATGAAGGCGGCGACGATGAAGGCGGCGACGAGTGCGTTGCTCTGGCCGTTCTGATTGGAGCGGACGAGATCGCCAAGCACGAGGAAGCGCACCAGGAGAGCCTGCCGCGGCGGCAGCAGCCGACCCAGAATCCAGTACAGCGCGACGGTGTTGATGACGGCCCAGAGCGTCACGCCGATCTGAAAAGGGCCGATCGCCATGGGCCCGAAAAAAAGCGCGAACGCCGGACTGTAGCGGAAATAGTCGAGGCCCTGGCGCGTGGCGTAGAGATTACGCCGCGCGACGAGGTCGTGAAACGCGCCGCGAAAAATGAGATAGATGCCGTGCCGGTCGGGCTCGAAGCGCTGGAGGATCACGATCGCGGTCGCGGCGACGTACAGCATCACGAGCCAGTTTCGTCGCCACCACGATCCGCGTTGTGCTTGATCTGGAGCCATTTTCCTCGCGAAAAGTCGAGAACCGCCCTATTGCCAATAACCTAGGACATACCTACGTTATCGGCAGTCCCGGGGCAATTCCTCAATGCCCGAATGCGTTCGCAAAACTTCCGCGCAAGGAGCTCCTCTCGTGAACAAGTCTGAACTCGTTGATGCTCTCGCCACCAAGACGAAGGCCTCCAAAGCGGAAGCCGGCCGCACCATCGAAGCCCTCTTCGCCACTGCCGGCGTGATCGCGGGCGAGCTGAAGAAGGGTGGCAAAGTTCAGATCACCGGTTTCGGCAACTTCGAGACCCGCAAGCGCGGCGCGCGTAAGGGCCGCAATCCGCGGACCGGCAAGGAAATCACCATCAAGGCGACGACGGCCGCGGTGTTCCGCGCCGGCAAGGGCCTCAAGGATGCGGTGAACAAGAAGGGCAAGTAAAGCGCTGGATGCGCTCGACCGCTTGACCCGCTTGACTGTCTGACGCGCGAAGGCCCCGGGGTTGTTCTCCGGGGCCTTTGACTTTGAGCCGGGCGCGACAGGCCCGTTAGGCGCGCTGCAGGTCCGTTAGGCGCGACGCGGCGGCTTGTGCCCCGCGCCCCGGTCGATGCGCGCCGTCAGCCGCCGGCCCCGAAGATTCACGCCGGTCAATCCCTGCGCCACTTTCTCGGCCTGCTCCGATTTCACTTCCACCAGACAGAAGAGATCCCGCACTTCAATCTTGCCGAGCGCGTCGGCGGGGACGCGCGTCTCGTTGACGATCGCGCCGACGAGATCGCCCGGCTTCACGTTGTCTTTTTTCCCGACGCCGATCCACACCTTCGCAAAGGTCGGAACCGGCGCGGTGGCCTCCGGAGGCGGAAGGCGCGATGCGGATGGTGACACCTGGCCGCCCTGTCCGGCGACGAGACGCAGCAGCCCCGCCGCCACCGTCGCGGGATCGAAGCGCTCGAACAGCGGCGCGACGATCATCAGCTCTCGATCGAGATTCTCGGTTTCGACGACGCGCGCGATGCGGCTCCGCAACTTCTCGGCCCGCACGTCGGCGGCATCGGCGGAGGTGGGCAGCACCAGGTGCGACAACGGCATGAAGAGCGAGCGCAGCCAGGGGAGCTGGTAGGCCTCGGCGACGATCACCGGCGGCGTGTCGCCCGCCGAGGACACCAGCGCCGCCGCCGCGTCCCGGCTGGCCGGTGCGGGGGAAATGATCAGAGAATTGTCGTGCTCCGGATCGAGGGCGTCGAGAATCCGCCGGCGCACATCGGCCATCTGGCTGGGGCGCGCGACCACGTAGCGCGCACCGCCGACGCTCGCCGAGACGGAATGTCCGGCGGGAAATCCGTAGGTCATCGCCTTGAAAGCGTAGCGCTCGACCAGCCGTTCGGAGGCCGAACCCGACTCGCTGGTGATGATGACGCGCTGGGCTTCCTTGTCGCACTCGGCCATGATGGCTTCGAGCGCGCTGGTTCCTTCTTCATCCATCTGCTCGGGCCAGGCGATGACGATGGAGTGGAATTCCGCCGGCCGCAGCGCCGAGCGGCGCAGCAGCGCATAGGCGTCGCCGACGCCGACGACGAGGACATCGGGCGTCGTGGCGAGTCGCCGCTGCGCGCGGGTCAGCCCGGAGACGGCAAAGGCGCCCTCGAGCCCGGACGACAAGGCGACGGCACGATCGGCATCGGGAGTGATGATGAGGAGAGGCCGCTTCGTCGCGGCCTGGAGGAGCGGGAGAGTGGCTTCCGTGATGGGCGGAAGAAAGACGGCCACATTGTGGCCGCGCGCAACGACCGGAACTGCATCCACTGGAAGCTCCCCGTCAGATGTCAAAAAACAGTACGCAGACGCCACAGACGCAGCAGACGCCGCCGTAAGAGCGCGGCCCAAATATAGCCCTTCTACGTAACCGGTGTGCCTTCCGGCGGTGGACTCCAGCAGGGGCTGCCCTGGAGGCGTTCCCGCAGATCCTTGAAGAATTCATCCTTGCCGGTAATCGTCGCCGGCCAGCCGCGATCGAGGAATCGCCACGCGACATCGGCATGGCCCTGGTAAATGAGATCCACCGCGTAGCCCCAGAATCCGGGAGGCGGGTCGCCGGCGGTCCATCCTTGCGTCAACTCGCGCGTCTTGCGCGCCAGCACCGAAGGCGCGGGCGCCTTCTCCTCCATCAGGTCGCAGGCGGGATGGTAAGCGCCGTTGCGCCAGGCGAGGATCACGTCGGGCACCGGCGTTTCGGCAAAGGAGTAATCGCGCCAGTAGGCGAAGCGGAAATCGCCGATCTTCACTTCGGGAATGCCGTCGCCGTCCGCATCCTCGAAGACGATGTCGCCGTCCGCGCCGTCGATGGTCCCGAGGGTCGTCAGCGAGGGCCCCAGCGACAGCACGGTGGCCTGCGAGCAACAGTGCATCCCGCCCGAGTACTCCTGCACCACCAGATCGGGGATGTGGTCGCCGGTAATGTCCTTGCCGGCCGACTCGATCCGCGCGTCGGCGGCGCGCACCGCGAAGACGCGATGCCCGTTCTGCAGCACGTCGACGATCTTGTCGTTGACGGCGGTGTCGTGGATGACCCGGATGCGATAGGACCCGATGCTGGTGTCGGCGAGGACGGGCCCGGCGATGATGGAATCGGGAGGCAGCACGCGAATCGCGCCGGCGGTAGGAATGTCCGGCTTCACGCTACCGCGCTCGCCCGTCTTGCGCGCCAGCAGGACGGCCGCGGTGACTACGACCAACGTCGCGACAGCGACGCGAAGAGTCCCTCGCACCCGGGGAAATCTACACGCCCGATTGACACCTGCCCGCGCCATCGCATCTTGTGGCGTGCCGCGTCTGCCGTGGCTGTCCTGCCTCGCGATTCCAGCCCTTCTCCAGGCCCAGAATACCCGCCCCCGCGCCCGCGATGCCGGCGTGGTCATCGGCAGTCTGCCGACCGGGCCCCTGAACGCCATCACCGATGTCACCGGGGTGCGGGTCGGGCAGACGACCGTGACCAGCGGCGACACCATCAACACCGGGATCACGGCGATTCTGCCACATGGCGGCAATCTCTTCCGCGAGAAGGTGCCGGGAGCGGTGGTGGTCGGAAACGGCTTCGGCAAGCTGATGGGCGCGCTGCAGGTCAAGGAGCTGGGCGAGATCGAGTCGCCGATCGTGCTGACCTGCACCCTCTGCGTGCCGCGGGCCGCCGACGCGGTCCTGGGCTGGATGCTCGGACTACCCGGTAACGAGGATGTGCGCTCGATCAATGTGGTCGTCGGCGAGACCAACGACGGCTTTCTCAATGCTATCCGCAATCGCCCCATCACCGCCGATGAAGTGACCGCGGCGCTGCGCGGCGCGCGGGACGGTCCGGTCGAGGAAGGCGCGGTCGGCGCCGGACGGGGCACCGTCGCGTTCGGATGGAAGGGAGGCATCGGCACCAGCTCGCGCCGGCTGCCGGAGTCCGCGGGCGGCTACACCGTCGGCGTCCTGGTACAGACGAATTACGGCGGCGAGCTGACGATTGCGGGCGTCAGAATGTGGGAGCCCAACGCGCCGCCGCGCGGCCGCGCGGCCGCCCGCGACAGCCGGAGCACCGCGGACGGGTCATGCATGATCGTGGTCGCGACCGATGCGCCGCTCGACCCGCGCCAGCTCGAGCGGCTCGCGGCGCGCGCCTTCGTCGGCATCGCGCGCACCGGATCGTCGATGTCGAACGGCAGCGGCGATTTCTCGGTCGCTTTTTCGACCGCGGCCTCGGTCCGCCGCGGACCGCTGCCGCCGGGCCAGCGGGTGCGCGCGACCGAAGCGCTGACCAATGACGGGATGTCGCCGCTTTTTCAGGCCACCGCCGAGGCAACCGAAGAAGCCGTTCTCAATTCGCTCTTTCGTGCCGAATCGGTGCGTGGCGCCGGCGGCACGGTCAGAGCGCTTCCGCTAGATTCCGTGCTGCCCGTTCTGCGTCGTCATGGAGCCATTCAATGAGCAATGCGCTTTTCTCCCGCAACGTCGCCGCGCTCGCGCCCAGCGCCACCATCGCCGTCAGCCGCGAAGCCGCGCGCCTCAAGGGCGAAGGTGTGAACGTCGTCGACCTCGGCGCGGGCGAGCCCGATTTCCTGACGCCGAGAATCGTCTGCGACGCGGCGATCCGCGCGATCAACGGCGGGAAGCACAAGTACGCCGCGACCGAGGGGATCCTCGAGCTGCGCGCGGCGATCGCGCGGCGGCTGAGCCTGCTGTCGAATGGACGGCCGATCAACGCCGACAACATCGTGGTATCGAACGGTTCCAAGCAGTCGCTCTTCAATGCCTGCCTCTGTCTCTTCGGCCCGCGCGAAAAAGTCCTGATTCCCTCGCCGGCCTGGACCAGCTATCCGCAGATCGTGCACCTGGCTCGCGGCATTCCGACGGAGATCCCGGGCGATCCGGAGTGGAGCCTCAAGATCTCCGTCGTCGATCTCGACCGTGCCTATGACGAAACGGTGAAGGGGCTGATGCTCAATTCGCCGGTGAATCCCACCGGCGCGGTCTACACCCTGGCCGAATTGAAGGGCCTGGCGGAGTGGGCAAAATCCAAAGGCGTATGGATCATCGCCGACGAGATCTACCGGCGCATCCACTACGGCAATGGGCCGGCGCCGTCGTTCCTCGACCTTCCCGATGAGCTGCTCGAAAAGGTGGTGGTGATCGACGGAGCCTCGAAGGCCTACGCCATGACCGGCTGGCGCATCGGCTTCGCCCTCGCACCCCGCGCCCTCGCCCAGACCATGAGCGCGCTCCAGTCGCACACCACCAGCGGCGCCAACACCATCGCCATGTATGCGGCCGCCGAGGCGTTCTCCAGCGACGCCGTGCAAGGCGAGGTCGAGGCGATGACCGCGGCCTTCCGTTCGCGGCGCGACATGCTGGTGCGCCGTTTCCGCACCGAGCTGCCGGGGACCGAGTTCGTGGAGCCTCTCGGTGCCTTCTATCTCTATTTCCGCGTGGACGAGGTGTTCACGCGTCACGTCCCGACGGCGACGGAGTTCTGCCGCCGCCTCATCGCCGATGAAGCGCTCGCCCTGGTTCCGGGAGCCGCCTTCGGCGACGACCGCTGGGTCCGGCTGAGTTACGCCGCCAGCGACGCCGCGCTGCAGGACGGCATGGATCGCCTGGTGCGCCATTTCGAGCGGCTGCGCGGCGAGGCCCAGCCGTCCTCACTGGAGCGACTCGCTCGCTAGGCAGATTCGCGCTTGCGAGGCGGAAGGGGCGCATCCATGTTCTCCGACATGGGCCTTCCCGCCAGGGTCGTCGAACGCAAAGGCAAGCCGCCGCGCATCAGCTACAAGTGGGATGCGGAGACGGATATTCTCACCGGCAACGTCAAAGGCGGCTCGCCAGGTGACGAGTCGGACGGCGGGCTCACGGGCTCCGTCGAGCTCGAAGGGGTGGACGGCTCGTTCGTCCTGCTCGACGTCTCCGGTGGCTCGATTCGCGGCGTCGAAGTCGTGGTCTGGCCCGACGTCCGCACCGTGTCGGCGCTCGCGCCGCCGGCCCAGGTCGCCGACGCCGACGTGGTGCTCCCGAACCGACGCTCGCAACCATCCATCGCCGCCGTCGAGGTTGATGCCCCGCTCACCATCGAGACCAACGGCGCGGAAACGGTCTTCCGGGTCCGGGTCGGCGTGTCGCGCAAGGTCGAGACGGTGCGGGTCGCCGATGGACTGCTGGTCGAGCTCGACGAAAAGAACGAGCTCGCCGGCCTCTGGCTGGTCGGCGTGCCGCCGTTTCCCTCCGACGAGCCGGCGCTGTGATCACCGTGATCGTGCAGATCCGCTGCTCGCGCGACCTGATTCCGCAGACCGCCGAAGCCGTCGCCGAGCTGCCGGGAATCTCCGAGGTCTACTCGGTCTCCGGCGATTACGACCTCATGGCGATTCTCAAGGTGAAAACCTTCGAGGATATCGCGACGGTGGTGACCGAGCACCTGGTCACCGTGCCGGGGATCGTGCGGACCAACACCATCAGCGCCTTCCGGGTCTACTCCAAAACCGACAAGGAAGCCGGCTTCACACTGGGCGGCGGCTGACCGGCCCCTTGGGACCGGCACAACACCGCATGCGGGGAAGACGGTGAGAGTCGCGCACCTCGCGGATGCCCATCTCGGGTTCCGCCAGTTTCAGCGGCTCGCCCCCGACGGTGTCAATCAGCGCGAGGCCGACGTCGCCGCGGCCTTTCGGCGCGCCGTCGACGCGATCATCGCGCGGGGCGTCGATGCCACGGTGATCGCCGGGGATCTCTTCCACGCCGTTCGTCCCACCAACCGATCGATCATCGAGGCCTTCGGCCAGCTGAACCGGCTGCGGCGCGAACTACCCCTCGCGCCGGTGATTCTCATCGCCGGAAACCACGACACGCCAAGGTCGTCCGAAGCGGGATCGATCCTCAAGCTGATGACCAGCCTCGGCGTCGACGTCGTCGACGACGAGACGCGCCAGCTCGAGTATCCCGACATCGGACTCTCGGTGCTCGCCGTTCCGCATGCCGCGCTGTTGCGCGATCCGGCGCGCAACTGGCGGCCGCCGCCGGGCGCGCGGCACAGCATGCTGGTACTGCACCCCGAGATCGACGGCTTCTTCCCCGACTACGGCGAGAGCGATTTCGGCGGCGTGCGGGTGTCGGTCGAGGAACTGGGCGCGGACTGGGATTACGTCGCCCTCGGCCACTACCACGTCACCACGAGAGTCGCGGCGCGCGCCTGGTACAGCGGGTCGCTGGAGTACACCAGCCCGAATCTCTGGGGCGAGTGGCGGCTGGAACGCGACAAGGGCGCGAGCAAGGGCATCCTGATCGCCGATCTCGAGGCGCGCACCGTCGAGCACGTCGCATTGAAATCCCAGCGGGTGATTCACGACCTCCCGGCGCTCGATGCGTCGGGGATGACCGCGCAGGCGCTCGACGCGGCGATCCAGGGTCGCGTCGCCGGCGTGGCCGGCGGCATCGCCAATACCGTGAGCCGGCTGCTGGTCTGGAATGTTCCGCGCGAGCTGGCCCACGGTCTCGATCACGGCGCGATCCGCTCGCTGCGGGCCCAGGCGCTGCATTTCCAGCTCGATCTGCGCCGCCCCGAGATCCATCGGTACTCGGCCGGCGGCGCGCCCAGCTCCCGGCTGCCGCTCGCCGAGCTGGTGGCCGAGTACCTGAGCCGGCGGCCGCTGGATGCCGACCTCGATCGCACCAGGCTGGTCGCGCTGGGCCGCGAATACCTCGATCTGGTGGATCGCGAGATGGCGGAGTCGGGCGCGTGAAGCTTCACCGGCTTCTCCTCGTGAATTTCCGGCTACATCAGCGCACCGAGGTCGTCTTCGGCGACGGGCTCACCGGCATCATCGGGCCCAACGGCGCCGGCAAGACAACCCTGCTCGAGGCGATAGCGTTCGCGATCTACGGTATGAGAGCGGCGCGGGGCGGTCGCGACTCGATCCGCTGGCGGCGCGCCAAGCCGCGCGCCGAAGTGCGCGTCGAGCTCGATTTCGCGCTGGCGGGCCACGAATACCGCGTCGCCCGCACGCTCTTCAACGCGGAGCTGTATCTGGACGGCGGCACCCAGCCCATCGTCGTCGGCACCACCGATGTTTCCGACCGGCTCGCGCGCGCCCTGCGCATGAGCCACGACGAGTTCTTCAAGACGTATTTCACCGGCCAGAAGGAACTGGCGATGATGGCGGAACTCGGCCCCGCCGATCGCCGCCGGTTTTTGAATCGCCTGCTCGACTACGACCGGTTGCTGATGGCGCAGAAAAAGCTGCGCGAACGGCGCAACGTGATGGCCGCCGAGCTGACGGCACTCCAGGCGCTGGTCCCGGATCCCGCCGCGCTGGCCGCCGAGCGCGCCGGCCGCGCCGCCGAGGACGCCGCGGCCCGGCAGATGCTGGCCGACGCCGAGGAGAAGTTCGCGTCGGCGAAATCGGCCAGCGACCAGCATCTCCCCGTCTTCGCCGGCCTCAGGGAATTCCAGGATCGCTTCCGCCGGCTCACCACCCAGCGCGCCCTCGAAGCCGAGCGGGTCGCGCACGTGATGGAAGTGGTGGGGAAGCTCGAGAAGGAGCTGACCGAGGCGACGGAGCAGGCCGGCCGGCGCGAGGCCCAGCTCAAGGATCTCGACAAGCGTCTCAAGCAGACCACCAAAGCCGCCGGCCAGGTCCGCGGGATCCTGGAGCATCTCGAGTCCTCGCGCGAAGCCTACGCCGCCGAGCAGGCGCTCTACGAGGAGAAGCGCGGCGCCTGGGAGCGCGACCGCGCCGACGCCGAGGCGGTGCGCCGCAACCTCCGCGACACCTTCAAGGACATCAAGGAGCAGAAGGATCGCATTGAGTCGTTAGGCACGAGCGGCGCCTGTCCGACCTGCGGGCGCACCCTGGGGAGCGAATACGGCGCGGTCCTCGGCCTGATCGACGGGCAGCTGCAGGAAGTGACGGCGAACGGCCAGTTCTACGCGGCCCGGGTCGAGCAGCTGGCCGATCTTCCCGAGGAGCTGGTCCAGCGCGACAAGCTGCGCCACGAGGCGGCGCACCAAGTCGAGGCGCTGGCGCAGGACCTGGCGCTGGCGCGCCGCGCCGCCGACGATGCCCTCGCCATCGAGAAGGAGCGGCAGCGCATCGTCGCCGAGGCGGCCCGGCTCCCCAGGATCAGGAAGGAGCTGGCCGCCGCGATGGAGCGGCGCGCCGGGCTGGTCGACGCCTTGGCCGCGGTCGAAAAGGATCTCGCGGCGCTGGAGTTCGACGAGTCGCGCTTCCTCAAAGCCGAACGCGAGATGGAGCGGCTGGAGAAAGCCTGGCGCGACGCCGAGCGGGTGGTGTCGGCGGCCCAGGCCGAGGTACGGCTTGCCCACGAGCGGCTCGCCGAGGCTCAGCGGCGCGAAGACGAAGCGCGCGAACGGATCGGCCGCCGCGTGGAGCTGCAGGCCCAGGTCCGCCTGCACGCCGAGCTCGATCGCGCCCTCGACGACCTCTCGGCCGAGCTCAATTCGCAGATCGGCCCCGAGCTGTCGGCGCTGGCCGGCGAATTCATGGGCTCGCTCACCGACGGACAATACGACGAGGTCCAGCTCGACGAATCGTTCGACGCGACCGTCTACGAAGCCGGCGAGGCGCGGCCGGTGCTCTCGGGCGGCGAAGAGGACCTGCTCAACCTCGTGCTCCGGTTAGGCGTGAGCCAGATGATCGCCGACCGCTCCGGCCAGCCGCTCTCGCTGCTGGTCCTCGACGAAATCTTCGGATCGCTCGATGACCTGAAACAGGCGAGCGTGCTGCATTTGCTGCGCGCTCTGGCGTCGCGGTTCCCGCAGGTGATACTCATCAGCCACGTGGAAGGGGTTCGCGAGTCGCTCGACCATGTGCTCCGGGTGCGCTACGACGAAGCATCCGGATGCTCGCAGGTCACCGTGGAGCAGGGGCCCGACCGGGTCCCGGGAGGAGGGGCCGATGATGCGCATGTGGCGGCCTGAACGCGCGGCCCACGGTCCCCACCCGGTGACCGAGCGCGACGTCCCGGGTCTCAACCGGCTCTTCGCCGATGCCTTCACCGACCGCTACCGGCGCGACGGCCTGGTCGGCGTGCGCGTCCCCTTCCTCAATGAGGCGATCTGGCACTACGCCATTGCCGATGCGGGCCAAGGGGCGATGCTCTGGCGCGACGAGGGCGACCGCATCGTCGCCTTCAACATCGCGCATCATTCGGGGACCGAAGGCTGGATGGGTCCACTCTGCGTGCGCCCCGACCGGCAGCTCGCCGGGCTCGGCAAGGAGATCGTCCAGGGGGCGATCGAATGGCTGAAGAGGCAGGGTGCGAAAACCATCGGACTCGAGACGATGCCGCGCACCGTCGACAACATCGGCTTCTACAGCCGCCTGGGCTTCGTCCCCGGACATCTCACGCTCACCATGACCGGCGATGCCAGCCGGTCGCGCGGGATGTCGATGCCGCCGACGCTCTCCGCGCTGACACCGGCCGAACGGGCCGGGAAGATGGAGGAGATTGGCGCGCTGGTTTCATCGCTCGCGCCGGGCTATGACTTTCGCCGGGAGATCGAGCTGACCCTCGAGTTGAGCCTGGGCGACGTCGTGATGGTGAGCCGCGGGTCGGTGATGTCGGGCTTCGCGCTCTGCCACGCCGCGCCGCTGGCGGAAGGAGGCGGGCGCGATGAGGCGCGGGTCCTCAAGGTCGCGGCGCTCGATCTTCGCGCCCTCGACGATGTCATCGGTGCGGCATCGGCATGGGCCAGCCGGCTCGCGATCCGCCGCGTCGCGCTGCGGTGCCAGACGGCCTACGGCCCCGCCTATCGCGCGCTGATGGCGCACGGATTCCGCGTGCGCTGGTCGGATCTGCGGATGACGGTCGATGGATTTCCAGAGATACAGCCGGCGAGCGGCGTGCTCTGGTCCAACTGGGAGATTTAGGCTGTCTCCGCTCCGTAGACCGGTGACGCCCTCCACCGTTTCAGCGCCCGCAAGACCAGCAGCCGCACCAGCGCCGCCATCGGCACCGCCAGGAACATTCCCGGAAGCCCGAAGAGACTGCCGAAGACCAGCACCGCGATCATCATCCATACCGGGCTGAGTCCGACGGCGCCGCCCACGATGCGCGGCCCGGTGACCTGCCCGTCGAGAATCTGCACCACCGCGAAGACCGCGATCAGTTTGATCAGCGACGTGCCGATTTCCGGTTGCGCCAGCGCCAGCAGCAATCCGGGAATGAGCGACAGAAAGAGGCCGATGGTCGGGATCAGGTTGCCGAGTCCGGCGATGACGCCGATCAGAACCGCGCCGGGGAATCCCGTGACCGCGAGTCCGATCGTCGTCAGCACCGCGACCAGGGTCGCCTCGGTGAGCTGGCCGCGAACGAACCGGCCCAGCATCACGTCGTACTCGCGCCAGAATTCCAGCAGCGCGGGGCGCGACGGTCGGGGAATCAGGTCGCCGACGTGCGTGGTGAACGACGGCCAGGCGGCGAGCAGGTAGGCGGTGACGATCGGCGCGACGATGAAATAGCCGAGCAGCGTGATGACCAGGCCCAGTCCCACGCCGAAGCCGCGGCCGATGCCAAGCATCAGGACCCATAAATGCGTCGAGACTTCGGACCAGCGGCTGCTGACGATGCCCATCAGGTCGCTGGCTTGAAGATTCTGCAGCTTCGCGACCTGCTCGTCGGTGACGATGCCGCCGCCGCCGCGCGACACCATCTGCTGGCGGAGCTTCAGGAGCCAGTCGGCCAGCCGCTTGCCCAGTTCCGGCAGGCGCGAGGCCAGGTCGAGCACCTGCCGCTCCAGCGCCGGCACTACCAGCAGGATCAATCCGACCACGATTCCCAGGAAGGGCAGCAGCACCAGCGGCACGGCAAGCCCGCGCGGGACTTTCCGCTGGACCAGCCACTCGACGGCGGGCGCGAGGAGATAGGCGATCGCCAGCGCCAGCGCGAAAGGCACCAGCACCGAGCCGACGGTCGCGACAAACCAGACGAGGAATACCGCCGTCACGACCAGAATTGTGTGGCGGCCAAAGGTGCTGACGCGCGTTGGCCAGAGCAGAAAGAAAAGCAGCGGGAAGACGATCAGCGGCTCGAGGAGGGTGTGCACGTCCCACAGCAGCAGCGCCGTGAGCAGCACCAGAGGCGCGACTTCGACGGCGAGCCATGCCGGGCCGGGTGTCGAAGGGGCATCCTTCACTTGACGTCCGTCCGGGGCGGAAGCGTAACGACCCCGCGAATCAATAGAACGACGCCGAGGGCGAGGAGCAGGTGAATCGACCCCGAGCCGACCGGGATGATGAGCCCGAGAAGCGCCCACACCATCAGCAGCACCACCGCCAGGATGATCGCAATCCGTCCGTTCATCGCTACTCCGGATACCAGTTGCGGGGCCACGCGTGGGCCTTGAGACGCTTCAGCAATCCCGCGGTGAGATGTCGTCCATCGCCCGCGGCGCAGTTGGCGGCCGCGTGCTCCGGCGTGCGCATGCCGGGAATCACCGTCGTGACGGCGGGATGGCTGATGCAGAACCGGAGCGCCCCCTCGACCATCGTCGCCGCCTCTTCGGTCAACAGCGGCCGCAACGCGTCGACCTTCGGCTGCAGCTCGGCGGGCCGGTCGCCCTTGAAGTACTGGGCGCGGAAATCATCGGCCCCGAAAGTGGCGCCGGCCTTGATGTTTCCCGTGAGCCCGCCCTCATCCAGCGGCACCCGCGCGATGACGCCGATGTTGCGCTCCTGACAGAGCGGGAAGAGCTCCCGTTCGGGACTCTGGTCGAACACGTTATAGATCACCTGCACGCTCGAGACCAGGGCGCACTGGCGCAGCACCTTCAGCGCCGACTGCGGCTCGTGATCGTTGATCGAAATGCCGAAGGCGCCGATCGCGTTGGTGGCGAGGAGCTGCTCGATCAGTTTCGCGGTCGCCGGCCATTCTTTCTCGTCGAGCCACTCGTCGCGCCACACGTGCAGCTGGAGGAGATCGGGCCTTCGCCCGCCGAGATTCCGGGTGCTGGTGGCCAGGCTCGCACGGATGTGCTCGAGCGGGAAGACATCGCGCAACGGCACGTAGCGGCGGGCGGGCCACAGCATGTTGTGCGGTGGCACTTTCGTCGCGACAGTGACGCGACGGGATTCGCCGCTGAGAAACTTCGCGATCAGTTCTTCGCTGTGGCCATCGCCGTACACCAGCGCCGTATCGATGAAATTACAGCCATGCTCCATTGCAGTGCGCAACGCCGCCGCAGATTGCACGTCGGTTGCACCGATCCACTGACCCGCGCCGATGCCCCAGGCACCAAAGCCGATCACCGAGAGGTCAAATCCGGTGCGCCCGAGCACACGATGTTCCATCATTGCCGTCTGGCCCGCCTCTTGCTCTGGTGGAGAGTCAAGACCGCGCACCCCGTCTTGACGGGTCGAGGCGCGGAGTCCTAGGTTCGATACAACGCAGTCATTGGAGCGGAGAGACTAATTATTGAGCCAACAGGTCCGATCTGGTTCCACATACGCCGGTAGACGTCATGCCCCTTAGCGGGGGAAGGCGAACACCAACGCGAGGGATCAAAGTTCCTATCGGGCTTCAATAATCCTCTTCGCTCCGGTTCAACAGGCCCCGGCTCCGGTCGGGGCTTCTGTTTTCCGGCGATTCGAAACTATCCCGCACGACTCCTTCGCGCAGCAGTCTCCCGCAGCACGGTCACGAAGACATGCGCCGCCTCGAGTTTCTGCACCCGGAAGATGAAGAGCAGCATCTGCAGGCCGCACCAGCCGAGGTAGACGAAGCTGATCGGATAGCGCCACGACGGCACCACGAATTGGGCCAGCCAGAGCAGGAAGAGACTGGTGGCATCAACCCAGGTAAAGCGCAGCTTCATCAGCAGCAGCGTCCCCAGCAACGACTGCGCCACCGTCAGCCCGATCTCTATCTGTTGTTCGACGTCGAAGGTGAAGGGAACGAAGACGCCGAAGGCACGCTGATGCGACCAGCCGAAGATCAGGGGGATCGATGCGGCGAGGATAGTCCACTGGTTGATGTTGCTCGACGCCAGGTTCATCAGCGCGGTCGGCGCGCGGGTGACGCGGCGGGCCCAGGTGAAGGTCGAGACGCCCTCGGGAAACTCCGACAGCAGCGGCGCGAACCACTGCACCGCGACGAACTGGTTGATGCCGAGCATCGCCGCGAGGGCGAGCATGGCGTCCACGAAGGGGTGCGCGGTGACATACAGCAGCGCCCCGCCGGCCCCGAACAGCAGCAGGATGGCGAGCACGCTGCGGGCGCCGCCAAGTTTCCGCGCCCACCGCGCGATCCGCGGCTCGCCGGCCTCATCGTGTTCTTCCCGCGGCGGACAACGCCAGAGAATGGCGAGGTACACGGCGTAACAGGTGATCAGGACGGCCGAATCGAGCGGGCCGAGCGACTTGCGGATCCAGATGACGACGAACCAGAGCAGCGGGGGCACCAGTCCCATCACCGTGATGGCATGTTCTCGCGCCATGATGATCGCCGGCAGCGCGCCATGTTTCTTCCGTCCGGAAAAGGCGGCGACGAAATAGATCATCGGCCAGCCCACGCCGATGAGAAGCCGGATCGCGCCGGTGAGGTTGGCGATGGCGAGATGCGCGGCCTCGGGATGCCGGCCGGCGTTCCACGCGATCACCGCCTCGACGGCGAATTCGGGAAGGGTCTGGAGCCAGGCGAGGACGGCGAGAGCCAACCCCTGCGACACCAGCGTCTCCGCCGCCTCGGCGCCCCAGGTGACGAGGAAGGCCGAGAGCAGCATCGACGGGAAGGTCCAGAGCGCCGACGCCACACCGGCCGCTGCGGCACTCACACGCAGGGCGGCGGCGCCGAGCGGCTTGACGATCATGGGATGGGGGGTTTTCCTCCTAGTCGGCCAAGCTAACGGCGCGATTGTTCCTCAACAAGCAAAGCAGGCCATGCCCCAGGTCGTCGTCACCCGCCGCACCCACTTCAATGCCGCACACCGCCTCGCCCATCCGGCCTGGTCGGATGCGGAGAATGCGCGCGTCTTCGGGCCCTGCGCCAACCGCAACTTTCACGGCCATAACTACAATCTCGACGTCTCGGTGACCGGCGAGCCCGACCCGGCGACCGGCTACCTTGTCGATATCAAGCAGCTGAAGGACGTGATCGAGGAGCGGGTACTCTCGCGCTTCGACCACAAGAATCTCAATGAAGACGTGGCCGAGTTCCGGACGCTCAATCCCACGGCCGAAAATATCGTGCTGGTCTGCTGGCGGCTGCTGGAGCCCGCGATTCCGCGGGGCAGGCTCCACAAGCTGGTCCTCTGGGAGACCGAGCGGAACCTCGTCGAATACAGCGGAGGCTGAGTGGATCTGTCGTCCGTGAGCTACGAAGAGCTGGTCTACGAGATGCTCAAACGTCTCGGCGAGGATCCCGAGCGCGAAGGATTGAAGAAGACGCCTGGCCGCGTCGCCAAAGCGATGGAGTGGATGACGAGCGGCTACAAGATGGATCCGATGGAGCTGCTCAAGAAGGCGATCTTCCACGAGAAGCACGAGTCGATGATCCTGGTGCGCGACATTGAGCTGTACTCGATGTGCGAGCACCACATGCTGCCATTTTTCGGCCGCGCCCACATCGCGTATATCCCCAACGGGCAGATCGTCGGCCTCTCGAAGCTGGCGCGCCTGGTCGATGTGTATGCCCGCCGGCTCCAGGTCCAGGAGCGCATGACCGACCAGATCTGCGCCGCGATGCAGTGCACCCTCAATCCCGAGGGCGTCGGCGTGATCATCGAGGCCTATCATCTCTGCATGATGATGCGCGGCGTGGAGAAGCAGAATTCGCGGACCGTCACCAGCGCGGTGCGCGGCGTCTTCCGCGACGACGCCCGGACCCGCGAGGAATTCCTGCGGCTGGTGGCGCCCGGCACCGCGCACTGGTGACCGCGCCGGCGATCAGCCGAAGCGCTACCATTCGTGGCGCCCCGGCCCGGGCCAGTGGCGGTTTCTGAAAATGACCATCGAACCGAGGCGATAAAGAAACGTGGGACTGCGGGACTGTGGGACCGGATTCCGACGGGCGGGGATTGCGCTCGCGCTGATGCTCCTGGCCGCGCCGTTGCTGGCCCAGGGGCGTCCGCGGCGCAGCGCGACTCCACCCGGGGCGCCGGCGGCCCCCGCGGCGCCGCCCGCTCCGCCACCGCCGCCACTGATGGCTCCGCCGCCGGCGGTGCACGTGCCGCCGCTCCCCGATTCGACCGGCTGGGGCGTGCACGTGCTCGCCATGGGCCGCGGGCCCGATGGCGCGATCTGGGTCGGCACCTACGGCGAGGGCATCTTCGTCCTGCGTCCCGGACAGACGGCATGGGAGAATCTGCGGTCGGATACGTCGGGACGCTCGATCTCCTGGAATTTCGTCCACGCCTTCGCGTTCCACGGGCACGACGTCTGGTACGGCACCGTCGGCAACGGCTGGGGCGTGTCGCACGACGGCGGACACACCTGGCAGAACTGGGAGCTGCGCCAGCTCGGGCCCCGCTGGCAGTACGTGGCGCCGAACGGGATCGTGGCGCGCGGCGACACCGTGTTCGTCGCCACCGCCGACGGCATCAAGTGGTCGCCCGACCACGGCACCTCCTGGGCCATCATCACCGACAGCGTCCCCGCCGGAGCACGCGGCCTGCCGAGCCGCTATGTGCTGGCCATGGCGCCGGCGCGCGAGCCCGGACTCTGGATCGCGACGCTCCACGGCATCGGCCAGTGGGGCGCCGGCGCGTTTCATCCGACGATGCCCTCGCCGGTCCCGTTAGGCGGCAGAATCCGCAGCATCTACGTGATCAACGCCGAGAAGGCGGTGGTGCCGGCGGTGCTGGGGAGCGAGAGCTGCGTCGGGTCGCTGCGGCCGCAGCGCCGTACCGTGGAGGCGCACTGGGAATGCAGCTCGATGTTCCAGCGTCTCGGCACCACGGCGATCCGCCAGCTGGTGGGATGCGAGGGCGTCCTCTGCGCCGGCGCGACCAGCGCGGGCGCCCTGTTCGGCGAGCGGCTCGGTCTCGCACTGCAGCCGCGCGACGGAACCGCCCGGTCGCACGACGTCTACGCGGTGCTGGCTCCCGAAGGCCGCGCCGCCGGCGACACCATTTTCGGAACCGCCTGCGGCATACTCGGCCTCCAGCCCGATGCCTGTCTCCAGCAGGGCGACAGCACCGGTGTGCAGGCGCCGGCGGCGCCGGCGCACACCTGGTTTCAGCGGCCGATTTCGCGCAACGAGCAGCCCTTCATCGATCAGACCTACCGGTACGGCTCGACGATGGGCGGCAACTTCCAGCCGCACCAGGGCGTGGAGTTCAACAATCCCACCGGCACGCCGGTCGAAGCGATCGGGTCGGGTGTGGTGGTGTACGCGGGACCGGCGGAGCAGGGCGCGCTGACCGTCGTCATCAAGCACGACACGATGCTGACGACCCCCGAGGGCCGCTTCTACATTTATTCGACCTACTATCACAATTCCCGGCTGCTGGTCGCCGTCGGGCAGCACGTGGCGCGGGGGCAGGAGATCTCGCGGGTCGGCAATACCGGCCGGGCCACCAACGATCATCTGCATCTCGAGGTTCACGCGTCGCCTGTCGATTCGACGCGGCTCATCGTCGATCCCGAAATGCGCTACCCGCCGTACACCAGAAATCCCGAGCTCTGGATCGAGCCGCTCCCCGGCACCGGCGTGGTCGCGGGCCAGGTCTGGGACTCGCACGGCAATCCGGTTCAGCAGGCACGCGTGTACGGCATCGTCAAGCCCGAGCCGCAGGAAACGCCCTTCAGCTTCGCCGAGACGTACGGGCCGCGGAATCACCCGGACCCGTTCTATCGCGAGCATTTCGCGGTGGGCGATGTCCCCGCCGGCGACTACACGCTGGGAACCACGATCGAGGGCCGGAAGGTCTTCAAGCGGATCCACGTCGAGGCGGGAAAGGTCACGTGGGTGGAATTCCGATAAGTATCGTACCATGCACCTGGAGCTGACCGAAGTCCTGCGCTGTCCCAGGCCGCACGAGGAGTCGTACATCATCTGCGCGCCCGTCACCCTCGACGGGCGCGACGTCGTTCGGGGCGGCTTGCTCTGTCCCGCCTGCCGGGCCGAATTCCCCATCATCGACCGCGTGGCCTGGTTAGGCATTCCCGAACAGCCGGTGGCCGGCGCGATTGAAGGCGCGCCCGTCTCCGCGCTGACGGCCGAGGCCGCGCTCACCTTTCTCGACCTCCAGGGCCAGGGGGGCGTGGTGGTAACGGTCGGCTCCGCCGGCCGGCTGGTGCCGGGCCTGGCGCGCGCGCTGCCGGGTATCGGCTTCGCGGCGATCAATGCTCCTGCCGGCGTCGCGGCCGAGGCCTCGTTCTCGCTGGTCCATTCGCCCGCTGCCTTTCCCATTCGCCGCCAGAGCGTGCGCGCCGCGATCGTCGGCGCGGATGCCGCTGGTGGCGCCTGGCTCGAGGGCGCGGCGGCGGCGGTGCTGGCCGGCCTGCGCATCATCGTCGAGGACGAGCACGCCGAGCCGAAGGGATTCGTCGAGTTGATGCGCGGCGCGGGCGTATATATCGGCGAGCGGCGTGCCGGTTGACCGTCCGCGGTTGACTGTTAACCGTCAACCGTTGACCATTGAGCCATGCTCCTTCGCCGTTTCTACGACGATCGCCTGGCGCAGGCCAGCTACCTCGTGGGCTGCCAGATGACCGGCGACGCCATCATCATCGATCCGGCGCGCGACATCGCTCCCTATCTCGCGGCGCTCAAGGCCGAAGGGATGCGGCTGGCCTACGTGACCGAGACGCACATCCATGCCGATTTTCTTTC
>DASXPG010000099.1:0-24812 GCA_036493755.1 Gemmatimonadales bacterium
TCTCCTCGTAGGATCGTCCTTCAACGTGCCGGAGCAGAATGCACGACCGGTATTCAGGCCGGAGCTTCCCGATGGCGACTTCGATCATGCTCCCGAGCTCCCGCGACTCCAACTCGGAGAGAGGCGACTCGGTTCGGTCCACCGCCTGGAGCGCCGTGGCCTCGACTTCGTCCTTGGTTCGGGCGTCGGGGGCACCATCGAGCGAGAGGGTATCGAGCTCGCGCCGCCGGAGCTGATCGATCGCCACGTTGTTGGCAATCTTGAAGACCCACGACGAAAACTTGAATTCGGGACGATACGAATCGAGGGCGTTCAGGACCTTCACGAAGGTGTCCTGCGACAAATCCTCGGCGAGGGCGCGGTCGCGGACCATCCGGAAAATGAGCGAGAACACCGGCCGTTCGTAGCGCTTGAGCAGCTCGCGGTACGCGGGCTCGTTGCCCGACCGCGCAAGCGCGACAACCTCCTGATCGGAGAGCGGCTGGAGGTCTTTCCCTAGCGCCATGCGGCGGGTAATCTACGCTCCCCATGGCCCGCCGCCCCCTCATCCGTTGACGTCCGTCCGCGCATTGGAATCGCCCCCGGCAAACAAGCGCCGCTTCGTGCGCGAGATGTTTTCGGACATCGCGCCCCGCTACGACCTCCTGAATCGGGTGCTCTCGCTCGCCATCGACCGCTCCTGGCGCCGGCGGGCGCTGGCGCGCCTGGGCTGGGAAAGGAACCCATCGGGGACCTATCTCGACGCCTGCGCGGGAACGCTGGACCTCACGCAGACGCTGCTGCGTACCGCGGGATTCCGGGGCCGCGTTCTGGCGACCGATTTCGCGCTGCCGATGCTTCATCGGGGCAGGACCAAAACGCGAGGCGAGGCGGCCTCACTGGCCGCCGCCGATACCGTCGAGCTGCCGCTTCGAGCCGGTAGCATAGATGGAGCTGTGGTCGGGTTCGGGCTGCGAAATCTGGAGTCGCCCCCCGCCGGACTGGCCGAGCTGGCACGGGTTCTCAAGCCGGGGGCGCGGCTCGTCATCCTGGACTTCATGACCCCCACGAACCCGGTCATGAGGGGACTCTATCTCTTCTACTTCAAGCGCATCCTCCCGGTGGTCGGCCGGCTGGTCTCAGGACATCCCGAGGCCTATACCTACCTTCCGGAATCGGTCGATCAATTCCCGCCTCCCCAGACTCTGGTTCAGTGGCTGGGGAAGGCTGGGCTTACCGATTGTGGGATCGAGACCCTCAGTGCCGGCATAGCGGCAATTACATGGGGAGCACGGTGAGCATCGACAACCTACGCGATTTCGTAAGGATGCTCGACGAGGCTGGCGAACTGGTGCGGGTGACTGCTCCTGTGTCCTGCGACCTTGAGGCCACCGAGATCGCTGACCGATGCATGAAGGCCGCCGACGGCGGACCAGGATTGTTATTCGAAAATGCCGTGCTCCCGAATGGAAACAGGAGCAAATTCCCCTTAGGGATGAATCTTTTTGGTTCGCTGAAGCGTATGTGTATGAGCTTGGGAGTGCAGAACTTAGATGATATGGGAGCACGGATCACCGAGCTTCTCAAGACGCAGGTGCCGGATGGCTTGGCTGGGAAACTCTCCATGCTCCCAAAGCTGGCGGAGTTGGCATCTTTCCCACCAAGGATGACCGATGGTCAGCCACCGTGTCAGTCGGTCGTGCTCCGAGGTTCCGAAGCCGATGTAAAGCTGCTTCCGCACTTGGTTTGCTGGCCCGAAGATGGCGGACCTTACATCACTATGGGGATGGTGGTGACCCGGGATCCTGCTAGCCGGATTCGGAATGTCGGCTTGTACCGGGTGATGGTGAAGGGTCCCCGTGAGTTGGCCATGCACTGGCAGCGTCACAAGGTCGGGGCAGCCCACTGGAGGGAGATGGCCGAGCGGGGAGAAAAAATGCCCGTGGCCATCATCCTGGGCGCCGACCCCGCTTCCATGTACGCCGCCTCCGCCCCCCTTCCGCCAACGATCGACGAGTTTCTCTTCGCCGGATTTCTACGGGGGGCGCCGGTCCAATTGACTCGCTGCGTCACCTGCGATCTCGAGGTCCCAGCCGAGGCCGAGATCGTCATCGAGGGGTTCATCGATCCCGCCGAGGCGCTGGTAACCGAGGGTCCGTTCGGTGACCACACCGGCTTCTACTCCCTGGCCGATCTGTACCCCAAGGTCAATGTCACGGCGATCACACATCGGCGGGACGCGATCTATCCCGCCACGATCGTCGGGCGGCCGCCGATGGAGGATTTCTACCTCGGCCATGCGACCGAGCGGATCTTCCTGCCGCTGCTGCGGCTGACGATTCCGGAGATCGTCAATTACCACATGCCGAGCTATGGCATCTTCCACAATCTCGTCTTCGTCAGCATCGACAAGCAGTATCCCGGCCAGGCGTGGAAGGTGGCCAACGGGTTGTGGGGCGCGGGGCTGATGTCGCTGGCCAAGGTGATCGTCGTGGTCGACAAGTGGGTGGACGTCCAGAATCCCGACGAGGCATGGTGGGTGGCGCTCAATAACATCGATCCCGAGCGCGACGTCCGCTTCAGCATGGGACCCATGGATGTGCTCGATCACTCGAGCCGTGGTTTCACCTACGGCTCCAAGATGGCGATCGACGCGACCCGCAAACTTCCCGAAGAAGGGTTCACTCGCGAGTGGCCTGGCGTCATCACCATGGATGCCGAGACGAAGAAGAAGGTGGATGAGAAATGGGCGTCCCTCGGCATCAGGCTGAAGTGACCGCCGGCGTCGATGGGCAAGTCGTACGAGGTACCAGCCGTCTCGCGGCGTGGTCCAACTTCGTCAAGGTTGCTCACACCGTTTTTGCGCTGCCGTTCACCATCGTCGGCATCACCGCCGCGGCCCGGCACTACCCCGTTCATTGGCGCACCGTGGGGCTCGCGGTTCTGGCCTTCGCCACCGCGCGTTTTGCCGCGATGGGATTCAATCGCATCGTCGATGTGAAGTTCGATTCGAAGAATCCGCGCACCGCGGGCCGCGAGCTGCCCGCCGGTCGGATGTCCCTCGGGGAGGCCTGGGTGCTGGTGCTCCTCATGGCCGGCCTGTTCGTCGTCCTCTCCTCTCTCCTCAATCCGCTTTGTTTCTGGCTATCGCCGGTGGCATTGGTCTGGGTCTGCGGCTACTCCTTCAGCAAGCGATTCACGCACCTGTCACACCTGTGGCTGGGCTTGGGCTTGGCAATTGCTCCCGTTGGCGGGTATCTGGCCATCTCGGGAGAATGGAGCATCCCATGGTGGCTGCTTCTGGCCATCGCCGGAGCGGTGGCATGCTGGGCGACAGGATTTGATGTGATTTATGCGCTCCAGGATGAGGATTTCGATCGCGAGCAGGGCCTCAAGTCCATTCCGGTGCTCTTGGGAGCACCAAGAGCGATCGCCGTGGCACGTGGACTTCATCTTCTGGCCGTTGGCTTGCTGCTGGCTTTCTGGCGGGCGTCCGGGTTCGGCTGGGTGTTTGGCGCCGGAGTAGCGGCCGCTGCCCTGTTGCTGGCTTGGGAACACCGACTCGTCAGGGTGGGCGACTACTCGAAGCTCGATACCGCCTTTTTCACCATGAACGGAATCATCTCCGGCGTGGTGGCCCTGGGCGCCTTGGTTGACGGGGCTATCCATGCCTAGGAAAACGGGACGCGCGCCGACCCGCCGACACGCGAGCCCTCATCAGCCTGGTGAACGGCGGCCCGCCCCGCCCAGGCCCGCTCCGCATCCAGTGCGCCGCCCGGCGCCGAATCGGCGCGGATCGTGAAGCTCCTCGCGCCCCTTCAGTGGACCGCATGAAGCTGCCTGTGGTTCTGGCGATCACCGGGGCGTCTGGCGCACCGTACGCCGTTCGGCTGCTCGACGTGCTTGTCGCGAGCCAGACACCGACCTGGCTCATTCTCTCCACCCATGGCTGGCGCCTGCTGGACCAGGAGTGCGGCATCGCCTCGATGGACGCGTTGGTCAGGGCGACGGGTGGAGCGAAGAAATGGAGCGCGACGGTCCGGACCTTCGATGACGGCGATCGCGGCGCCAAGCCCGCATCGGGCTCGGCGAAAACCGCAGGGATGGTCGTCTGCCCCTGCTCGATGGGGACGCTCTCGGCCATCGCGCACGGGACGAGTCGCAGCCTCGTCGAGCGGGCCGCCGACGTCACGCTGAAGGAGCGGCGGAAACTGATTCTCGTTCCGCGCGAGACGCCGCTCTCGCTGATCCACGCGCGCAACATCGTCGCGGTCACCGAAGCGGGCGCGGTCGTCATGCCGGCGGCTCCCGGTTTTTATCATCGGCCGAAGTCGATCCCCGAGCTGGTCGATTTCATGGTGCAGCGAATCGTCGATCACATCGGAATCGAGATCGAGATCGCGCCGAGGTGGATGCAGACGGGCAGAGGGCGGAAGAAGTGAGACTCGGGATCATCTCGGATACGCACGGACTGCTGCGCCCCGAGGTTCACGAGGTGTTCAAGGAAGTCGATCGGATCCTGCATGCCGGAGACGTCGGCGACCAATCCATTCTCGACGAGTTGGCGCTGATCGCGCCGGTCGTCGCAGTCTATGGCAACACCGACGGCAGCGAGCTGCGGTCCTGCGTTCCCGAAATCATCGACGAAAAGATCGACGGCTTTCGCTTCATCGTCACCCATGGCGACCAGCTCGGCGCGCCGACGCCTCTGGGGCTGAAGGAGATGTTTCCTGACGCCGACGTGATCATCTTCGGCCACTCGCACCGGCCGCTGATTCACTCATTCGACGACTTTTCGGTGGCGCTGAATCCGGGATCAGCAGGCCCCAAGCGGTTCGATTTGCCGGTGAGTGTGGCGATCATGGAGACCGAGCCAGGAATCCCACCGAGGGCCAGGATCGTCCCGCTCATCTAGCCGTACATCATCTCGACAGTAAGTTGACAGATTGGCGGCATCTATTCCAAGATGATGGCGCCGCTACAGGGTTCCAAGCCCGTTCATACAGAGCGCAGGATTTGTAGTGGGTCGGCGTTGACCGCCCGTCGAGCAGGCACCAGCGCGGCGGTGAAGCCGATCGCGAGGAGCAACAATTCGGCTACCACGAGGCTGAGCGCATCGATTCGGTAGACGCCCTGGAGAACGCTGTCGACGTACTTGGTCGCCAGCATGGCGGCGACGGCACCAATGCCGATTCCGGCCAGCAGCATCACCAGCGCATCGTGCAGAACCATCCGATAAAGCCGTGATGCTTCGGCGCCGAGCGCCACGCGAACCGCAAATTCGCGCAAGCGCTGCCCGACCGCGTAAGCCAGGACGCTGTAGAGTCCGAGCGCCGAAAGGGCGAGGGAAACCACGCCCATCAGGACAAAGACGCCGGCGAAGAACTTTCGCGAGCCGAGCGTCGCATCGCGGTCCCAGGTGTACGGCTCCAGCGAGCGGATGAGGATCCGGGGCATCGCACCGAGCCGGCGGCGAACGTCGACGACGGCGTCGGCCGAGTGGGGGCCGGTGCGAAAAACGACCGAGCCCGCGATGGCATTTGTCGGAGCTGCGACCCAGACGTAGGGCGCCGGCGGCGCATCGAGTCCGGTGAGAACGCGCGGGTTACGCGCGACGCCGATGATCGGCACCCAGCCGGCATCCGAATTCGGCGCGCCGAGCTTCAGCATGTGACCCACCGGATCCTGTGCCGGATACAGCATTCCGGCGGCGACCGGATCGATCACGGCCACCATCGATTCTTCTCCGTCGCCGGATTGAAAGATCCGACCGCGCACCGCTGGTAGACCGAGTACCTGGAGATATGTCGCGGACACGACAGCGTAGGTGCGCATGATGATTGAACGCGCCACCCCGCTGTTCTCCGCGCTCACCGCTCCGCCACGAGGCGCGGCCGTACCCTCAAACGCCGCATCCAGGACGCCGGTCACGCTCGTCGTCGTTGCAAGAACCTGCTCCCGTGTGACCCGGGTGGAGTCCTGGTGGACTCTGCGATACCAGGCTCGCACCTGGCTGGACATCTGGGGCGGAACCCAGACACTGGCGCGCCAGAGTGTCCGGGTATCGAAGCCAAAGTCGCCCTGGCTGGTGAGCTCGCGGACTGTTCGAACCAGGAGACCCGCGCTCATCAGCAGCACCAACGCCAGCGCCACCTCCGCGATGACCAGGACGTTGTATCGATGCCGGACACGCGCAGTGGTCGAGCCCGACGCGTCCTTGAGCGGGTCATTCATGTTCACGCGCATGGCGACGCGCACCGCCGGAAGCAGCCCGAAGAGAGCTGCCGAGTAGGCGGCGGCAAATGCCGACCAGCCGAAGACCCGCCAGGAGAGCCGCGGCTCGACCAGGCCGACCCAGCTGATCTGGTCGGGCATGCGATTGGCCAGCACGTCGCAGCCCCAGATTGCCAACAGAGCGCCGAGCCCCGCGCCGGCGATGGTGATCGCGGCGCACTCCAGCAGCATCTGACCGACCAGGGAGCTGCGCGAGGCGCCCAGCGCCAACCGCAACGCCAGCTCGCCTCGGCGTGCCATCCCGCGGGCGAGGACCAGATGCGCAAGGTTGGCGCAGGCGATAAGCAGGACGATCAGCGCGGCGCCGACCATGGCGAAATGGATCTCGCCCAGGTGCTCGCTGCGGGCCCGAACCGGATTGATGTTGAACCCCACGGGCGCGTGAGATGCTGGCGCATAACGCGAGGTCAGAATCGCGCCGAGCGAATGAAGCTCATCGTAGGCGGTCTTTTCGAGTACGCCATCGCTCAGCCGGCCGAGGGCGCTGAACGGGGTGTGGAGCTGGTCTTCCGGCGGGAAGGGAATCCAGGCGAGGGCTCCGCCGGGGTGATCCGCGCCCCGCGGCAGCACGCCCACAACGTGATATGCCTGCGCGCCGAGAAATATCGACGCGCCATTCAACTGCTGGCGAAGCCCGAAGACCCGGCGCCAGACCGCCTGGCTGAGTACCACGACATCGGGGCCGTCGGCGGCGGTGAAGACGCGCCCGATCACCGGCTTTACACGCATGATGGGGAAGTAGCCCGGCTCGACGCGTCCCACGCCGACTTCGCGGCTCTCGTCTCCGGCGCGCATGGCGCGAGTCTCGAAAGCGATCGCGGCGAGATTCTCGAAAACATGGCCGTGGTGCTTCAGCGCCTCGAAGATCTCGGGATCGCCGGCGCCCTCGAGGAGTGGCGCCTTGTAGCGCCAGCTCACGCCGAGCAGCCGGTCCGAGTGTTCATAGGGGAGATAGGGATTCACGACCGCGTCCATGACCGCGAACATCGTGGTAGAGAGACCGAGGCCCAGGCCGAGGGCGAGGACCGCCATCGTCACGAAGCCCGGACTGCGCGACAGCGACCGCCACGCGTAGCGGAGGGCCAGCATCGGCTAGGAGGCCCTGAGGATGTCGATCGGATTGGCCTTTGAGGCCCGGCGGGCCGGCGCGAAAGCCGCGGCGAGGCCGGCGCTGATGAGAACCACCTCCGAAATCACCAGGCTGACGACGTCCGACGGCAGGACCGAGATCAGGACCGAATCGAGATAGCGCGAGGCCGCCAGGGCGGCGAACGCCCCCACGCCGATCCCGCCCAGGATCATCACGAATCCGTCGCGCAGAACCATCCGCAGGAGACCTTGCGGTTCTGCGCCTAACGCGACGCGCACGGCGAACTCGCGCATCCGCCGGGTGACGGCGTAGGCGAGGACGCCGTATAGTCCGAGCGCCGCGAGACCGAGGGCAACGACGCCCATGGTCACGAAGACCCGGGCCAGGAAGGTTCGTGATGCCATCTCGGTGCGGTGGAAGTAATCGAATGGAAAGACCATCACGTTGGTTCGTGGCAACTGGCGAAGCTGACGGGTTACTCGGCCGATTATCGAAGCGTCCGGCGAGGCGGAGCGGAAAACGAGTCCACCGACACCGCTGCTCTGATTCACGATCCAGATGTCCGGCTGCGGCACGTACCGCCCTACACCGTCGCGGGAGCGGGGACTGCGCGCGACACCGATGATGGGAACCCAGGCGCCGTTACTGGCCGGCGAGCCCAGCTTCACCATGTGTCCGACTGGACTCTGGCCCGGATAGAGCCGCTGAGCGGTGAGTGCATCCACGATGGCGACCCCCGGACCCGCGGCGTCACCGGGCTCGAAGTCGCGACCCTGGAGAATCGGAAGTCCCTCCACTTTGAGGAAGGAGGGCGACACGACGCTGACGCCGGCCATCGTGATCGTCCGCGTCGAGTCCTCGGTCTGCTCGGCGCTGATTGCGCCACCCGCCTTCCGCAGATCCATGCCGCTCACCATGGCCGCGTCCAGAACGCCCGGCGTCGCACGCAGGGTGGACAGCAGTGTTTCGCGGGCAGGACGTCCTGGCAGCGTGTCGGATCGCGAGCTCGAGATCATCACCCGCCACAGGGTCGCGTCGTTGGTGTCCGACGATTCATGCGTGAGCGTTGCCACCGTACGCAGGAGCAGCGCGCCGCCCATCAGCAGCACCAGCGCCAGCGCGACCTCGGTGATTACCAGGGGGTTGTAGCGATACCGGACGCGGCCGGTCGTCGTACCCGCGTCGTCCTTCAGCGGGTCGTCCAGGTTGAGCGCCCAGGCCACGCGTATCGCCGGCAGAAGGCCGAACAAGACCGCCGATAAAGCGGCGGCGCCCGCGGCCAGCGCGAAAACGCGCCAGCTGAGCTGCGGCTCAATGACCCCAACCCACGAAATCTCGTCGCTCGAGACGCGATTTCGCAGGAGGTAAGAGCACCAGGTCACCACCAGCCCGCCGGTCGCGCAGCCGCCAACGGTGATGACCACACATTCAGCGAACATCTGCCGGATGACCGCGGCCCGGCTGGCGCCGAGGGCCATGCGCAAGGCGAGCTCGCGCCGCTTGGCCAGACCGCGCGTCATCATGAGGTGGGCGAGGTTCACGCAGGCGATCAGCAGCACCGCGAGCGCCGCGCCGGCCATGGCTTTGTGGATGTCGCGGACCTCCTCGCGCTGCTGCACCTCCGGCACCAGCTCGAAGGCAAACGGCGCCTGCCGTGCATCGAAACGATTGGTGAGGTCGGTTGCCAGCGCGCGAAGCTCAGCCGCGGCCTGTTCTCGCGTCACTCCGTCCCGAAGCCGGACCCAGGGCCGGACGTATCCCCGGACGCTGGTGCTCTCCACCGAGGCCGGCAGCGGCATCCACACCGACTGGCCACCCGAGCCCCGCGGCAGCACTCCGACGACGCTGACGACACGATTGCCCATCGTCAGCGTGGCTCCGGCAACGCTGCGGCGCAGCCCGAAGAGCGATCTCCAGAGGTCGTGACTGAGCACGATGACGTCCGGCCCGTCCGCCGCCGTGAAGGCGCGGCCACGTTCGGGGACGATCCCGGTCAGGGAAAACCAGCCTGGAGTGGCGAGCATGACGCCGACATCGATCGGCTCTCTGCCGTCACGCTCGAGCGGCGAAAAATCGCCCCACTGCACCGGAGCGATCTGCTCGAATGATTTCGTGTGATCGCGGAAGTACCGGTACAGCTCAGGTGGGCTCATCGGATTGCGCTTGCCGAACCACCAGTTGATCTCGAAGATCCGGTCGGGATTGTGGAACGCCACGTAGGGATGGGTCACGGCGTCCAGCACCGCGAACATGGTGGTGGAGAGGCCCAGCCCGACACCGAGCGCGAGCACGGCAACGGCGACGAAACCGGGGCTCTTGGCGAGGGATCGCCAGGCGTACCGAAGGTTGGTCATGGGCCTGTCCCAACCTAACGCTGAATGGGTGGGTAGGTTACGGCGCCGGGGCCTGGATCGTCATCGTGATTGCGGTCGTCCCCCACTGCATTGCCAGCTTGCCGTCCGTTCCGTCCACGCTGGGGAAGTACCACATGAGCGACTCCATGTGGGTCGTTTCGGACGGTGCGACGCGCAGCCGCAGCTGGTCCTGGTCTTGACCCGGGTAGTTCAGGTGAAAGGCTTTCGCGGTCTTGTTGAAGATGATGGTCCAGGCGCCCGCGCTATCGGGGATCATCCAGATGCTGTAGGTGCCCTGGGGCAGCCGCTGGCCCTCGATCTGGATTGGCGTGCTGACGGCTAAGGTGGTGGCCGAATCGGCGCCGGGAGTCCAGATGTCTCCCCACTTCACCACCGGCCCGAAGAGGGGACTCCGGCCCCTGGCTACCGGCCTCCGGAAATGCACTTCGAGCCACGTGTTGGCGATCTTCTGGCGCACCAGCGCTTCCTGGCTGCGACGGATCATCTGTGCCCGGAGAGGTTGCGTCGCCGACGCGATCAGAACGGCAGATACCAGAACTCGTCCCATCACCACGGCCATCGTCCCGCCCTTTCCGGGAAATCCCGTTCGCTCGACTGGGGCGGCCGGTGTACCGTCAGGCCGCCTAACGACCACGTCAGGCCGCTGCGCAGCCGCCAGAGATTCTTCGTCCGGGAGGCGGCGCCCACATAGACCCGCGGTTCCACGAAGAGGGTCAGCCGCCGCGTTGGCCCGACGCCAAGCCCGGCGTAGCCCTCGACGTTGTATTGAGTCGGCGCGCCGTGGATGTCGATGAGGATGTCGCTGCGTAGCCAGCTCGTGACCGCGCCGGCTCTGGGCAGATAGACGCTGGGGCGGACCGCGATGCGCCGCAGTTTCGACACGCCGGAGTCTTCATCGAGCGAACCCTCGTAGCGCACCCGCAGAATCGTCCGGAAGTCGCCCTTGATCTTGTACGACGCCTGGATCCCCGGCATGATGCGGTCGTACCCGAAGCCCAGGGGCAGCACTCTCTCGGTCTTGAGATACGCCTCGACGTCGGGGCCGATGCTGAAGCGATTCGCCGCGCCGAAGAAATAGAAGAGCCGCACGCGCGAATAGCTGATCCCCGAGACCGTCGGTACGCCGGGCGCGCTGAACCATCCCCAGGCCGGCTCGATGTCGAGCTGCGCCCGCCGCGGCGATCCCAGGCTCAACACCAATGGAACCGGCAGCCTCAGCTGGGTCGCGTTGCCGACCTCGATGTTGTCTTCGAGATATGCGCCAAGAGTACCGCCGATGTCAGGCCCGCCTCGGGCCGATTGCGCGCGAGCCACAGATGTCGCCGTTACCGCGAGGAGCAGCGTCAGCAGGCCGCGCTTCAGGTTTCCTCGATCCAGCGGCGGAATGGTGTGGTGCGCTCGTACTCCTCGGGATTCCGGCGGAACCAGCTCATGACCAGCAGCAGCTGACCCATCTCGGCGCCGTTGCGCGCCGCCGGTGCTGGCCCTTCCTCGACCGACAGGCGCCGCGCCGTCTCGGCGAAGGCGGCCCGCTCGATGGGCGTCGTCGGCGGCGCAGCTTCGCCGCGGATCACCCCGTGGCGGATGCAGTAGAGCCGGTCCAGCGACGGCTCGCTCCCCTGCGCCGAGTAGACGAAGCTGAGCCCTTCGATCGCGGCGCGCAGGCGGGCCAGCGCGGCGAAGAGCCAGGTCAGCTCCTCGAACCGGTCGCGCCACAGCGCGGCGCGCTCGAACTCCTGCGCCACCGCGGCGTCGGCCATGACGTCGAGGATGCGATCGAGCGGCCTCGCCGCGCGGCCCTCGAGAAAAGCACGGGCGCTGCCGACCGCGCCGGCGTAACGGTCCATCGAGCAGCGCGCCGCGCAGGGTCCCAGGCAGGTGCCAAGCTCATGGCGGATGCAGGCCGGCGCGATGGGCGCGTCGAAAAGACTCGGCTGGTCGGCGAAGCGCATCGTCACCCGCTCGGCGCAGTCGCGCAGGCCGAGGAGGTCCGAGAGGGTGCGGGTCGCCGCCGCGGTGGCGCCCCGGCCGCGGAACGGCCCGAAGTAGAGGGCCGCTGAATCCTGGGCCGACTCGCTCACCATCAGCCGCGGCGCATTGCCCTTGGTGATCTTGATGAAAGCCAGGCTCGCCCGATACGAATTGCCGACGACGTTGTAGCGCGGCCGAAGCGTGGTGATCAGCCGCTGTTCTTCGAGGAGGGCGGCGAACTCGCTGGGCACCGTCCGCCAGCGGATGTCGGCGGCGCTGCGGACCAGCTGCGCGCCCTTGGAATCGAGGGCGGCATTGAAGTAGGAGAGGAGCCGGGTGCGCAGCTCCTTGGCTTTGCCGACGTAGATCGTGCCGCCGGTCGGGTCGAGGAATTCGTAGATGCCGGGCTTCTTCGGCGCGAGCGACTGGACCCGGCGCTTGAGGCCGGCCAGCGACGTCGATGAGGAAGGTTGGTCGTTGAGCTCTAGCCCTGACATCCGGGACAAAAGTAAGAAGAACGCGCGTCGATTGCGTGGGTCATGACAATCCGGCGTCCACATCTGAGGCAGGGCTCGCGCTCGCGGCCGTAGACGGCGAGGCGGCCCTGGAAATCCCCCGGCTCGCCGGTGCCGGTGCGGTAGTCGCGGAAGGTGGTTCCGCGCCCCTCGATCGAGCGCGACAGGACGTCGACGATGGCGCCGTGCAGGCGACCCGATTCTTCCAGGGTGATGCGGCGCGATTCGCGCGACGGATCGATCTGCGCCATCCAGAGCGCTTCGCTGGCGTAAATGTTTCCCACGCCCACCAGTTTCTTCTGGTCCATGATCGCCTTCTTCACGGCCAGCCGGCTCCCTTGCAGCATCGTGGCGAGGACGCCTGGCGTGAACGACTCGGCGAGCGGCTCGGGCCCGAGGGAGGCGTCGTACTTCAGCCACTGTTCTGGATTCAGCAGGTATATCCCACCCAGCCTTCGCACATCGCGATAACGAACGAGAACGCCAGTCGAAAGCTGGAGATGCAGCACGTCGTGCCTTTCACGTTCCCCGGACCTGCTTCCTGAACGCCCACTCCGGCCTCCGGCCCCTGGCCGTTGCTCGGTCAGCACTGCTCCCGTCATCCCCGGCCTGATCACCATTCGGCTGCCGCTGTCCAACTCGATGACCAGATGTTTGGCGCGCCGGCCGACGGCGCTCACCCGCCGGCCGGTCAAGCCGCGTTCGAAAGCCGGTCGCTTGATGCCGCGGAGAATGTCGGGCTTGAAGAGTCTGGCGCTGCGGATGCGGGCGCCCTCGAGGTGAGGGCGGATGTCTCTGGCAATCGTTTCGACTTCGGGGAGCTCAGGCATGTGGGTGGGGAGTTGGCGAGTCAGCGAGTCTTGGCTCGCTCCACGTGTTCACTCGTTCCACTTGCTTCACTGCGGGCGATCTCGCGCCAGCCGATGTCCTTGCGGAATTGCTTCCCCTGGAACTGGATCGCCTCAGCGGCGTCGCGACTCTTGGCAGCAGCCGTTGCTACGTCGGGACCGGTAGCGGTCACCGAGAGAACCCGGCCGCCGGCGACCCGCAACTTTCCCTTTTCGTCCAGGGCGGTGCCGGCGTGGAAAATGTGGAGGCCGGCCGTCCCATCGAGACCTTTGGGAATCTTGATCTCGGCGCCGGTCTTGGGAGCAGCGGGGTAGCCTTCGGCGGCGAGCACCGTGGTAACCGAAGCGCACTTGGCAGCACCGAGGCGCATGCCTCCCGGCATCCAGCCTCCCTCGGCGATCATCCGGAGTACCGGAAGAAGGCCGGAGGGGATGGCAGACAGAATGGCCTGAGCCTCGGGATCACCGAAACGGCAGTTGAACTCGATCACGCTCAATGCTCCGTCTGATTCACGGAGCATCAAACCTGCGTAAAGTACGCCCCTGTAAGGTGCTCCATCGCTCTTGAGCGCCTTCAGAATTGGCTTGAAAACTTCGCCGGCGGCCCGCTCGAGGAGATCGTCGGTGGCAAGGGAGACCGGGCAGTATGCTCCCATCCCGCCGGTGTTGGGGCCCTTATCGCCCTCGCCGATTCGCTTGTGGTCCTGGGCCGGAGGGAGCACGGCAAAGTGCTCGCCGTCGGTAATCGCGAGGACCGATAACTCCTCGCCGGGGATGAATTCCTCGATGAGGATTTCGGCACCGGCTTGACCCAGTGCTCCCTCCCTCAACATCGAGGTCGCGGCGGTCCGGGCCTCGGTCTTGGTCTTGCAAACGACGGCACCTTTACCGGCGGCGAGACCAGACGCCTTCACTACCAGCGGCTCTCCCATGCTTCCGATGAACCGGAGCGCGGAGGAGAGGTCGGTGAAGGACTCGGCCCTCGGCGTCGGGATGCCGGCCTTCTGCATCAACTTCTTGGCGTAGCTCTTGGAGGCTTCGATCCTGGCGGCGGCGGCGGAGGGTCCGAAGACGGCGATCCCCTGCTTGGCCAACCGGTCGGCGAGTCCGTCAGCCAGCGGCTGCTCTGGGCCAACCACAACGAGGTCCACCTTCTTGGCCTTCGCGGCCGCGATGATAGCCTCGAGATCTGTGGCAGAGCCGGGAAGATTGGTGGCGAGAGTGGCGGTGCCGGCATTGCCGGGAAGGCAGAAGAAGGAACCGTCGGGGGCGTCGCGATGAAGCGCCCAGAGGAGGGCGTGCTCGCGCCCTCCGCCCCCGACGATCAGTACTCTCACCGGTTGCCGGATCCCCTCGAGAAGGCATTGGAGAATGCCTCCCGGGCCTTGCGCGCAACATCGGCGACGGAATCCATCGTGTCGCGCATCTGCTCGCCGTAGTACTTGCCGGCCTCGCTGAAATCTTCGCTGACGGGCCGCTGGTCGTCCGACGTCCCGCGCCGCGGATATTCGCCGCGCAGGATGCGATCGTAATCGCCCTTCTCGACCCAGCGCTGCAGCTCGGCGGCGCGCAGGGTATGGAAGGGATGGGTGACCCACAGCGTATTGAAGATCTTGGCGATCGAGTCGGCGGCGTCGCCGCCTTCCTCGTATTCTCGGGCCTGCGCCATGAAGGCGTTGAGGTCCATTTCGCTCATGTGATTTCCGCCCGCCATCTTCATGAACATCCGCATCGACGCGATGGGATCCTGGCAGGCGAGGAGGCCGACGCGATCGCACGACAGCTCGCTCTTCCGGTACCACTCGAGCAGCGCGATCTGGATCGGCAGCAGCGCGATGCCGGCGAGGAAGGGGAGACCGCGCAGCCCGACCGTCAACAGAATCACGAGGATGGTGCGGTAGAGTGCGTGCCCGCTCATCACGTGACCCAGCTCGTGGCCCAGGATCTCGTGCATCTCGTCGTCGTCGAGCATGCTGACGGCGGCGGAGTTCAGCACGATGAAGGGCCGGTCCATTCCGAAGGCGCCGGCGTTGAAGAACGGCGACTGGGTGACGAAGAGCTCGGGCGCGGGACTCCAGTCCAGCGTCGCCAGAACGTCCTGATACGCGGAGTGGACCTTGGGAAACTGCGTCGGGCCGACGCGCACGGCGTTGGCCTGGAAGAGCAGCCGGATGCCGCGCTCGCCGAAGAATCCGTAGACCTTCCGGATCACGTCATCGAGGCCCGGAATCGACCGCAACGCGTTGAGCGCGGCGCGATCCGCCGAGTGCTCCCAGGCGCGCACCGAGATCTGGGTCAGGACCGTACGCGGCCGGCGGGAAGGCAGGCCGCTGGTGGATTCCGTCATCGCGACTCCCTATTGAAGGCTTTCCCCACAACGCTGGTCAGGGAGGGAAGTTTCATGCCAGCGCCTGGTCCAGATCGGCCACCAGATCGTCCACATCCTCGATTCCCACGGAGAGCCGCACCAGCCCGTCACTGAGGCCCATCGCCTGGCGCATGGCCGGCGGCACCGCCGCGTGGGTCATCGACGCCGGATGGCCGATCAGGCTCTCGACGCCGCCCAGCGATTCGGCCAGCGCGAAGATTTTCGTCCGGCTCACCAGCTGATTGGCGCGCTCCATCGATCCCAGCTCGATCGACAACATTCCGCCGAACCCCTGCATCTGCCGGCAGGCCAGGTCGTGCTGGGGATGCGACGGCAACCCGGGGAAAAATACCTGGGGGACGCGCTTATCGCTCGCCAACCACTCTGCGATGCGGCGGCCGTTCGCGTCGTGCTGCTTCATCCGCAACGTCAGCGTCTTCACGCCGCGCAACGCGAGCCAGCAATCGAATGGTCCCGGCACCGCGCCCACCGACTTCTGAATGAACTGCACCTTGGCGGCGAGATCATCATCGGTGACGACGGCCATGCCACCGATCATGTCGGAATGGCCGTTCAGATACTTCGTCGTCGAATGCACCACGACATCGGCGCCGAAAGCGATGGGGCGCTGAAAAACCGGCGTGGCGAAGGTGTTGTCGACGACGAAGAGAAGTTTCTTGTTGTGGGCCAGATCGCCCAGGGCGGCGAGATCGGCGAGCCGCATCAGCGGATTGGTCGGCGTCTCGCAGTAGAGCATTTTCGTCTTGCTGGTGATCGCGGCTTCGACGGCGTCGATCGATCGGGTGTCGACGAAGCTGAAGGTCAGGCCAAGCCGGGTGAGGATCTTGTCCATCAACCGGTGGGTGCCGCCGTACACATTCTCGCCGCAGACGACATGGTCGCCGGATGACAGCAATGTCAGAATGGTGTGGATCGCGCCCATTCCCGAGCTGAAGGCGAAGCCATGCTTGGCGCCTTCGAGCGAGGCGATGTTGCGCTCCAGCGCTTGCCGGGTCGGGTTGATGGTGCGGGCGTAGTCGTAGCCCTTGCTCTTGCCGATGGCTTCCTGGACGTACGTCGAGGTCTGGAAAATCGGCATGGTCACGGCGCCAGCGAGGGGCTCGGGTTCCTGACCGGCGTGCACGGCACGGGTAGCCAGGCCGAAATCGGCGTCGTGGTTGGTGGTCTGGGTCACACGACGAAGGCTACATCGGCCCTTGGCGGGCCGCTAGATTACGGGTCGAATGGCCAGCCAGTTGATGCGTTCGGTGTCGGGTTTGCGCGGAATCGTGGGTCGTGAGCTTACCGACGACGTGGTCCGCCGCTACGCCGGCGCGTTCGGCGTTTTCCTTCGCTCCCGGGGCGGCCGCGTGGTCGCTTTGGGTCGCGATTCCCGCCAATCGGGACCCGCATTTGCCGCCGCCGCCGCCGAATCGCTCGCCGCGGCCGGCGTCGATGTCATCGATCTCGGCATGGTCCCCACGCCCACCGCGCAGATGGCAGTCGAAGCCGGTGGACTGGCCGGCGGAATCATCGTCACCGCCAGCCACAATCCTGTCGAATGGAATGCGCTGAAGTTCATGGGACCGGGCGGACGCTTCCTCACCAAGGACGAAGCGGCCGCTTTTTTTGCGCTGGTCGACGGCGGAAAGCCAATCGAGAAGGCGGCGAAGCGTGGCGACGTGACACGTGATTCGGGCGCGGTCGAGCGACACCTCGCCAAACTCTACGCGCTTCCCTGGCTCGATCTCACCGCCGTGAAAGGCCGACGCTTCACGGTCGCGCTCGACTGCGTGCGCGGCGCGGGCGCGACCGTCATGCCGCGTCTGCTTGAAGAGCTTGGCTGCTCCGTCCACGCGATCAATCTCGAGCCCGACGGACGATTCCCCCGCGAGCCCGAGCCGATTCCCGAGCACCTCGGCGAGCTTGGCAAGCTGGTCCGCGAGACGAAGGCCGACATCGGCATCGCGGTCGACCCCGACGTCGATCGCTGCGCGTTGGTGGACGAGACCGGCACGCCCATCGGCGAGGACTACACCCTCGCCTTCGCGGTGCGTGCCGTTCTGCCACGACTCAAGGGGCCGGTGGTTACGAATCTGTCGACCAGTCTGGTGGTGGACGACGCCGCCAAAGCTGGTGGCTCGGTGGTCAGGCGGGCCCCGGTCGGAGAAGCCAACGTGGTGGAAAGCATGGCTGCTGCCGGCGCTGTCATTGGCGGGGAAGGAAATGGCGGCGTGATCCTCCCGGTCGTCCATGCCGGTCGCGATGCCCCGGTCGCCGCCACTCTGGCCCTGTTGCTCCTGGCGGATCGGGGTATCCCGGTCAGTCAAATTGTGGCCTCCGCACCGCGCTATGCTATTGTTAAGGCTAAGGTTGCGAGGCCGGAGGGGGCTCTGGAGCCTTGGTACAACGCCCTCCGCAAGCAGCTCGAGGGAGCTACGGCCGACGTGCAGGATGGCCTGCGTCTTGCGACGAGTGACCGCTGGATTCATGTGCGGCCGTCGGGGACCGAGCCGGTAGTCCGTATCATCGCCGAGGCGCCAAGCCGGGCCGAAGCCGAGAACCTCATCGCGCGCGGCAAAGCTGCGCTGCAGGAAGTGGGGCACTGATTTATGTGCGGTATCGTCGGGTATGTAGGACCCAAGCGAGCCGTCCCCGTGCTTATGGACGGATTGAAGCGCCTGGAATACCGCGGCTACGACTCAGCCGGCGTGGCGGTGATTCACAACGGCCACCTGGTCGTCCAGAAGGCCGCGGGGAAAATCGCGACCCTGGAGTCGCAGCTCAAAGGCGACGTGATGCTGGGTCACACCGGCATCGCGCACACCCGCTGGGCGACCCACGGCGCGCCGAATACCCGCAACGCGCATCCCCATACCGATTGCGGCGGCATCCTCGCCGTGGTGCATAACGGGATCATCGAGAACGCGACGGCGCTGCGCACCATGTTGTCGGAGCGCGGGCATCGGTTCGTGTCGGACACCGACACCGAAGTCATCGCGCATCTCATCGAGCAGTTCTATACGGACAAGCTGGAAGACGCGGTGGCCCAGGCGCTGCGCGAGCTGGAAGGCGCGTACGGCGTCGCCGTGGTGTCGCAGAAGGAGCCGGATACGATCGTCGCCGCGCGGCAGGGGAGCCCGCTGCTCATCGGCATCGGCGAAGGCGAGAATTACGTCGCGTCGGATCCGTCGGCGGTGCTGGCCCACACCCGCTCGGTCATCTACATGGATGAAGGCGAGATGGCCGTCATCCGGCCCAGCGGCTACCAGCTGAAGGATCGTCACGCGGTGCCGATGTCGAAGGAAGTGACCCAGATCGACTGGGATCTCGCGACCATCGAGCGCGGCGGTTTCCCGCATTTCATGCTGAAGGAGATCTGCGAGCAGCCCGACAGCGTGCGCAACGTGCTGCGCGGCCGGGTGCTCGAGGAAGAAGGCTCGGCGCGCCTCACCGGCATCAACATGACGGACGAGGAGCTGCTGAAGATCAACCGCATCGTCATCACCGCCTGCGGCACCTCGTGGCACGCCGGCATCGTCGGCGAGTACATGCTCGAGGAGATGGCGCGGCTGCCGGTCGAAGTCGAGTACGCCTCGGAGTTCCGCTATCGCAATCCGATCGTCGACGAGCGGACGCTGGTCATCGTGATTTCGCAGTCGGGCGAGACGGCCGACACGCTGGCCGCGTTGCGCGAAGCCAAGCGCCGCGGGGCGAGAACGTTAGGCATCGTCAACACCGTGGGCTCGACCATCGCGCGCGAAGTCGACGGCGGTCTGTATCTCCACGCCGGACCTGAGATCGGCGTGGCGTCCACCAAGGCGTTCACCGCGCAGATCGTGGCGCTGGCGATGTTCACGCTGCGGCTGGGCCGGCTGCGCTCGCTGTCGATTCTCCAGGGCCGCGAGATCGTGAAGGCGCTGCGCAAGTTGCCCGAGCAGCTCGAGCGGGTGATCGCGAAGAAGGACGAGATCGAGCAGCTCGCCGAGCGCTACGTCCGCGCGATGAACGTCCTCTACCTCGGCCGCGGCTACAATTTCCCGGTGGCCCTCGAGGGCGCGCTGAAGCTGAAGGAGATTTCGTACATCCACGCCGAGGGGTATCCGGCGGCGGAGATGAAGCACGGGCCGATCGCGCTGATCGACGAGCTGATGCCGGTGGTGTTCATCGCCCCGCGCGACAGCGTGCACGGCAAGATCGTCTCGAACATCGAGGAAGTGCGGGCCCGGGGCGGGCAGGTCATCGCCGTGGTCACCGAGGGTGACACGACGATCGCGCCGCTGGTGGATCACGTCATCACGATCCCCGAGACGATGGACTTCCTGACGCCGATCCTCACCTCGGTGCCGCTCCAGCTGCTGGCCTATTTCGTCGCGGTGCGCCGGGGCTGCAACGTGGACCAGCCGAGAAACCTGGCCAAGAGCGTTACGGTCGAGTAAGACGCGCACACGCGCACACGCGCAGACGGGCAGACGGACCGACACTGAGAGTTGTGGTGCAGCGGGTGAGCCGCGCGTCGGTCGCGGTCGGTGGCGAAACCATCGGCCGGATCGGGCGCGGCTTCTGCATTCTGGCGGGGTTCACGCAGGACGATACTGAGGAGAAACTCCGCTGGATGGCGGAGAAGATCATCGGGCTCCGCCTCTTCGCCGACCGCGATGACAAGATGAATCTCGCCCTCGCCGAGATCTCCGGCAGCCTTCTCGTCATTTCGCAGTTCACGCTCTACGGCGACGTCCAGAAGGGCCGGCGCCCGTCGTTCATCGACGCCGCCCCGCCGGCCATCGCCGAGCCGTTGTACGAGCGATTCCTGGCGCTGCTGCGGGAGCTTGGCGCGAGCGTCGAGTCGGGGCGATTTGGGGCGATGATGGATGTCGAGCTGGTGAACGATGGGCCCGTGACGCTGGTACTGGAGAAGTGATCGTGCGTCGTGCGTCGTGCGTCGGAATCTCGTGACCATTCCGGTAGTGCTTGCATCTTCATCGCCGAGGCGCAAAGCGCTGCTCAACTTGCTGGGTATCGAGCCCGAGATTGCGCCGCCGAACATCGAGGAGATTCGCCGGCCGGGCGAAGCGCCGAAGGCGTACGTCGAGCGGCTGGCGCGCGAGAAAGCCGCGACCGTCAAGCGCGATGGAGTGGTGGTGGTTGCGGCGGATACGACCGTCGCGCTGGACGACCACATTCTCGAAAAGCCCCGCGACGAAGCCGAGGCGGCCGCCATGCTGCGGCGACTGCAATCGCGCGATCACGTGGTTCACACCGCGATCGCCGTGGCCTTTGGCGGCAACCTGGTGTCGGGAGTGGAGAGCACGCGGGTCTGGTTGCTGCCGCTCGACGAGCGCACCATCAGGGACTACATCGCGACCGGCGAGTCGATGGACAAGGCCGGCGCCTACGGCATCCAGGGCTACGGCTCGGCGATGGTGGAGAAAATCGAGGGCGATTATTTCACGGTCATGGGGCTGGGCTTGTCGCGGCTGGTGCGGCTCATGACCCTGGCGGGCCTGGTCTATCATTTCGGGCGCCTAACGCGCGCCGCACCTTCTGGAGCACCATCGCCACGCTGATCCGTCCCATGCGGTCGTAGCGGTACTGCATCGAAATCGGATAGTTCTCGCCTGGATCTCCGTACGCATCGACGACAAGATCGGTGAAGCGCCGGTACGGTCCCACCCGTTTGGGATTGGTGTAGCCGTAGAGTCCAACCGCCGGGACGTTCATCGCCACGCACATGTGATACGGCCCGGTGTCCGATGATACAACTGTATCACATCGTTCCAGCAGTCCGATCAGCGTGCGCAACCCGCTGCCTGACGCATCGACCGGCTTCGCGCGCGCGGCGTCCCGCAGGATGACGTCGGCGGCGGCGCGCTCGATCGGCATCGTTCCGCCCAGCAGCACGACCCGCGCACCCATTTCATCCTTGAGCCGCAGCGCCAGCTCGGCGTACCGCTCCGGCGCCCAGTTCTTCGCCGGCTTGCTGGTCGCCACGACGAAGCCGATGAGCGGGCCCTCGCCCGCGCCGACGATCTCGCGCGCCCTGGCGCGCTCCTCGTCGGTCGGATGCAGATCCCACACCGGTTCACCGTACGGCACGGCGATGGCGTCCAGGAATTCCAGGTACTGATCCTGCACGTGCTGCGGCGCGTGGGGTGGAATCTTCCGGTTGGTGAAGAGCCAGTTGAGGTCGCGGGCGCGGGCCCGGTCGAAGCCCAGCTTGACGGGGCTGTCGATCATCGCGGTGACGATACCCGCCTTGAAGTAGACCTGGAGCGCGAGCACCAGGTCGAACTGGCGGCCGCGCAGCTGCTGGCGCAGGTCGGTGTAGGCGCCGAGTCCGCGGTCCCGGCGGAAGATGATCCTGTCGTCCACGTGCGGATGGCCCTCGACCATCTGTGCCGGCCCCGGCTGCAGCACCCAGGTAACCCGGGTGTTGGGCGTGTGCCGTTTGATGGCGTGGAGCAGCGGCAGCACGTGCACCGCGTCACCCAGCGCGCTCATCATCACGATGGCCATGTTGCCGCCCATCCATTCAAGCACGGGCTCGCTCACGATGTGGCGCTGTATCCGGCGGCGAAAGCCGCGCGGTCGCCCTCGGTGAGACGCGGGCCGCGCAGGCGATTGAATTTCTCCCACGACCGCGCAAATCGCCTGAGGTTCCAGCGCAGCGAGGCATCATCGCCTTTGCGCACCGCGCGGCAGGTGTCGATGTCCAAAAGCCAGGCGGAGGGGCTGGGAGGGGCCGAGAGGGATGGGGAAGGATCCTCTATCAGCACGTTGCGCAGCTGGAGATCGGGGTGGATGAGTCCACAATCGTGCAGACGGCGGATCGCTTTTCCGGTGGCGGAGAGAATCTCGTTGCGGAGCTCGCCGGTGGGCGGCGCCGCCCCGAAGAAGATTTCGGCGAGGTCCCGGCCGTCCACCCGCTCGGTGGCGATGTCGGCGCGGTGGCCAACGCCCGACCGGTACAATACGCCGGCCACGACCGTCGGAGTGGCGATGCCGCAGCCCTGGAGGTGCTGCGACATCGCGATTTCACGCAGGAACCGTGGCGGGCCGAGGTAGCGGTCGCGCAGCAGCGGCGCCAGGGCTCCGCCGTGCCTGGCGTGCCGCACCACCAGCCGCCGGCTGCCTAACGAGACGCCGTAGGCAGCTCCGCGGCCGGTGAAACTCTCGCGGCCAGGCTGGCGGGCGGCCCAATCATACAGCGTCGTCTCGTGGAGCAGGGCGCGGAGGTCGCCCGCGGCTTCACGGCGGCAGACCGCCATGCCGCCGCCGAACATCCACGTGTCGTAATCCTGGGGAAGTGCCGGAAAGCCGGCCAAATCAGAACTTGGCGAGGAAGACGGGAACCAGCTGGTTCTTGTTCTTGACCTTGAGCGGCTCGCGGGCCTCGACCTGGGGCGGGAATTTGAGCCGCTTGTGGAGCGACTCGGAAATCATGATCTGGTCCTTGCCGGCATTGGAGCAGAGCCGTGACGCGGTGTTCACGGCATCGCCGAGGACGGTGTATTCGAGACGCTGCTCGCTGCCGATGTTGCCGGCGAACACCGAGCCGAAGTTGATCCCCACGCCGATATGAACCGGCGGCTTGTTGCTCGCGGCCCAGTGCTCGTTCAGCTCGATCAATTTGCGCTGCATGTCGATCGCCGCGCGGACCGCCTTGTCGGCGTCGTCCTCGCTGCCGAAGGGCGCGCCCCACAGCGCCATGATCGCGTCGCCGATGAACTTGTCGAGCGTGCCGCCGTGGCGGAAAATGATTTCCACCATCTCGGTGAAATATTCGCGCATCAGCTGGGCGACGTCGTTGGGATCCATGTTTTCCGACATCGACGTGAAGCCGCGGATGTCGGAGAAGAGAATCACCACGTCGCGCTTGTCGCCCTGGTCGAGCTTCACCTCGCCGCCGTGCTCGCTGATCTGCTTGGCGAGGTCGGGCGAGAAGTAGCGCTGGAAGTTCGAGAGCACCAGCGCTTCGCGGCGCAGCCGGTCGGCGAGCTGGCCGTTCTCGATGGCGACCGACGCCACGCCGGCGAAGGCGATCAGGAAGTCGAGATCGTCTTCCTTGAAGGCGTGGGTCGCGGTCAGGTTGTCGACGTAGATGATGCCGAGGCCTTCGCCCTTGCTCGAGAGCAGCGGGGCGCCCATCGCAGAGCGGACCGACTGCATCAGGATCGATTTCCCCTTGAAGCGCTCGTCCTCGGCGGCGTTGTCGGTCAGGATCGCGACCCGCTCGCTCATCACCTGCGACACGATCGACCGCGGCACGTGCCGCGCCGACGCGAAGCCCTCGCCCAGACGGCTCTTGGAGATCTTGGGGATCGGCTCGGTGGCGCCGGGCTCGTTGAGGAGGATGGAGACGCGATCCACCGCCATCACCTGGAACGTGAAATCGACCACCGACTCGAGCAGCTTGTCGACGTCATTCCCCTGGCGGGAGAGGGCCTTCGAAATCTCCAGCAGCAGCTCGAGCTTCTTGGCGCTGCGGGCGGCGTCCTTGGTCTCCTGCGTGCTCGCCGGCGCCGATCCCTCCATCGACAAACGGCGCACCCGGCCCGAAATGATGTCCCCTTCGGGCGACAGCGGCAGCTGGCGGACGATGGTCGCCTGCGGCGCCTTGGGCTGCGGGAAGCCCCCGGCGGCGGGCTTGGGAGCCTCGGCGGCCTTGGCGACTTCGCGGACGTAGAAGGAGACCTTGCCGAACATCACCACGTCGTTGGGCGTGGCGACCGCTTCGGTGATCCGGCTGCCGTTGAGGAATGTTCCGTTGGAGCTGCCGAGGTCCTTCACCAGGACCCCGCCGTTCTGAACCGTCAGCTGGGCATGCTGCCGGGAAATCGTCGGATCGTAAATCGGGACGTCACTGTTGACCGCGCGGCCGACCACGAGGGTGGCCTGCGGTTTGACGTCGATCGATTGATCGCCCGTGGTGCTGACGAGTTTGAAGGCGTCGGCCATGCCCGCTGGGATTGAAGGAGAGCGTAAATATGTCCCCCCTCACCGGGGGGCGCCAGCATGCCTCAGGGCGCGCCGCGGACCGCCGCAATGGCCCTAAGTGCGCCCCGGGCCTTGTGCTGGGTCTCCGCCAGCTCGGCGGCGGGATCGGAGTCGGCGACGATCCCGGCCCCAGCCTGAACCAGCACCCGGTCCTCGAGCACCACGCAGGTGCGGATGGTGATCGCGGTATCGACGTTGCGCGCCCCCCAGCCGATGTAGCCCACGGCGCCGGCATAGGGGCCGCGGCGCACCGGCTCCAGTGCATCGAGCAATTCCATGGCGCGCACCTTGGGCGCGCCGGTCACGGTACCGGCGGGGAAACAGGCCTTGAGGGCGTCGACGGCATCCTTGCCCGCGGCCAGCTCACCCCGCACT
>DASXPG010000100.1:0-12917 GCA_036493755.1 Gemmatimonadales bacterium
GGGACGGCTCGGTCTTCTGGGTGTAGTCGCTCGCATAGGCCACCATCGACCAGTTGTGGCCGTCGGCACTCACCTCGGCATTCACGAAGAATCGGTCGAAGATGCCAAAGCGCTCAGCCAGCGCATGGGCGTTAGGCGTGACGCCGCGGCCGAAAAACAGGAGCGACGTGTCGCCGTCGGCGGCGGCAAGGTCGCCGAGCACCTGGTCGTAGGTGCGATTCTCCCGCAGCACGTAGATCACGTGCTCGAATGGCGGATAGGCCCGGCGTCCGCCGGGCGCGCTCCACCCATCGGCCCGCGCCACGCGGGCGTCGAACGCGGCGAGGTCGCGCGGAAGGCTGCCGATGGGCACGATGCTCATCGACCCGGCGATCTGGCCCAGGGTGTAGTTGCGACTCGCCTGCTCCGGCGAGATGCCCCGCAGGCGCGCGGAAAGCCCGGGCTGCCGCCCCAGCGGATTGGGAGCCGTGCCGACGCCTTTACCGTTCGCGACGTACAGCGAATCGCCGACCACTGCGAGCGCGGTCGGATACCAGCCGGTGGGAATGCGGCCCTGGAGGGCGGTATCGACCGACCGCGCATCGAAGACCGCGACCGCATTGGCATCGGCTTCGGCGACGAAGAGCCGGGCGCCGTCCGGTGCGAGCGCCAGGGCGTTGGGGGTGCTCCCCTCGTGCACGCCACCCGGCGGCGGATCGTGCAGCCGCTCCACGACATTGCCGGTGCGGGTGTCGATGACGCTGACCAGGTCCGTGCTGCCGGAGGCGACATAGAGCCTCGTGCCGTCGGCGTTCAGCAACATCGCCGAGGGGTGGCGGCCCGCCGGCCAGTCCGTCGCGGCCATCAGCCGGTCGCCGGTAGTGTGAAAGACCGACACGGAGTTGCCATTCCAGTTGGAGACGAACACGCTCCCTTCACTGGTGGCGACGACGGCGTAGGGATAGCGGCCGGTCGCGAGCCGCTGGACGACCCGTCCGCTCGCCAGGTCGATGACGGCGAGCGAGTCGCCCAGATTCTCGGCGACGTAGAGCCGGTCTCCGCGGGGACTCACCGCGATTCCGGCGGGATAGCGCGTCCCCGAGCTGTCGCGCGCCTTGGCGTGCAGCACCAGGCTGTCGCCTAACGATGCCGAGTCGGCGATCCAGTGATAGCGGTACACGACGTCCTGGTCGCCGCCCGAGGCATACAGCGTCCGTCCATCGGGGGAGAAGGCCAGGCCGACGAAGGCGGCCGCCTGCGGCAGGGTCTGGGTGACGTTGCCGCCGAGGTCCACGACCTGCACGCCCTGTTCGCGATAGCCGTTGAGCAGCAGGACGATCCGGCGCCCGCCCGGCGCGACCACCATCGCCAGCGGCATCTGGCCGATAACGTGCAGGGACCCGGCGGGATCCAGGAGCTGACCGGTGGGGAGGCGCGCCGGCGCATCGCCGGGCATTTCGCCGGTACGGGAACCGGAGTGGCAGGCGGCCAGAAGCACGAGGAGAACGGCCGTCCGGCGCATCGTGACGGTCAGGCCTCGCCGGTGCCGATGAGAAGGGCGATCGGCACGCCGACCATGATCGCCTGCTGTGCCAGGTCGACCCAGAAGATCCAGTTGCTGAGCGGCACCGGCTTCGCGTGGCTCAGCGGCACCACGACCAGCTCCATGACCAGCCAGACGAGGCAGCCGTAGGGAAGGCCGGCCTTCCATGCCCCTCCCGGCGACGCGACCACGCTGCGCAAGTCCGCCCAGCGCCTAACGAGTAACAGGAAGAGCAGCGTCCAGATGAAAGCGATGAGAAAATGAAGGAGCAATCCCTGGACCGCGGTGCTGGCGCCGCCGTTGAACGACGCCGGCCCGTAAAGACCGGCCGCGATGGATTGCAGGATGCGCACGAACGTCGTGGGGCGATGCATGATCCACACGACCAGCGCTTCCACGTAGAGCAGATCGAGGGCGCCCGCGATCAGCCCCGCGGCGATGATTCTTCCGGTCAGATTGCGCGTTGGTCCGTGTGGCACGGGACAAACATGGCACGCCTTCGGGCGCCAAGGGTAGAGGCCGTGTAACATGTCCGTGACCCTGTAACCTGTTGGACACAGTGATGAGCGCCCATGCCCGAAGCTGACGTCGCCAATGCGGAGATCGCGCGCATTCTGCGCGATCTGGCCGACATGCTGGAGATCCAGGGCTCGAATCAGTTCCGGGTTCGTGCCTATCGCAATGCCGCCCGCACCATCGAAACGTGGACCGAGTCGGTGTCCGCCATCGCCCGCACGGGCGCCGCGGCGCTGACCGCGCTGCCGTTCATCGGCGCCGACATGGCGGAGAAGGTCGCCGAGATCGTGCGCACCGGAACGCTCGAGCAATACCAGGCCGAGGCGCGCCACGTGCCGCCCGGTGTCCTGGAGCTGCTACGCGTTCCCGGGCTTGGCCCCAAGCGCGTTCGGGCGCTGCGCGAGACGCTGAAGATCAGCGACCTCGAGAACCTCGACGCGGCGCTGAAAGCCGGGAGGGTCCGCAAGGTCCCGGGCTTCACGGTCAAGACCGAAGCCAGGCTCATCGAGGACCTCGCCACTCTCGGCGAGACCGCCAAGCGATTTCTCCGCGCGTCCGTCACCGTCTACGCCGAGGCGATGCTGGCCGGCCTGCGGTCTCTGCCCGGCGTGCACAAGGCCGAGATCGCCGGTAGCTATCGGCGGCGCAAGGACACCGTCGGGGACATCGACCTGCTCGTCAGCTGCGACGGCGGCTGTCCGGTGATCGATCGCTTCGTCACCTACGACGGCATCGCCCGGGTGCTCGAAAGAGGAGAGACTCGCGCATCGGTCCGGCTGCACTCGGGACTCCAGGTAGATCTGCGGGTGCTCGATGCCGAATCCTTCGGCGCCGGGCTGCACTATTTCACCGGATCGCAGCCCCACACGCTCGTTATGCGGAGGCTGGCGCAGGAACGCGGGTTGAAGCTCAATGAATACGGGCTCTTCAAGGGCGAAAAACGAATCGCCGGCGAGAGCGAGGAAGAAGTCAACGCCGCCCTCGGCCTGCCGTGGATCACTCCCGAGCTGCGCGAGGATCGCGGCGAGTTCGAGGCGGCGCGTGAGGGACGGCTTCCCGCCTTGCTCGAGCTGGCCGAGATCCGCGGCGACCTCCAGATGCACACCGACGCGAGCGACGGCCGCAACACCCTGGAAACGATGGCGAAGGCCGCGGAAGCGCTGGGCTATGAGTACATCGCCATCACCGACCACACGCCGCTGCTCAAGATGATCCAGGGCCTCGATCGCGCCGGATTCATCGAGCAGTGGAAGGAAATCGACAAGGTCAACGCGAAGCTCGAGCGCCTGACGGTGCTCAAGGCCGCCGAAGTGGACATCCTCACCGACGGCTCGCTCGATCTCGACGACGAGACGCTCGCGGAGCTGGACCTGGTCGTGGTGTCGCTCCACAGCAAGCTGTCGCTCGAGCCGAAGGAGCAGACCGCGCGGGTGCTGCGCGCGCTGGCCCACCCCAGCGTGGACATCTTCGGCCACCCGCGCGGGCGCATGCTGCTCAAGCGCGAGGGTGCGCGCTTCGATCTCGAGCAGGTCTGCAAAGTCGCGGCCGGCAACGGGGTGATGCTGGAAGTAAACGCCCAGCCCGACCGCCTCGATCTCGACGACGTGGCGGTGCGAACGGCGCTCGGTCTCGGCATCAAGCTGGTGGTCTCGACCGATGCGCATAGTACCAGCGAGCTGCGCAACATGAAGTGGGGCGTGGATCAGGCAAGGCGGGGCTGGGCGACGCGCGCTGATATCGCGAACACCCAGCCCCTCAAGTCATTCCGGAAACTGCTGCACCAGGCCCGGCGTTAATGCGCCCAATGCGGCGCCGTCGTCCACTGATGGACGTCGAAGAGCGCGTCCGAGAGGTCCATCCGGGTGTGCCAATCCGCATACTCCTCGGTCTGCATGTTCCCGCCGTTGGCAATCGCGACCTTGGTCGCCAGCCAGCCACCGCCGGTCTCGACGAGATTCATCAGGTGCGCATCCGCCAGCGGTGAGCCCGGAGGTCCAAAGCCGACGCGCATCCGCAGCAGGATCAGCCGCTCGGTGTCCACCTCGAATTGCGGACTGATGCTGTCGACCGGATCCTCAGTGCCCACGACATAGACCGGCCGGCCATCAAGCTCGCCGCGATGCATCTGGTCGAGATTGAAATGATACGGCGCCAGGTCGGCGATGGTGCGGTCCACCGGCTGCAGATAGACACCCATGATCAGCGGAATGAACGGATTGCCGACATTGACGGCGCGGGTGAGCTGTCCGCCCCGCATCAGGTAGACGGAATCCGATGAATAGAGCACCCCATTCCCCAGGCTCGGCAGCCCCTGGTCGATTCGCAGCCAATGCGGACCCTTCAGGCTCTCGTACCAGGTCTGCACTTCATGGGTACCGTCGCGGCGGTTGATGTCGGTCTTCTGCTGGAAGGTCAGCGTGTTGTACCACTTGCCGGCGTAGTGGTCGTGCATCTGCGCGAGGACGGCGCGGCCGTCGGTTACGGGAGCGACGCGCGCACGGTGCGTGCAGGCGGCGGTGAGTGAAAGAGCCATCGCGGCTGCCAAACGCTTCATGGGATTCTCCGAACAGGGTGAGGTGCCGCCGTTCCATGACGGGCGAACCCGCTGAATGGTTCCAGCCCGGAATAGTGCCGGAGCATCTTCGGAACCGCTGCGGTGTATTGGCGGAGAGTCTCAACCGGGAATACCCTGATGACCCAGGCCAGTGTCACCGTTTCGGCACGCATCCCACCCGTAACCGTCATGTTGCGGGGCCTGCTGCGCCGTGAGTTTTTCGCGCGGATGTTCGCGTCCGTTCCCTTGACGACTCTGGGCCGGAGGCTGCTTCGCCGGCCGGCGAGGCCCGCCAAGGCTGCCCCGATGCAAGGGAGCGACCTCCTCACCATCACGCTGCGCGTGAATGGCCGGGCCGAGCGGCTGTCGATCGACCCGCGGGTCACCCTCCTCGATGCACTGCGGAACCAGCTCCAGCTCACCGGCACCAAGAAGGGCTGCGACCACGGCCAATGCGGCGCTTGCACCGTCCACGTCGATGGACGGCGGGTGCTCTCCTGCCTCACGCTCGCGGCGATGGCCCAGGAGAAGGCGATCACCACCATCGAAGGAATCGCCGAGGGCGATCGCCTTCATCCGGTCCAGCAGGCCTTCCTCGACCACGACGGCTTTCAGTGCGGTTACTGCACCCCCGGCCAGATCATGTCCGCGGTGGCGCTGCTGAAGGAGCCCTGCGGCCCGGGGAACGACGAGGTGCGTGAGTGCATGAGCGGCAACATCTGCCGCTGCGGCGCCTACCCCAACATCGTCGCGGCCATCCAGTCCATCCGCGGCGTTCCCGCGACCGGCGCCTGACATGAATCCTTTCGTGTACGCATCGGTCTCCGATGCCCGCGCCGCGCTCGCCGCGCTCGAGGGCACCCCCGGCGCCCGTCTTGTGGCCGGCGGCACCACGCTCATCGACCTGATGAAGCTCGAGGTCGAACAGCCGCCGGTACTCGTCGACATCAATGCGCTGCCGTTGGACCGCGTCGAGGAGCAGGACGGCGGCTTGCGCGTCGGCGCCATGGTCCGCAACAGCGATCTCGCGCATCACGAGCTGGTGCGCACCCGCTATCCGGTGCTGTCGCAGGCGCTGCTGGCCGGCGCGTCGCCGCAGCTGCGCAACATGGCGACCACCGGCGGCAACCTGATGCAGCGCACCCGCTGTCCCTACTTCCGGGATCTGGCCGCGCGCTGCAACAAGCGCGCACCCGGCAGCGGTTGCGACGCCCTCGAGGGTGAGAATCGCGGCCACGCCATACTCGGCACCAGTGAGCAGTGCATCGCGACCCACCCGTCCGACATGGCCGTCGCCCTGACCGCGCTCGACGCGCGGGTGCGCGTCCTGGGCGGCGGCGGCGAGCGGGTGATTCCCATCGGCGCTTTTTTCCTGTTGCCGGGTCTGCATCCCGAGCGGGAGCATGCGCTGCGTCCCGGCGAGCTGATCACCGCCGTGGACCTGCCGCCGCTCGCCTTCGGCCGGCGCTCCCTCTACCTCAAGGTCCGCGATCGCAGTTCCTACGCCTTCGCGCTGGCCTCCGCGGCCGTGGCGCTCGATCTCGACGGCGGCACCATTCGCGGGGCCCGCGTCTCGTTAGGCGGCATCGGCACCCGGCCCTGGCGGTCTCCCGAAGCCGAGCGGGCGTTGGCCGGGAAGCGGCCCACCGCCGCGACCTTCGGCGCGGCGGCGGCCGCGGCACTGGCCGGCGCAAAGGTGCGCCGGCACAATGCCTTCAAGGTGGAGCTGGCGCAGAAGACCCTGATGCGCGCCCTGGCGCGCGCGGCGGCACTGACATGATCGGCGATCCCATCAACCGCATCGACGGCCGCCTGAAGATCACCGGCGCCGCCCGCTACACCGGCGACAACACCTTTCCGAACCTTGCCTGGGGCGTCATTGTCCAGAGCACCATCGGGCACGGAAGCATCAGCGCGATGGACACCGTGGCGGCCGCGGCGGCGCCCGGCGTCATCGCGATCCTGACTCCCGACAACGCCCCCCGCCTCCCGCGAGGCGGCGAAGCGGGCGTCAATCCGCCGTCGGGCCGAAAGCTCTCGCTGCTGCAAACCAAAGATGTCCGCTACAACGGTGAGCCAATCGCGTTGGTAATCGCGGAAAGCTTCGAGCAGGCGAGCCACGCCGCCGCCCTCGTTCGGGTCACCTACCGGGCCCTGGCTCCGGTGGCCGAGCTGGACGCCGCGCTGCACTCCGCGCGCCCCGTCACCGACCGGATACTCGGCAGAATCCCGCCATCGTACCGCCGGGGCGACGTGGATGCCGGTCTCGCCGCGGCTCACGCGCGGGTCAGCGCCGTGTACCGCACGCCGCTGGAGACCCACAACGCCATGGAGCCGCACGCGACCATCGCGTCGTGGGACGGCGACGACCTGCTGCTGCTCGACTCGACGCAGTACGTCTTCGGCGTCAAGCGCTTCGTCGCCAAGACGCTGGGGGTGGACGAGGCGCGGGTCCGGGTGGTGGCGAAATTCACCGGCGGGGCGTTCGGCTCGAAGGGATCGCCCTGGTCGCATGTTCTGCTCGCCGCCATGGCCGCGCGCCAGGTGCACCGGCCCGTGAAGGTCGTGCTGAGCCGCCGGCAGATGTTCGGGCTGGTCGGCGGACGGCCCTGGACGGTGCAGGAGCTGTCGTTAGGCGCGGCAGCCGGCGGCAAGCTCACCGCCATCCGCCACATCGCCACCACCAGCACCTCGGCCTTCGAGGACTGGGTCGAGCCGTCCACCCTCCAGACCCGCATGCTCTACGCGGTGCCCGCGCTGGAGACCAGCCAGAAACTGGTGAGCCTGAACGTCGGCACGCCGACCTTCAATCGGGGGCCCGGCGAATCGTCAGGCACCTTTGCGCTGGAATCGGCGCTGGACGAGCTCGCCGAGCAGCTGGGGATGGATCCGATCGCGCTCCGGCAGGCCAACTATGCCGAAACCGATCCCGAGTCCGGCCACCCATGGTCGAGCAAGTCGCTGCGCGAGTGCTACCAGTTGGGCGCCGAGCGTTTCGGCTGGGCCCGTCGGCAGCGGCCCCGCCAGCTGGCCGACGGGGACACGTTGATCGGCATGGGCGTTGCCTCGGCCACGTACCCGACGCGCCGCTCGCCGGCATCGGCGCTGGCTCGGCTCCAGGACGACGGCACCATCCTCGTCCAGGCGGCCACCCACGAGCTCGGCACCGGCACCTACACCGTCATGAGCCAGATCGCCGCCGAAGCGCTGGGCGTTCCGGTGGATCGCGTTCACTTCGAGCTCGGCGACACCCTCTATCCCGAGAACCCGATTTCCGCCGGCTCGATGACCGCCGCGAGCACGGGCAGCGCCGTGCATGCCGCGGCGATGGCGCTGAAAGACCGTATTACGCAGCTGGGCGGCAATCCAACTGACGCAGCGGCGGCGCGTGATCTCATCGCGCGCGCCGGCGGAACGCTCGAGGCGCGCGGCGACTCGCGCTCCGGCGACGAGGAGCAGCACTTCTCGATGCACGCCTTCGGCGCCGTGTTCTGCGAGGTTCGTGTGGATCGCGACCTCGGCCAGATCAAGGTCAGCCGGCTGCTGGGCGCGTACGGCGTCGGGAGGGTTCTCAATGCCAAGACGGCGCGGAGCCAGCTGATGGGAGGGATCGTGTACGGACTCGGCATGGCGCTCACCGAACGCACCGCCGTCGATGGCCGTACCGGCCGCTACATGAACGCCGATCTGGCCGAGTACCTCGTGCCCGTCAACGCCGACGTCCCCGAAATCGACATCCTCTTCGCCGACGAGCACGACGACAAGGTCAATCCCATCGGCGTGAAAGGCATCGGCGAGATCGGCACCACCGGCGTTGCGGCCTCGGTCGCCAACGCCGTCTACAATGCCACCGGCATCCGGGTGCGCGATCTGCCCATCAGCATCGACACACTGCTGCTCCACGAACCCAGGGAGAGACGCGGATGAAGTACGCAACGGTTTTCAGTGTGGCGGGCCTGAGCCTCGTGGCCGCCTGCGCGGGTCATACCGGTAAGAGCGTGGGCGCCGATCCCTGGCTGCGGACTCGCGGCGCGTCGAATTGTGCGCGCCCGGCCTGCCTCTTCGCGGTGGTGGTGGATTCGATCGACAACCCGGTCGGCGGGATCGACGTCGAAGTGGTCGGCTCGGGGATTCAGGCGACGTCCACGGTCCGCGGACGCATCGCGGTGCAGGGCATCGCGATCGGCCCGCACGCACTGCGCGTGACCGCCGGCGGCAAGCAGATTCTGTCCGAGCCGATCGGCTTCGGCTTCACTTTTCAGGCCCTCACGATCCAGCTCCATGGCGATTCGGTGAGGATCAAGAGCTAGTTAACGAGAGGGGCGAGTGGGGCGAGCATGATCTCTCTCCACTCGTCGACCCGCTCCACTCGTCGACTCGCGCCTACTCTTCCCTCAACGTGGACGAAGGCGCGGTGCGGCTGGCGCGAAGTGCCGGGAGCCATGACGCCAGCAGGCCGGTCGTCAGGATCAGCGCCGGAATCACGATGAAGGTCAGAGGATCGGTCGGCGCGACGTCATAGAGCAGCCCGCGTATGATCCGTCCCCCGCCTAACGCCGCCGCGACGCCCAGGACCAGGCCCACGGCGACCACGCCGAACGCATGCCGCATCACCAGCCACTGCACGTCGGCCGTTCGGGCGCCGAGGGCCAGGCGGATTCCCATCTCGCGGGTGCGGCGGCGGGTGGTCTGCGCCATGACGCCGTAGACGCCGATCACCGCCAGCAGGAACCCCGTCGCCGCGAAGACCACGATCAGCGACATGATGAATCGTTGCCGGGCGATCGAGCGGGCCTCCAGCGACGCGAGCGGCTGGGTCTGGGCGAGCGCCAGCGCCGGATCCCGCGCCGCGACCAGCCTCCGGATCGCGGGTACCAGCGCGCGGACGTCGCCGCTGGTCCGCACCAGCAGCGTCATGCCGCTGTTGGGACTCTGCGCGACCGCCTCATAGGCCGTGATCTTCGGGTCCAGCGCCAGCCCCGATTCATGGATGTTGCCGACGACGCCGACGATGGTGCGCCAGACCGCGGTGGAGTCGGGGTGCTGGTCGAAGGTGATGGTTTGCCCGATGGGACTGACGCCGTGGAATTCCTTGCGCGCCAGCGCCTCGTTGATCACCACCACCGGCAGCGATTTCTCGCGGTCGGCCTCGGTGATGAAGCGGCCGGCGACGAGCGGCACCCGCAGGGTCTCGAAGTAGTGCGGCGTCACTTGCTCGCGTCCGATCTCGGTGCCGTAGTCGTCGGGCCCGCGACCGCCGATGTGATAGTCGCTGCTGAAGCCGTAGCCACCGAGCGGCGGAACCAGCGCCGCCGCGGCGTCGGTCACGCCCGGCGTGGCGCGCACCTCTTCCAGGAGCCCCTCGAAAAAGTGCAGCTGCGTGGAGGCGCTGTCGTATCCGGCGCCGAGGCTGATGCCGGTCGCCAGCACGCCGCGAGGCTCGAAGCCCGGATCCACGTGCGCCAGGCGCCAGAAACTGCGCACCAGCAACCCGGCGCCTAACGTGAGGGTGAGGGCCAGCGCGACCTCGGCGGCGACCATGACGTCGCCCCACCGGCGCACCCGGCGGCTTGCTCCGCCGCGGCCTCCCTCGCGCAGCACGTCGGCCGGCTCGCGGTGCGAGGCCCAGACCGCGGGGACGATGCCGAAGAGCAGGCCGGTGAGGGTGGTGAGCCCGAAAATCGCCAGCAGCACCCGCCAATCCATGGTCACGTCGCCGACCGGCAACATCCCGTTGGGCTGGAGCGCGGCCAGGCCGCGGGTGCCCCACCATCCCAGCGCCAGGCCGGCGACGCCGCCCAGGGCCGAGAGCACCAGCGACTCGGTGAGCGCCTGCCTGACGAGGCGCGCGCTGCGGGCGCCGAGCGTCAGGCGCAGCGACGTCTCCCGCTCGCGGCCCAGCGCCTGGACCAGCATCAGGTTGCCCACGTTGGCGCAGGCGATGAGCAGCAGCAGCGCGACCGCGCCCTGGAGAATCAGGAGCGCCGGCTTGATGTCGCCGATCAGATAGTCGTGCAGCGGCACCATGTCGGCGCCCATGACCCGGTTCGTTTGCGGATACTCCGTCTGGAGCCGCTTCACGACCGTCTGGAATTCGGCGTTGGCCGCTTCCGGAGTGACGCCGGGCTTGAGCCGCGCGATGGTGCGCAGAAAATGCGCCCGGCGGAAGGAGATCCGGGACCGGGACGCCTGGTCCCAGGCAAACGTTTGCCACAGGTCCATGGTGTCGGCGGCGAAGCTGAAGCTCTGGGGCATGACGCCCACGATCTGGGTCGGCGTGCCATCGAGGGAAACGGTCCGTCCCACCACGTTGCGGTCGCCGCCAAAGGCATCCAGCCAGAAGCGGTGACTGATGATCGCGACGTCGGAGCCCTTCCAGGTCTCGCGCCACTCGAAGCCGCGTCCCATTTCGGGAGTGCGGCCCAGCACCGAGAAATAGTTGCCGCTGACGGCGCGGCCGCGGATCCGCGTCGGACGGCCGTCGATGATCAGCGTCGCGCCGCCGCCGCCGGTGTACGAGGCGACGTCCTCGAACGACTTCACCCGCTCCCGCCAGTCCAGAAAGTTGGCCGGCGCCGAGTACTCGCGGACCCATCCCTTTTCCGGATTGTCCTCGGAAAGCATCACCAGCCGTTCGGGATGCAGGAACGGCAGCGGCCGCAGGATCACGGCGTTGACGGCCGAGAAGATCGCGGTGTTGGCGCCGATGCCGAGCGCCAGGGTGAGAATGGCGGCGCCGCCGAGGACCGGGTTGCGGGCCAGCGAGCGCAGCGCGTGGCGCGCATCGCTCGTGGCGTCGGCGATCCACCGGCCACCACCCACCTCGCGGTGCGATTCCATGGTCTGCGTGACGCCGCCGAACGACACCAGGGCGCGACGCCGCGCTTCGGGCTCGCTCATGCCGGCGGCGGCGTTCTTTTCGGTCTCGAGATCGAGATGGAATCGCAGCTCTTCGGCCAGCTCGGCATCGGTGCGGCGGCGCAGCAGCAGGCTGCGCAGCCGGCGAAGGAATCCCTGTGCGGCACTCATGGGGCGCTCCCGGCGAACGTGATCAGTCGGTACGGAGGATCAGCTCGACGGCGGCGACATAGCGGCGCCAGCTCCCGGTCTCCGCGCCCAGGGCGCGGCGGCCGGCGGCGGTCAGACGATAAAAACGGGCCCGGCGGTTGCTCACGGTGGTGCGCCAATCGCTGTCGATCCACCCCTTCTGCTCGAGGCGCTCGAAAGCGGGATAGAGCGAGCCCTGGTTGACGTCGAGGACGCCCTTCGAGATCTGCTGCATCCGCTGCATGATTCCCCAGCCGTGCAGCGGCTCGAGCTTGAGGGTGCGCAGTATCAGCAGATCGAGGGTCCCGCGCAGAACGTCGGACTGGCTGGTGCTCATGGCCTCTCCTCTAGGATACCTAGAGGAATGCCACCGCTCCTCCCTGAAGTCAAGAGAAGCGACGGGTCGCGGCTTGAAACCCGCGCGGCGCCGGTGGCGTAGCTTTGGGAATGCGAACTCTCATGCTCGTCGCCGTTGCCGCGCTCGCCGGTCCGCCCGCGCTCCGTTCCCAGCAGCCCTGTCCGGCGGGATTGCCGGCGGGAACGCTGGTGGTCAGCAACATGAACGACAATACCGCGACGCTCATCGACGTCGCGCGGTGCCGGGTGCTGGCCACGTTGCCGACCGGCGAGGGGCCGCACGAAGTGGCGGCGTCGCACGACGGCCGCTGGGCGGTCGTCAGCAACTACGGGGTGCGCGGCCGGGCGGGGAACAGCCTCACGGTACTGGACCTGACCCACATCAGCGTCGCCCGCACCATCGACCTGGGCACCTATCGGCGCCCTCATGGCATGGCCTTTCTTCCCGGCGACACGCTGCTCGCGGTCACCGCCGAGGTCAGCCAAGCCATTCTCCTGGTGGACCTGCGGAGCGATCGCGTCATCGGCACGCTGCCGACGCGCGGCCGCGCATCGCACATGGTCGCGGTCCCCGCCAGCGGCACGCCGATCTTCAACACCAACATCGCCGACGGCACCATCAGCCGGTCCACCGGCATCATCGGTGATTCGGCGCGGGTGTTTCCGGCGGCCAGGCAGGACGAGGGGATCGCGGTGTCACCCGATGGCGCGCGGGTCTGGGTGGGCAGCAACGCCGACAGCATCGTGGTCGTATTGAACGGCGCGACCGGTCAGCCGCTCGATACCCTCCGCGGCTTCGGGCTCGCGTACCGGATGGCGGTGACGCCCGATGGCGCGCGCGCCATCATCAGCGATCCGGTCCGCTCGCAGATCCGCATCGTCGACGCGCGCTCTTTCCAGGCGCTGTTCACGATCAGCGTG
>DASXPG010000101.1:0-4394 GCA_036493755.1 Gemmatimonadales bacterium
TGGCGACGGCCGGCGCGCATGTGGGGATGACCGTTGCCATCGGCCGCGATCTGCTCCTCAACGGAAAACCCGCGGCCCCGACGATGGCCCAGACCGCACTCATCAGCGGGCTCTCCGAGGGGCGCTCGCTGTTGGGAACGGCGCTGGCGCACTTTGACATTCGGCTGCTGGCCCATCTTCTTCCCAGCATCCTGCCGCCCATTCTCTTCATTGCCATACTGGTGTGCTGGAATCGCTGGTACGACAAGGAGCTGCGGGCGCGCGTCGCCATCCTGCTCGCGCTCGCCATCGCGGCCCGGGTCCGGCGCGGGTTCGAAGGCGCCGACTGGTACAACGTCCTGATCGAGCTTCCGGCGTACGCGGTTTTCGTCCAGCTCGTTTGCGGCGCTGCGGAACAGAAGGCGGCCCGAGCGGTGCGTGCCACGCAGGCGGTGCTGCTTGGCCTGGCGGCGTATTCCTACGTGAGCCTCGCCGTCGGTCCGATGACCATGAACGGCTTGCGGCGCCCGGTCACCACCCACGCCGGCATCGCCCGCTGGGGTTTTGAGGAAGCCCGGTCTTACCACTATGCCGATAGCGTGCTGACGCTGCTGGATCCGGGAGGGCAGCGGCCGGTCTATGCGTTAGGCTCGACCAGCGGCTGGAACTATTTCTTGCGGCGTCCCGATCCCCTGCCATTCAGCGAGGGGCTACCCTACAACCTGACCAGCGAACAGCTCCGCGATGCCTCGGTGCAACTGCTTCGCTCCCGGCCGTTCCTGATCGAGAATCGGCCGGCGCTGCGCAGAATGCTCGGGGTTGCCAGCCTGATGGAGTGGGAGCCGCAGACCGAAATGAACCGCTTCGAGCGCCGTGATGAGCCATGGTTCGATTCGGTGGCGCGTTCCTGCCGTGCGACGGACCCTGCTCTCGACAGCACCGCGACCATTCGCATCTACGACTGCGCTCAGGCGACCAGGTAGCTCTCCGTCACATCCCGGCCCGCCGGCTGGCTCATCAACTTCAGCTCATCCAGCTTCATCATCGGGTCGTCGCGGATTTCGAGATCGATCCCGGTCTGCTTGGCCAGGGTCTTGAGGAAGTGCGGCTCCTCTTCCAGCAGGTAGAGCGCGACCTCGGGATGCAGCCGGACCGTCATGCGGCGGCCGCCATTGTCGGCGGCGGCGCGCTTGAGCGAGCGCTCCAGCCGGCGTACCACCGTCTCAGGCTGGAAGACGCGGCCGGTCCCGCTACAGGTGGGGCATGCCATGGTCTGGCTCTGGAGCAGTGACGGCCGCACCCGCTGGCGCGTCATCTCGACAAGACCGAGCTCCGACACCGCGAAGGCCCGGGTGCGCGCGCGGTCCCGCGAGAGGTGGGTGCGCAGCTCCTGGATTACGCGCTCACGGTTGGACCGGGTCTCCATGTCGATGAAGTCCACCACGATGATCCCGCCGATGTCCCGCAGCCGCAGCTGCCGCGCCACTTCGCGGGCCGCTTCGGTGTTGGTCTTGAGAATCGTCTTCTCGGGATCCTTCTTGCCGGTGTAGCGGCCAGTATTCACGTCCACCGAGACCAGCGCCTCGGTGTGCTCGATGATGAGGTAGCCGCCCGTCGGCAGGTCGCAACGCCTCTTGAAGAGATCGCGGATCTCGCTCTCGATCTCGTACTTGTCGAACAGCGCCTGCGGAGCCTCATACAGCTCGACGCGTTCCTTCAGCTCCGGACCGACCTGGTCCAGATAGGTCATGATCTCGTGGTGCAGCTCCTTCGAGTCCACCGCGAGATGGTCGACCTTGTCCGAAAAAAGGTCGCGGATGATGCCGCGCGTGAGGCTGGTCTCGCGCTGGATGAGCGCCGGTGCGCGGACGAAGACCTGCTTCTTGGTGATCTTCTTCCAGAGTTTGAGGAGGGAATCGATCTCGCGCCTGAAGGTCTCTTCGGTGACGTCCTCACCCACCGTCCGGATGATGACGCCGCCCTCGCCTTTGGGCATGATGTTGGTGACCATCTGGCGCAGCCGGGCGCGTTCCTCGCGGCTCTCGATCTTGCGGCTCACCCCGACCTTCGAGGCGTAGGGCATGAAGACGAGGAAGCGGCCCGCGAGCGAGATCTGCCGCGTGACCCGCGGTCCCTTGGTGCCGATCGGCTCTTTGGAAACCTGGACCAGGAGGGTCTCGCCGCGCTTCACGAGATCCTGGATGGGGGGGAGCTTCGCGCCGCGCCGGAATTCGCGGGCGCCGTTACCCTTGGGTCGCTGGGTGCCCGGCTCGCCGTCGGCGGCAGGCTCGCCAGCGTCTCCTTCTCCTGCCTCTCCCGTCTCTCCTTCGTCCTCGGCCGCGTCTTCCTCGTCATCCATCTCGTCTTCTTCAGGCTCGACGAGGTCCGATGCATGCAGAAAGGCGCTTTTCTCGGCCCCTATGTCGACAAAGGCGGCCTGGATTCCCGGAAGGACGGCCTCGACTTTGCCGAGGTAGATGTCGCCCACGCTACGGCGGGCATCGGGACGATCCACCAACAGCTCAACAAGGGTGTCGTCCTCGAGAATGGCCACGCGGGTCTCCCGCGGGGTCCCGTTGATCAGAATTTCGCGCTTCAACTGAATAGTCTCCGGCCCGTCCACCGGCTAACCTCGGGAGGGCCTCATGAAGGGGCGCGCCAAAGGCAGCCGGACTTTCGCCCGACTCCGACTGCCGAGTTGACGCATAAGGTCGCATGGTTAGGCTAAGTTATGACGGGAGTTTGGGTTAGTCAACTGCAGAGCCAAGTATTCAAGAACCAAGACCACCAGGTTCAGTCGTTCAGCAAGTCTCCCAGAATCTGCCGCGCAATCACGAGGCGCTGGATTTCTGAGGTCCCTTCGCCGATTTCGCAGACCTTGGCGTCCCTCATCATCCGCTCGACGGGATACTCGGTGGTATACCCGTATCCGCCATGCAGCTGCACGGCCTTGATCGTGGTCCGCATGGCCAGCTCCGAGCAGAAGAGCTTGGCCATCGCCGCTTCCTTCTTATGGGGCCGGCCGTTCTGCTTGAGCCACGCCGCCTGGTAGAGAAGCAGCTGCCCCGCCTCGATCTCCATCGCCATGTCGGCCAGGGCGAAGTGCACCGCCTGGAATGAGGCGACCGGGCGGCCAAATTGCTTGCGCACGCTGGTGTACTTGAGTGCTTCCTCGTATGCCCCTTCGGCGATGCCTAACGAGACGGCGGCGATGCCGATGCGGCCGGCATCAAGGGTCTTGAGGAACTGGACGAAGCCCTCGCCGAGCGGGCCCAGCTGATTTTCTTTGGGCACGACGGCGTCTTCGAAGTAGAGCTCGCGGGTATCGCTGGCCCGCCAGCCCATCTTGTCTTCCTTCTTTCCCGCCCGGACGCCGCTGGTGCGCGGCAGCGCGGCGTTGTGGCCGATGCCGTTCTGCGCCGCGAGGGCGAGATCCACGGTGTCCTTGCAGACGATGAAGCTGGTGATGCCGCGGCTGCCGCGCCCGGGCGCGGTGCGCGCCGTAACGACGAAGACCTCGCCCACGCCGGCGTGGGTGATGAAGATCTTGGAGCCGTTGAGGAGCCAGTGGTCGCCCTTGTCGACCGCGGTCGTCGCCGTACCGCCGGCATCCGATCCCGCGCCTGGCTCGGTGAGGCCGAACCCGCCCAGCACTCGGCCCGACGCGAGGTGCGGCACCCACTGCGTGCGCTGGGCCTCGGTGCCGAACTCGACGATCGGCGACGTGCCGAGATTGGTGTGGGCGCTGACCGTCAGCCCGTGGGACGCATCGACCTTGCAGAGCTCGTGGACGGTAATGACGTAGGAGAGATAGTCCATCCCCGCGCCGCCAAGCGTCTCGCTCCACGGCACACCGAGAAGTCCGAGGTCGGCCATGCGCTTGACCGTCGGCCAGGGGAATTCCGCGCTGGCATCGTACTGCCGCGCGATGGGAGCGATCTCGCTCCTGGCAAAATCGCGGACCATCTCGCGGGTTTCGAGGTGCTGGGCGGCGAAGAACAGCTTGTCGTCCATGGACTCAAAGATACCAAACCCGGAGCGTGCTGAGTAGAATCCTCTCATGGACGAGTATCTCTTCTCGGACGCCTGGGCCCTGGCCTGGCAGGCGGAGATCAATGCCAACGAGGCGTATCGCGAATCCGCCGCGACCTGGGAAGATCCCGTCGCGTTTGCCGTGGAAGGCGACGGCGGCCGCGCGGTCTTCGTCGATCTCTGGCATGGCGAGTGCCGCGCGGCGCGGGTCGCTGTTCCGGGCGATGTGGACCGGGCGCCCTATGTCATCAGCGGCGACGCGGCGAGCTGGGAAGAGGTGCTCGATGGAACGCTCGAGCCGCTGAGTGCCCTCGTGACCGGACGGTTGAGGCTGGTCAAAGGCAGCATCGGCGCCCTCGCATTTCACATCAAGTCTGCCCGCG
>DASXPG010000102.1:0-12100 GCA_036493755.1 Gemmatimonadales bacterium
CGGGCCGGCCAGCCCACCGACCAGAATGTCTACGACGCCGCGTCGTGGAGCTCGATCTGCGAGCTGACCGAGCGCTCGGTGGCGCACAAGAGCCGAGCGATGGACATCCCCGACTTTACCCGCGGCCGCTGGCGCGACACCCCGCCGCTTCCGATCATCGGCGTCTGACGTGTTGCGGCGCGCCCTGCTGACGGCGCTCGCCGCGAGCCTGTGCGCGGCCCGCGCCGCCGCGCAGGACGGGCCCCGGGTCTACACCGCGGTGCGAACGCGGCACACGCCGGCGATCGACGGGCGGCTCGATGATGCCGCCTGGAGTAACGTGCCGTGGTCCGAACCGTTCACCGACATCGAGGGGGCGCGCCAGCCGGCCCCGCGGTTCCGCACCCGCATCAAGATGTTGTGGGATGACACCAACCTCTACGTGGCCGCGGAGCTCGAGGAGCCAGACGTCTGGGGCACGATCACCCAGCGTGACGCGGTCATTTTCCGTGACAACGACTTCGAAGTCTTTGTTGACCCCGACGGCGACGCCCGCCAGTACGCCGAGCTCGAGATCAACGCCCTCAACACGGTCTGGGACCTCTTTCTCGAGACGCCGTATCGCGACGGTGGTCACGCCGACGACGCCTGGGACATTGCGGGCCTGCGTACCGCGACGGCGGTGATGGGAACCTTGAACCACTCCGGCGACCGCGACGTGGGCTGGACGGTGGAGATGGCGATTCCGTGGGCCGGGCTCGCGCGCGCCTCGCACACGAGCACGGCACCGCGCGCGGGCGACACCTGGCGGATCAACTTTTCGCGCGTCGAGTGGGACGTGGATATATCGGCCGGCTCGTACCGGAAGGTGCCGGGCCGGTCCGAGCACAACTGGGTCTGGTCACCGCAGGGCATGGTGGACATGCATCAGCCCGAGATGTGGGGCATGGTTCGATTTCGCGGCGACACGATCCCACCGCCCGAGCCGGATGTGATGCGCAAGCAGATCGCCGTAACGGCGGGGTACGCGGGTCGCCTGGACGGCGCTGTCCTGGCGTATCACTCGTCGCATCCGGAAGCCGACACGGCGCTGCTGGTGCGAGCCAACCGTGAGGTCGGCGAGATCCGCTGGCAGACCGACACGGTTCCTTCGGCGGGCGCCCCGACGTTCGCCTGGGTTGCCGGCCTTTCCGGCGGCAAGGGTGTCCATCGCTTCGAGCTGCTGGTGAACAACCGCTCCTGCTTCACGTTCCAGAGCTCGCTGGACTCCACGGTGCGCGACTGGACCGTCCCCGGCTGCGGCGGCACGCTTCGTTTCCATGCGATCATGGCCGATCGCTACAGCGATCTCTTCGGCTGGATGTGGCTCGAGCTGCCGGCCGGCGCGACGACTCCGGGCACGCCGCTCACGCTGGAAGTGCGCGGCGAGAACGCGAACAGCGACGCGTGGTACATGACGTTCATGTACCGGCTCGCGCTGCATCCGCGCCTGCGGCAGGACCCGGTGCTGGTGAAGACCGACAGCGGCGAGCAGACCCAGCTGCGCGTGGTGCTGGACAATCCGGGTCAGCCGCGCATCGCCGAAGTTCGCGTTGAGGGCGGTGGCCGGCTTCAGCGCGGCAGCGATTTCGGCGGCACCGTGATGCTGGTGCCGGCCGGGCCGCCTCACGAGGGGCGCGTCACGGTGCGCCTCGGCGATTCGCTGCTGCTCGACACGCTGGTTCAGACCCTGCGGGTGACGCGACGCGACGTGTACGTGCTCTCCTACTCCCATAACGACATCGGCTACTCGGCTCCCCAGGACAGCGTGCTGCACACCCAATGGCGGTGGCTGGACCAGGCACTGGACCTCGTGGATCGGACCCGCGGCTACCCGGACGATGCGCGCTTCCGGTGGAACGTCGAGATGCTGTGGCCGATTGGCGGATGGTTGGCACGGGCCGGTGTGGCGCAGCGCGAGCGCTTCGTGCGAGACGTTCGGGATGGAAGCATCGCGCTGAACGGATTCCTCGGCGGACTCGAGAGCGGCCTCGCGACCAGCGACGAGCTGGATCATGCGTTCGACGCCGCTCGAAGGCTTCGCGCGCGCGACTCGCTGCCGGTGACCACGGCGCTGGTGGACGACATTCCGGGTTTCACGTGGGGAGCGGTGCCGGCCCTGGCGCGCGCCGGCATCCACTGGCTCGCCATGGGTCCGAACCCGTCCGACCGGATCGGCGCCTTCCTTGCGACGTGGGGAGACCGGCCATTCTGGTGGCGTTCGCAGAATGGCCGCGACAGCGTGCTGACGTGGGTGGCAGGCGCGAGCTACGCGAGCTTTCACATGGCGCGAATGGGCGTCCAGGGCGAGCGCACGCTCTACTCGTTGATGCGGCGGCTCGATGTTCAGCGCTATCCCTTCCGGCAGGTCCAGCTCCCGTATACGGTCGACGGCGACAACGGGCCCCCTGACGCCGGTCTGCCGGATTTCGTGCGCGCGTGGAACGAGCGTTATGCGTCGCCGCACCTCATCATCGCGACCCACCCTCGCATGTTCGCCGACCTGGTGTCGGATACGTCGGCCCACGTGCCGAGCCATTCGGGCGACATGATCGATTCCTGGGAAGATGGCGCGGGATCCACGGCCCTCGAGACCGCGATGGCTCGTCACGCCGCGGATGCACTGGCGCAGGTCGAAGTACTATGGCAGATGGGGATGGGCTCACCGCAACGCGTCGCCGCCGACTCGGCGTGGAGTGATGTGGTGATGTGGGATGAGCACACCTGGGGCGCCGCCGCCAGCATCGCGAGTCCCGACGATCCCGAGGTGCGAGCGCAGTGGGCCTACAAGCGGCGCTTTGCGGTCGAAGCGGACTCCGTGGCGCGGGCGCTCCTGGCCGCGACGCTCGAATCCGGATCGCCACCCGCCGCCGGGTTCGAGGTCGTCAACACGGCCGATTGGCCCAGGACCGATCTGGTACTGGTACAACGGGCCATCAGCGGGGCGGGCGACCGCGTGCTCGACGATCGCGGCCGAGCCGTTCCTTCGCAGCGGCTTGCTTCGGGCGAGCTGGCGCTTCTGGCCGGCGACGTGCCGGCCCGGAGCTCGAGACGCTACCGCGTGGTTCGCGGCCGGCCTCTGGCCGCGCGCGCCGCGCCGTTGGTGATCGGGTTCGACACCGTGACCGGTGCGATCGCGCACCTCTCGTGGCATGGTGGTCCCGAGCTGGTGGACCGCGCTCAGCGCAGCGGGCTCGCGGCGTACCTCCATGTTGCGGGGCAGGACAGCGCCGCGGCCGCGGGCGTGCGCGGCACGCATATCCAGCGCGTGGATTCGGGCCCGCTGGTATCGACCTGGGAGATCGCCGCGGACAGCGTACCCGGCACGAACGTGATGCGCATGACGGTGCGCGCGGTTCCGGCGCTGGGCGTTGTGGATGTCGTCCTGACAATCGGCAAGACGGCGGTGCGGTCCAAGGAAGCGGTACACATTGCCTTCCCGTTCACGCTGCCGGGAGCGCAGCCGCGCTTCGACGTCGCGTCGGCCATCGTGCGGCCGGACAGCGACCAGCTCGAGGGTACCGCCCGGTACGTGCTGACGGCGCAGAGCTTCGTGGACCTGTCCAATCCCGAGCGGGGCGTCACGGTGGCGACGCCCGATGCGCCGCTGGTGGAGATCGGCGGCATGTTCGCCGAGCAGCTCGGGCTGCGGCATCTGCCCGTGAACTCGAGTTTCTACTCGTACGTGATGAACAACTACTGGCATACGAACTTCAAGGCGGACCAGGCGGGCCTGGCGACCTTCCGCTACGTCATCCGGCCGCATGGAACGTGGGATCCGGACCAGGCCGAGCGCTTCGGCATGGGGGTGCGTCGTCCGCTGCTGGTGCGATCCCGCTAGAGAACACAGATTTGCCCATGCATCTCCAGACCGTCGACCTGGTAGTCATCGCCGCCTCCATCATCATTTCGTTTCTACCGGCGCTTTTTTTCTGGAAGCGGGCCGGCTCGAGCACCGCCGAGTTCTTCACGTCGGGCCGGGCGGCACCGTGGTGGCTGGTCGGCATTTCGATGGTCGCGACCACCTTCAGCACCGACACGCCGAACCTGGTGACCAACATGATCCGCGACAACGGCGTCGCGGAGAACTGGCTCTGGTGGTCGTTCCTGCTGACGGGGATGATGACGGTCTTCTTCTATGCCCGGATGTGGCGCCGTTCCGGCGTTCTCACCGACCTCGAGTTCTACGAGCTGCGCTACTCGGGGAAGGCGGCGACGGTAGTGCGCGGGTTCCGCGCCATTTACCTCGGATTGTTCTTCAATTGCGTCATCATGGCGACGGTGAATCTCGCGGCGGCCAAGATCGCGAATATCGTTCTCGGCTGGCCGATGCACTGGACGCTGGCGCTCTGTTCGGTGATCACTATTTTTTTCGCCTCGGTGTCGGGTCTCTGGGGCGTGCTGGTGACCGACTCGATCCAGTTCAGCATCACCATGACGGGCACCTTCGCCGTGGCGTATTTCGCGCTCAAGCAGCCGGAGGTCGGCGGCTTGTCGGGGTTGCTGCACAAGGTAAATCCGCATGTGCTCAACCTGATGCCCGATTTCGGCAATTGGCCCGTCGCGCTGTCGGTGATGGTGATTCCGCTGACGATCCAGTGGTGGTCGGTCTGGTATCCGGGCGCGGAGCCGGGTGGTGGGAGCTACATCGCCCAGCGGATGCTCGCCTCGCGCACCGAGAAGGATGCGGTGATCGGCACGCTCCTCTTCAACGTCATGCACTACGCGCTGCGGCCCTGGCCCTGGATCATCGTGGCGCTGGCGTCCACGGTGATTTTCCCGCAGCTCTCCGATATCGCGCGGGCCTATCCGCACGTCGACCCGCGGCTCATCGGCAACGACATCGCCTATCCGGCGATGCTGCGTTTTCTGCCGACGCCCTTCATCGGGCTCATGATCGCGGGGATGCTGGCGGCGTATCGCTCGACCATCGAGACGCACCTCAACTGGGGCACCTCATACCTGGTGCACGATTTTTACCGGCGCTTCGTCAGGAAGAGCGAGACCGAGAAGCACTACGTCCGCGTCGGCCGGCTCACCACCGCCGGTCTGATGGTGGTGGCCGCGCTGACGACCTACGCCCTGGGCAACGCCAAGGAAGCCTTCGATCTGATCCTGTCGGTGGGCGCGGGCACCGGACTGCTCTACCTGCTGCGCTGGTTCTGGTGGCGGGTGAGCGCCTGGAGCGAGATCGCCGCGATGGTCAGCTCGTTTCTCGTCGCGGTGGGATTCTTCGTCGCGGCCAAGATGGGCTCGGTGGTGCCATCCTACGTTTCGCTGATCGCGACGGTCGCGACGACGACGGTCGTCTGGGTGACCGTGACTTTCCTGGCGCCGCCGGCCGATCGCGAGACGCTGGTGAAGTTCGTGAAGCTGGTCCGGCCCGCGGGGCCGGGATGGAAGGACATCCGGCGCGAGGCCGGGGTCGAGGGTTCACCCGACAGCCTGCCGATGGCGCTGCTGAGCTGGATGCTGGGCTGCACCTTCGTCTACTCGGCGCTCTTCGGCGTGGGGAGCGCGCTGTACGGGCGCACCAGCCTGGCGCTGGTCTGGTCGGTGCTGTTCGTGGTCAGCGGTGTGAGCCTGCTGCGGCTGGTGCCACGGATGTGGCGTACTAGTTAGGCAGAAAGGCCGTCGACGATATCCTGGAGCTCCCGCTCCCGGGCGTTGAGGGTGCTGAAGAGGCAGAGCTGGGTCCGGGCGCGGCGCAGGTTCTGGTCGCCCCGGGTGTCGTGATAGTAGCGATCCCCCTCGAGGTAGTCCGTCAGAAAACGCGCCGCCTGCTCCAGCGTGATGAGGCGGCCGGCGAAGACGAGATTCGCCCGCTCGGCCGGGGTGATGATCGGTCCGGCGCCTTGCAGGAATCCGCGGGCCACCGCTTCGAAGAGATCGGGGCGCACGGCGACGAGGGCGAGATCGACTTCATCTTCGGCGGTGGGCGACGTCATCGAACGGACCATGTCCCCGAAATCGTGGAGCAGCGAGCCGGGCATCACGGTGTCGAGATCCACGACGCAGCAGGCCTCGCCGGTCGCGTCGTCGAGCAGGACGTTGGAGATCTTGGCGTCGTTGTGCGCGATGCGGCGCGGCACCTCGCCGCTCGCGATCAGCGGCGGCAGCACGTCGGCCAGCTCCCTCGCCGCCCGGATCTCGGCGATCTCGTCGCGGGCATTCTGGGCGCGGCCCAGGAGATCGGCCTCCACCGCGTCGTCGAGCTGGCGCAGCCGCGCCGCGGTGTCGTGGAATCCGGCGATGGTTTCGTGCAGCGGCGGTCCGTCGTAATCGACCAGCAGCCGGATGAATTCGCCGAAGGCGTTGGCGGCCTCGTAGGCGTCGCGCGGCTGCGCCGCTTCAGCGGCGACGTGGGTGCGGGTGTGGTAGGCGTACATCCGCCAGCAGGATCGCGCGGCGTCCTCCATCCACGCTCCGCCGCTGGTGGTTGGAATCAGCGTGAGCGTATCCCGCCTGGTGTGCCGCGCGCGGCGATGTCCTTCGAGGTGCCGGGTGACGTAGGCGATGTTTTCCATCACCCGCACCGGGTCAGGGAAGACGCGCGGATTCATGTGCTGGAGGAGATAGTCGACTTCGCTGCCATCCTTCGCCCGTGCGGTGACGCGGTAGCTGTCGTTGATGTGTCCGCCGGGCAGCGCCTCGACCCAGATGATCGGGCCCGCGAGCGCGAACCGGCCGGCGATGGCGTCGAGATGCGCGGGCGCGGTCACCAGAGCCGCTCGGGATAGAGTCCTTCCGCGACCATCGCGGCCAGCGCCTGCTCGACCCGTGCCCGATCCTCGGGATGGGTCATGCCGATCCAGCGCGCGCCGGCGTCGAGCACGGTGACCTGCGCGCGTCCGCCCTGGATCGCGGTCTGCACCGCCTCCGGCAGCAGGTACTCCGCGCGATCGAGATCGGCGCTCCGCAGAAAATCGGCGAAGCCGCGCTCGAGCAGATCGCGCAGCTCGGCGGTGAATCCCCACATGTTCATCGAGACCAGCATCTCTCCGGTGAGTGCGAGATGTCCGTTGCGGCCGCGGCCGGTGTATCGATCGCCCGACGGAACGATGTCGATCACTTCTTCCAGCGAGGCGAGTCGCCCGCCGCTGGTCCGGCACACCGCCCGGTTGACGCCTCCGGAAGCCGAGAGCGTGTCCCGAAGATGATAGCCCACGACGGCCCAGCCCGGCGTATTCCCGCTCTCCGGCGCGGCGAGGAATTTTCCGATCGCGGCGTAAGCCTCGGGGCCGTAGAAGTCGTCGGCATTGACCACGGCGAAAGGACCGGTCAGCTGCCGCGCAGCCGCGAGCACCGCCTGTCCCGTCCCCCAGGGCTTGGTGCGATTGGCCGGAAGGGCGACGCCGGGGGGAAGATCGTCCTTCCGCTGGAACACCGTGCGCACCGGGAAGCGTGCGCCGATTCGCGAGCGCACCATGGCCTCGAAGAGCTCTTCCATATCCGGCCGTATGATGAAGACCGCGTCGCCGAATCCCGACCTCTGGGCGTCGTAGACGGCGTAGTCCATCAGCGTCGCGCCGCCTGGCCCGACGGCCTCCAGCTGCTTGAGGCCGCGATAGCGCGAGCCGAGGCCGGCGGCGAGCACGACGAGGGTGGGGCTGGAGACTGTCATGAGGTGCGGAGGAAATTAGCGGGGCCGTGGGGGCTCAACTAGACTGGAGGAGACAAATGCCAACCCGACAACGGAGGAACGGATGACGCAACGATGGCGCACCGAGCGCCCGGGCGCGGATGAACACGCCCCCTACTATACCGGCTACATCGCCGAAGTCCCGTCGGGAAAGGACCTGATCAAGGCACTCGAGCACCAAGGCTCGACGATGGCCGCGCTGGTGCGCGGCATTCCCGAATCACGCGGGGATTTCCGGTACGCCGAGGGAAAGTGGAGCATCAAGGACGTCGTGCTGCACGTCAACGATGCCGAGCGAATCTTCAGCTACAGGGCGCTGCGCTTTGCCCGGAACGATGCGACGGAGTTGCCGGGGTTCGACGAGGGGAATTTCGCGGCGAATGGGAATGCATCCAGCCGCACTTTGGCCGATCTCGCGGCTGAATTCGAGGCGATTCGCGCCTCGACGCTCGCGCTGATGGCGCCCCTCGATGACGTGGTGATGGCGCGCCGCGGCAGGGCCAGCGGCCACGGCGTCACCGCGCGAGCCATCGCGTGGATCGTGGCCGGCCACGGCGGACATCACGAGAAGGTGCTTCGGGAGAAATATCTAATGGGGTAGTCTGTCTATGGCTTGCTGCACGCGCCCCTGGAACTGCGGCGGCACGGACGCCTTGAGCGTCATCAGCGTCTGGCGCGCGGAATCGGGATGGCCGAGGGCGACGTAGGCGTCGGCCATCATCATCGCGCGCTGCGTCGCCACTCGGCGATTCGTGGCCGGCACCTGCATGGCGCGCAGCGAGTCGAGCGCGTCGCGCGGCTTCGCCTGGTCTTTCATCAGCGACTCGATGACCAGGAACCGCACGCTGGTATCGGTCGGAAGCTGCCGCTGGAGCTCATGGATCAGCCGTGAGGCCGTCGCGGTATCATGTGCCGTTCTGGCGCGCGCGGCGTCGTGATACAATCCGGCGATGAGCAATCGCTTCACGTCGGCGGTGTCGCCCGAGCGCAGGCCGATGCCGCCGGCATAACTGTAAACCAGGTCCCCACCAAAATCGGCGGCACGGTAAACCGTTGCCAGGACCGCGACGCCGACTACCGCAGCCACCACCTGGGCGGCCTTGCCTCCCTTCGCTCGGCTGCTGAGGGCCAGCGCGCCGATCTCGAACACCGCCAGCACCAGCAACGCGTCCCGGGCCCATTCGCCGGCATCCTCATGATTCTGGACGGCGTTGCGGGCGCCGGGAACGCGCTCGACTGGGCCGTGCGCGTCGCTTCCTGACTGCGCCGCGATCACGCCGGCGATCGCCGCCATGACGATCAACCACGTCGCCATCGGATTCGCGAAACGGAGCCGCTCGCCCGGGATGAGCGAGACGATGCGCGCACCCACTCCGACGAAGGCGAGCGCGATGACGAAGTGAACGACCAGGGGATGCCAACTGGCGATATCGGGCACGACGATTACCCTCCGAAAGATGACAGAATCATCATGATGACAAAACTCAACCCGCTGCCTGCGGGAACGTACATTCACAGACATGTACGCATCACGCAATGTTTTTGTCACCGGCGGCACCGGGTACATCGGCCGGCGGGTCATCCCATTGCTGCTCGAGAAGGGTCATGTGGTGCGTGCGCTCGTCAGGCGGGGCTCGGAAGACAAGGCGCCGCGCGGCTGCGATGTCGTCGGCGGAAATCCGCTTGATTCGGCCACTTTCAGGAGCAGGGTGACCCCCTCGGACACGCTGCTGCAGCTGGTCGGCACGCCGCATCCGAGCCCGCGTAAGGCACAGCAGTTCAAGGATGTCGACCTGGTGTCGGTGCGGGAGTCGCTGCGGGCCGCGCTGGCGAGCGGTGTCGAGCACTTCGTGTACGTGAGCGTCGCGCAGCCGTCCTCCGTCATGAAGGAGTACCAGGCGGTGCGCGCCGCGGGCGAGTCGATGATCCGCGAGTCGGGGCTGCGGGCGACGTTCCTGAGGCCCTGGTACGTGCTGGGTCCCGGCCACTACTGGCCGTATGCACTCCTGCCATTCTACTGGCTCGCCGAGCGAATTCCAGCGACGCGCGACTCCGCTCGGCGACTCGGTCTCGTTACCCTCTCGCAATTCATCCAGGCCATCGCGCGCGCAGTGGAAACGCCGCCGCCGCAGGTTCGCATCGTGGATGTGCCGATGATCAAGTCCGGCTTACTGTAAGGCCGCCAGTGCGCGCGCCGCGCCGTCGGCCCGTGCCGCCATTCTTCCGATCGCCGCCGCCACGATGACCGCCTGGTCCCGCGCTTCGGCGGAATTCTTCTGCTCTATCGCTTCGCGAATTCCCGGCATCGTCTTCACGCCGTAACCGGTGTAATAGCCCGGCGCGTAAATCGTGTGACGGTACCAGGGCCGGCGCGGCAGCCCCTGGTCGCTGATCAGGTCTCGCTCGCTCAGATAGACATTCTGATTGATCGCGGTGAGCTGGGCCCGGTGCGCGTCGAGCCAGGTGGTGCCGTGCGCCACGGCGCCGGCCAGGGCGGAGTCATAGCGCGCGCCGGCGGCGGCCAGCGCATCGACCGAGTTGTGTACGGCGGAGAGGTCGAGGCTGTCGGGCAGCGTCCGCTTCGCCAGTGAGTCGATCTCGAGGATGTACCGGCGCTGGGTCGCGGCGGCGTCGGTGAAGGAGAAGGGCAGCACCGGCGCGTCGGCGAGCCGCATGATCGCGGTGCCCATCGCTCCCGACTCGGCGGCGGCGTACTTGAAGCCGGGGTCGTAGAAACGGGTGTAGAACTGGTAATCGTCGTAGATCGAGTGATAGACGCCCGCTTCCTGCGCGCCGCCGTGCTGGAGGTCGGCGGAAGCGATCCCCAGGTGATCGATGAAAGCGGTGTAATCGGAGCCGGAGCCGAGCGCGCCGATCCGCCATGGGTCGCGGCGGATGCGCGCCGAGTCGCGGTCGGTGCGGGCTCGCGAAAGGGACTGGTCCAGCCGCTCGGTGATTTCGTCATGCCCATTGACGGGATCGTGGCTGTCGCGGGCTATCTCGCGAAAGAAACTCTCCAGGGTGTGCGAGCCCGACGAGCCCAGCGCGCCCTTGTTGTTGGTATCGGAATTGAAGTACGCGACGGCGTGGGTCTGGAGTGCGTCGGCGTTGGCCTCGGCCCACTCGGTCGAGCCCAGCAGTCCCCACTCCTCGCCATCCCACAGCGCCAGCACGATGGTGCGCCGCGGCTGCCAGCCGTGCTTGCGAAGCTCGGCGAAGCTGCGCGCGGTCTCGAGGGTCGCGATCGCGCCGGAGAGGGGATCGTGAGCGCCGTTCACCCAGGCGTCGTGGTGGTTGCCCTGGATGACCCACTGGTCGGGATCGGTCGAGCCGGGGATGGTAACGATCACGTCGTAGAGCGGCCGGACCTGCCAGTCGAACTTCAGCGTCATGTGCACGCGCGCGGGCCCGGGACCGATGTGATAGGGAATGGCCAGCGCGCCCTTCCACGAATCGTTAGGCGCCATCGGGCCGCGCAGCGCGCGGAGCAGGGGGAGGGCGTCGCCGTATGAAATCGGCAGGACGGGGATCTTCTCGATGGTCGTGACCGAGTCGCGCGGGAGCATGCGGCCGCCGGGGCGGTTGCCCCAGCCCGGGGTGAGCGGATCGCCGGGGTAGGTCGGCATGTCCATCACGCTCCCCCGCTGGACGCCTTGCGCCGGGCGCATCGGCCCGGCGGGATAGGTGTCGTCGGTCCAGAAGCCGTCGTCGCGCGGGTCGGAATAGATGATGCACCCCACCGCGCCATGCTCGGCGGCGACCTTAGGCTTGATGCCGCGCCAGCTGCCGCCGTAGCGCGCGATCACGATCTTGCCGCGCACGTCGACGCCAAGCCGCGCCAGCTCCTCGTAATCGGCGGGGATGCCGTAATTGACGTAAACCAGCTCGCCGCTGACGTCGCCGTCGGGAGAGTAGGCGTTGAAGGTGGGCAGCTGGCCGAGGTCGCGCGAATCGGAATCCTGCGGGATCGCCGGCTCGCGCAGCTGGAGGACGAAGGGCGTCGGCGCCGTCATGGTGACGCGCCGGACCACCGGGTAGGGCATCAGCGCCTGGAAGGTGTCGATGCGCGCCTCGAGGCCCCACTCGCGGAAGCGCGCCAGCGCGTACTGCGCTACGGCGAGGTCACGCGCCGAGCCGGCGTGATGCGGCTGGCGCGACATGAAGGAGAGATACTGGCGCAGGCGAGCGGTGTCGGGAGTGGCCCGCAACGCCGACTCGAGGCGGGCGCGCTCGGCGAGGGCGTCGGACGGAAAGCCACGGATGGGCTGCTGCGCTCTGACCGTGGTCGCCATGATGCCTGAAGAAGTCGCCAGGACAACAAGTGCGCGGTAGTGTGCAGACGCCAAGACGCGTAGTGGTTTGCAGTACACAGTTCCCAGTCCTGTGATGGGTGGAATTGACTGCTCAACTAGTTTGCGTGGCGGGGGCTTCTGGCGGAAG
>DASXPG010000103.1:0-24663 GCA_036493755.1 Gemmatimonadales bacterium
TGGCTCGTCGATCAACGGTGACCTGATGGTTACTGATGTCGCCAACAGCACGTGGCGCCTATTTGGCGGTGGTCTCGCAATCCAGGACCTGCTGGTCTCAGCGGACGGGAAGGAGTTGTACGTCGCCGACGCCAACCGCGCCGTGGATATCATCGACATCAAGTCGGAGAAGGTCACGGCCAGCATCCCGCTGAACGGCGGTGCATTCGGCATGACCCTGACCTCCAACGGCTATCTCTACGTCTCCATACCCGACAGCGGCACCGTCGCCGTGGTCGACCCCGTCAAGGCGCGATTCTACCGTTACATTCTTCTAGGCGGGACGCCGCGCCGACTGGCCACCGACGCGCTTGACCGCGTCATCGTCACCAATGAAGCCGGCTGGGTCGACATCCTCCACTAGTAGAAGGCCGCAGCACCGAAACAGGCTGAAACCCGGTCCGGCTTGCGGCCGTAGATAGGTGTAATAATTTTTACACCCATGCCCAGAGACTTCGAAAACGAGCTGAGCCGCCGCGAGCGGCAGATCATGGACGCCATCTACCGCCTCGGCGAAGCCAGTGCCGCCGAGGTGGCGCGGACGCTCGACGACGCGGCCGGCCAGAACAGCGTCCGGGTCACGCTGAGCATCCTTGAAAAGAAGGGGTTCCTGCTGCACCGCCAGGACGGGCCGCGCTATGTCTACCGGCCCACCGTCGCCACCGACAAGGCGCGACGCTCGGCGATGCGGCATGTGCTCAAGACGTTTTTCTCGGGCTCTCCTTCGGCTGCAATTCTGTCGCTGCTCGACGGAACGGCGCGGTTGAGCCAGCAGGAGCTCGATGATATCGCGCAGGCGATCTCGCAGGCGCGCAAGCAGGAGGAATGACAATGACATTGCTCCAACTTTCGCCCGACATTCCGCAGGCCTTGCTGGCCACCCTCGCCCTGCGCGCCACCGCCGTGCTCGCTGCCGCGTGGCTCCTCACGATGGCCATGCGCCGCGCCGCCGCGTCGACACGCCACGCGGTCTGGACGGCGGCACTTGGCGTTCTAGTTCTCCTGCCCGTCGCCTCGTTCTTGATCCCGCGCTGGCAGCTTGACCGCACCGACAGCCGGCAGCAGGCCGTGGCGCCCAGCCCGATTGCAGCCACGGCACAATCGATGGCGCCCGCGACATCGAGCACCGCCGCACTCGAGCCGGCTCGCCAGGATCCCTTCACGTACGATGTCGCCGTGCCGCCCCGCTCGCCGATGTCGGTCAGCCTGCTGGTCATCGTCTGGGGGCTGGGCGCCGCTTTCGGCCTGGGACGTCTCTCCGCCGGTCTGGCCGCGGCCCGCCGTCTCGTCAGGCGCGCGACCCCCATGCCCGGCTCGGCCGGTGATGCGGTCGGCAGGCTCGCCCAGGGGCTCGGCATCCGCCGCCACGTGCGCGCGCTGATGGCCGAGGGAATCACGGTACCGGTGAATTGTGGACTCTTCCGCCCGGTGGTGCTGCTGCCCGCGTCGGCGCAGGGGTGGACCGATGAGCGCCTTCATGTCGTGCTGCTCCACGAGCTGGCCCACGTCCGCCGCTGGGATTACGCGGCGCTCCTCGCGATGGAAGCGGCGCGCGCGCTCTACTGGGTCAATCCGCTGGTCTGGATCGCCGCGCGTCATGCCAACATCGAGCTGGAGCGCGCCTGCGACGACGAAGTGATCCGCGCCGGCACCCGCTCCGTGGACTATGCCGAGCATCTGTACGCGATCGCCGCGTCGCTGGCCGGCGGCCGCACGCCGACGGGCGCGCTCGCCATGGCCCAGCCTTCGACGCTGCGCGCGCGGGTAGGCGCGATTCTCTCCGCCAGCATGAACCGTTCGCCGGTCCGGCTGCGCGCCATCGGCGCCGCCGGCGCCGCCGCGCTCTTTGTCGGCGTCCCGCTGGCCAGCATGCGTCTCCTGGGCGAGGGACGCGACGCCGCGGTGGAAGACTGCGCCATCACGGTGCTCTCGCTGAAGGATGCCTCGCTGCGCGAGCACGCCGCCTTCACCCTGGGCACCCTCAAGGCCGTGAGTGCCCGCGGGAGCCTCACCTCCGCGCTCAAGGACGCCGACCCCGGCGTACGCGGCATGGCCGCCTGGGCCCTCGGCAATCTGAATACCCGAGCCGCCGAGCCGGCCTTGGTCGGCGCGCTCTCCGATGCCGACGCCGACGTCCGCGAAATGGCGGTCGAGGCCCTCGCATCGTTAGGCGACCGAGCCGCGGTCCCGGCCCTCGCGCGGCTCACTGCCGATCCGACGATGGGCGTGCGCGGCGTTCTGACCAACGCGCTTCATCGTCTCGGCGGACCCGAGGCCGCTGCCGCGCTGACCACGATGGTGCTCCACGACGGCGATCCCCACGTCCGCGACATGGCGACCTACGCGCTGCGGCTGAGCGCCGGGAGAGACGCGGTGCCCACCCTGATCACCGTGCTCCGCGATCCCAGTCCCGACATCCGGGTCGACGCGGCGAGCAACCTCGCCGACCTCGCCGATCCGCGCGCCTTCGATGCCCTCGCCCTCGCGCTGCAATCGGATTCGGTCGGCCAGGTGCGCAGCTCGGCCGCCTGGGCGCTGGGACAGCTCAAGGACGCCCGCGCCGCCGTCCCGCTGGCCGCCGCGATGGCGGACAGCGATTGGCATCCCCGGGTTGCCATCGTGAATGCCCTTGGCATGACCCCCGGCGCCCGCGCCGAGGATGCGCTGATCGCGGCCACCCGCGATCCGGTGCACCAGGTCCGTCTCTCGGCGATCGCCGCACTCAACGCCCACGCCCACTCGTAACTGACCCGTCACTGAAAGGACCAGCGCCCGTGCGCCTGCCGCTTAATGTAAAAATCTTTGCAGCCCTCACGCTGCTGGCGGCGCCGCTGCGCGCGCAGTGCGGCCCGCCCGACGAGAACGCGCCGAAGCTGCACGACTCGCTGCTGGTGAGCACCGCGTGGCTCGCCCAGCACCTGCACGATCCCGACCTCGTCATCGTGCACGTGAACCACATGAGCAATGAATACGCTACCGGCCACATCCCCGGGGCGCGGCAGCTCGACGCCATGAAGTTCACCACCGGCGACTGGGACGTGCCGCCCGTCGCCACCCTCGACTCGCTGGCCCGGGCGCTCGGCATCACCGACCGCAGCCGGGTGGTGATCTACGGCGATCCCTGGGCCACCGGCATCGTGTTCGTGGCCATGGACGTGATGGGTCGCGGCGACCGGACTGCGATCCTCGACGGCGGGCTCCCGGCGTGGCGCGCCGAAGGACGCCCCGTCACCACCGCCGCATCCGCACCAGCCCGCGGGACCTTCACCATGCACCATGAGCCCGACCACATCGTGGATGCCGACTGGATCCGCGCGCATCAGGCCGACGAGCATGTCGCGGTGCTCGACGTGCGCTCTCCCCAGGAGTACCAGGGAACCGGTAGCGGGATGATGGCGACCAAGGGACACATCACCGGAGCGCACTACCTCGACTGGTCGCGGATCTTCGTCCAGCCCAACGCGGTCAGCCGCGGCGGCGGCGATTCCCACCTGATTCCCGCGGCCGATCTGCGCGCGCTGTTCCGCGAGGCCGGCCTCAGGCCGGGCATGACGCCGGTCACCTACTGCACGGTCGGCATGCGCGCGAGCCAGATGTACTTCGTCCTGCGCTACCTCGGCTACGAACCAAAGTTCTACGACGGCTCCTACAACGACTGGATGAGTCACCACTACGCCACCACCACCGGCACCGCCCGAGGCACACCATGATCGCACCCATCGCCGCCCTGCTCGCGCTGACGATCTCCAGTCCGCGCGACACCATGCTCGTCACCGCCGACTGGCTGTCGCGCCACCTGCACGACCCCAAGCTGGTGCTGCTCCAGGTCGGCCCCAAAGACAGCTTCGACTCCGTGCATATTGCCGGCGCGCAGTACATGAGCTTCCAGGATTTCTCGGCGCCGCGTGACAGCACCCGCCCCGCCCTCGAGCTGCCGACGCCGGCGATGTTCGATTCGGTGCTCCAGGCCCGTGGCATCTCCGACGACTCGCGCATCGTGATCTATTCGTCCGATGAGTGGTTTTCGCCGACCACTCGGCTCTACCTCACCATGGTGTGGGCCGGGCTCGGATCGCGCACGTCGATTCTCGACGGCGGTTTGCCGGGCTGGCGCTCGGCGCGCGGCGCCACCACCAATGCCGTCACCACGCCGCGGCGCGGCACGCTGGCGCTGCATCCCCGCAGCGACGTCATCGTCAGCACCGACTGGGTACGCTCGCACCTCGGCACGCAGGGGGTCGCGCTGGTCGACGCCCGCGACGTCCCCTTCTTCCTCGGCACCTGGAACGGGGGATTTCAGCAGCGGGGCCCGCAGGGCCATATCCCCGGCGCCTACAACATTCCCTTTGGCACCGTGGTCGATTCGGCGGGCAAGATGCTGACGCAGGATCAGCTCACTACGCTCTTCCAGAGCGTGCGCGCCGCACCGGGCGACACCGTCGTGACCTATTGCCACGTCGGGCAGCAAGGCTCGTTGGTGTGGTTTGCCGCGCGCCTTGCCGGCTACGAGGCGCGGCTCTACGACGACTCGTTCACCGAATGGAACAAGAATCCGCAGAATCGAGTGGAGCGGTTCTGACCGATCCGGGCTGGCGCACCGGCGGCAGCGATACCGCCGTGCCCGTTCTGGGCGGCGGGCGCTGCCGGTATGCGTCGCTCGATCATGCCGCCAGCACGCCGCCATTCGTCGCCGTGCAGGACGCCGTGACGCGCTTTGGCGGCTGGTACGCCAACGTGCATCGGGGCACCGGGTTCAAGTCGCGATTGTCGTCGTGGCTTTTCGAGGACGCTCGGCGAGCGACGCTGGCATTCGTGGGCGCCGATCCGGCAACCGCGCTGGCGCTCTTCACCCGCAACACGACCGAGTCGCTCAACCACGTGGCACAGCGGCTGCCGCTCTACGGCCGCTGCGTCGTCACCACGATGATGGAGCATCACTCGAACGACCTTCCCTGGCGCCGCGTCGCCGAAGTGGTGCGCGTCGGGCTGGACGCCGCGGGCGGCGTCGACGAGGCCGCGCTGAAACAGGCGCTGCGGGATCATGAGGGCCGCGTGAAGATCCTGGCTGTTTCCGGCGCGTCGAACGTCACCGGGATCGTCAACCCGGTCCACCGATGGGCCCGATGGGCGCACGACGTCGGCGCGCGCATCGTGGTCGACGGCGCGCAGTGGGTGCCACACCGCCCCGTGGACATGCGCGCCGCGGACGATCCCGAGCACCTGGATTTTCTCGCCTTCTCGGCGCACAAGATGTATGCCCCCTATGGCGTCGGGGTGCTCATCGGTCCGCGCGCCGATTTCGAGGCCGGTGAGCCGCGCCTGGTCGGCGGCGGCACGGTGGATGTGGTGGACACCGAGCGCGTCGTCTTCGCCGATGCGCCCGACCGCGAGGAAGCGGGCACGCCATGCATCGTGGGCGCCGTGGCCCTCGCGGCGGCAATCCGGGAGTATCGCCGCATCGGCTGGGATGCCATTATCGAGCATGAGCGGGAGCTCAATGGCATCGCTCGCCGCGGCCTCCGCGAAATTCCCGGCGTGACGCTCTACGGCGACGGCGACAACGAGCATCTCGCCGTGATCGCCTTCAATGTCGAGGGAGTGCCGCATGCACTGGTGTCGGCGGTGCTGAGCGACGAGTGGGGCATGGGGACCCGCAGCGGCTGTTTCTGCGCGCACGGCTACGTGAAGACGCTGCTGGGGATCGATCCCACCCGCTCGCAGGATTTCGAAGAACGCATCATAGCCGGCGACCGGCGCGAGATTCCCGGTGCGGTGCGCGCCTCGTTCGGCCTGGGCAGCACTCAGGTTGACGCGCAGCGGCTGGTCGAGGCCGTGGGCGCCATCGCCGCCGGCCGCTTTGATCCAGGCTACACACTCGATTCCGCGACGGGCGAGTACGACCACGCCGGCGCTGAAGCGAACTTCGCCGAGTATTTCAGCGCATGAGCGCGTCGGCACATCCTGCGCAGCTTGCGCGTCCAGCAGGTCTGGCGCGCCTGGCGCGCCCCTACGCCAATCCCTACGTCGCCGGCTTCGGGCTCGGCCTCGTGCTGCTCGCGACCTACGCCATCATGGGACACGGCATCGGCGCCTCGGGTGCCTTCGCGGCTTCGGTCGCCGCGGGTGTGAGCTCGGTGGCGCCGTCACACGCGGCGGCCAACGACTACTACCGCGCCTATAACGACGCCGGCAATCCGCTGGCTTCGTGGATCGTGATCGAGGTGGCGGGGATTTTCGCCGGCGCCTTCATTTCCGCACTCCTGGCCGGCCGGCTCCAGCGCACCATCGAGAAGGGGAGCGGCGTCGCGCCAAAGACGCGCCTCGCCTGGGCCTTCGCCGGCGGCTCGCTCATGGGATTCGCCTCGCGGCTCGCGCGCGGCTGCACCAGCGGCCTCGCGCTCACCGGCGGCGCGGCGCTGAGCGTGGGAAGCTGGGTCTTCATGCTGGCGCTCTTCGGCGCGGCGTACGCATTGGCACCGCTCTTCCGGAAACAGTGGCGATGATCTTTCCCCTCGTGTCCGGCGGCGCGGTCGGCGTGGCGGGACAGCTCGCTATTGGGGCGGCGATCGGCGCCGCCTTCGGCGTCGCGCTGGAGCGCGCCGGCCTCGGCAATGCCCGCAAGCTCGCCGGCCAGTTCTATCTCACCGACTTCACCGTCTTCAAAGTGATGTTCACCGCGATCCTGACGGCGATGATCGGCTTGTTCGTGCTCACTCGCCTGGGATTGATGGACCGGACCCAGCTGGAGATCCCGGGGACCTGGGTTCTGCCTCAGCTGGCCGGCGGGATTCTCTTTGGCGCGGGGTTCATCATGGGGGGGCTCTGCCCCGGGACGTCGTGCGTCGCGGCGGCATCGGGCCGGGGCGACGGCGTGGCCCTGATCGCCGGGATGTTCGCGGGGACGCTGGTCTTCGGGGAGCTCTTCGGGCTCATCGCCCGATTCTACCAGTCGACGGCGATGGGGAGTGCCACGCTGCCGGGGCTGCTGCACCTGCCCGAGCCGCTGGTCGTCGTCCTCATCACCGCGATGGCGCTGGGCTGCTTTACCGGTCTCGCGAAGCTGGAGCGGTCGAAGACTCGTTAGGCACGTCCGGCGCGCCGCGCCTCCGCCAGGCGGCGACGGCCACGACGCCGCAGACCAGCAAGACCGGCACCACCAGCACCAGCATCCCGCTCACCATCAGCTGCATCAGCCGGTCCATCATCGCTCAGGATCCCGGCAGCCGCAGGCGCGCGAGGCGAAGCGCGTCGGCCCAGATGTGATTCATCATCAGCAGGGTGAAGAGCAGCGTGAGGACCACGCTCCAGAGCAGGATGGGGCGTTCGTGCCTGAGGCGCATCAGGTAGAGCAGCGCGCTCGCCGCCCCCAGCGAGGCCAGCACCAGCAGGAGGGGAAGCGCGCTCGCGGGCAGGCCGGAGCGGAGGTTCATCACGTAGACCAGCGGAAAGACGAACATCCACGCCACGTTCACGAACTGCCAGTAGAGCCCCACCGTCTCGACCGCGCCGGCGCCGATCCGGCCGGCTCGGTACTTCATCGCGATGACGCCGATGGCCACGATCCCGGCGACCACGTGCAGGATCGAGAGTCCTGTGATCGCGAAGAAGGTCGCGCCGACCAGCGTCGACCCGCCAGTCGGATTGACGCCGGGGCGCCAGCCCTCGGCCAACATGTTCCGCCACTCGTGCAGGTTCGCCACCGTGAACGCCAGGCCCAGCAATACCGTCACGACGATCCACCGCAGCGCGGCGGCCCGGTTTCCCGACGCCGACGCCGCAACCGCGCTCGCCATGGTCAAGGCGCTGGCCAGCAGCACCACCGTCATGATGATCCCGCCGACGATGACGGGATGAAATGCGAAAGGCCGGACCCAGTCGGGGCTGGCGAGCCGCAGGTAACCGCAGGCGAAGAGCATCGCGGCAAAGGTCACCGCGTCCGACAGGATGAAGAGCCACATCGCCAGCTTCCCCGACCGGATTCCGTAGGGCGACGCCACATAGGCGCCCTGCGCTCCAGGCTGAGCGGCGACGTGGCTCATAGGCTCACCGCCAGCGTCAGGAGCAGGCCGATCCAGAGCGCTCCCATGAAGTGCCAGTAGGTCACAGCGGCATCCACCGTCCGTCCCGGGATGCCCGCAACCAGCCGGCGCCGGGCGTAGACCAGGCCCGCGATGCCGCCCAGCAGATGGATCGCGTGCAACGCGGTGAACACGAAGAAGAAGGCGCCGCTCGGACCGGTGGCGAGGTAGACGCCCTGCGCGGCGAGATCGCGCCAGGCGATCAACTGTCCCGCGACGAACCCGAGCCCGAGTACCAGCGCGAGCGCGAGCGCCGCGCGGGCCCGCGCCGGACGGGCTTCCGGTTCGTGCGCGCCGACCCAGAGCACCACGCTGCTGGCCATCAGCACCAGCGTGTTCGCGATCAGGATCGGGGGCAGCTGGAAATGCCGCCAGTCTCCGCCGTCGCCCTGCCGGACCACCAGCGCGCTGACCAGCGCCGCGAAGGTCATGAGGATCGCGGCGATGCCGGTCCAGACGCCGGTCATCCCCGGCGCGGTCCGTTCCGGGGGGCGCACCGCGCTCATGCGCCCTGCCCCCCGGGCGGCGCATCCTGCATGATGAAGTCGGCCGGTCCGGCCACGCCGTACTCGTTAGGCCCGTGGCTCACCACCACTTGCCGGCCGCCGAAGTTGTCGAAGGGCGGCGGCGAGCTGGTCGACCATTCCAGCGACGTCGCCTGCCAGGGGTTGTCCGGCGCCGGCACACCCCTGAAGCGGCTCCAGATCAGGTTGCCGAGGAAGAGCAGCTGCACCGCCCCGGTCGCCAGCGCCGCCACGGTGATGAAGCGGTGCAGCGGCATGAGCGGCTGGAGGTAATCGTCGGAGAAGACCGCATAACGACGCACATTCCCCGCCAGGCCGAGGTAGTGCATCGGCATGAAGATGCAGTAGACGCCGATGAAGGTGAGCCAGAAATGCCAGCGGCCCAGCGTCTCGTTCATCATCCGGCCGTACATCTTGGGGAACCAGAAATAGACGCCGGCGAAGATCCCGAACATCGCCGCCACCGCCATCACCAGGTGGAAGTGGCCGACCACGAAATAGGTCGCGTGCAGGTAGGTGTCGATCGACGGCTGAGCCAGGAACAGTCCGCTGAGCCCGCCGGTCACGAAAACCGAGATGAAGCCGAGGCAGAAGAGGGACGGCGTCGCGAACCTGAGCCGCGAGCCGTAGAGCGTGCCGATCCAGAGCAGCGTCGCGATCGTGGCCGGAATCGTGATGATGAGCGTCGGCACCGAGAAGAGAATCGCCGAAAAGGGATTCATCCCGCTCACGAACATGTGGTGGCCCCACACCGTGTAGCTGAGGAACCCGATGGAGATGAGGCAGCCGATCATCACCCGCGGCCCCAGCAGCGGCTTGCGCGCGAAGGCCGGCAGGATGTGCGACACGATCCCGAAGCCCGGCAGGATCGCGATGTAGACCTCGGGATGCCCGAAGAACCAGAAGAGATGCTGCCAGAGCAGCGGCGATCCTCCGGCATGCGGGACCAGCCGGTCGCTGACCACGAGGCCGCCGGGTACGAAGAAGCTGGTCCCCGCGACGCGATCGAGAATGAGCAGCAGGCAGGCGGGCAGCAGCACCGCGAAGGCGATCAATCCGATGACCGAGGTGGTGAACCACGCCCACGTCGAGAAGGGCATCCGCGCCAACGACATCCCGCGGGTGCGCAGATCGAGCGTCGTGGCGATGAAGTTGAGCGAGCCGAAGAGCTGCCCGACGCAGAAAATGGCGATTGAAATCGCCCAGAGCGTCTGGCCCGCGCCCTCTCCCGGCCCCGCATCCTTCCCCACCGCGCTGAGCGGCGCGTACGCCGTCCATCCCGCCAGCGACGGACCCTCGTGCACGAAGAACGAGCTGACCAGAACCAGGAACGCGACGAAGGTCACCCAGAAGGACGCCATGTTGAACCTGGGAAACGCCATGTCCTCGGCGCCGACCTGGATCGGCAGAAAGAAATTGCCGAACGCCGCGAAGGGCGCGGTGGTCAGGACGAAAAAGACCATGATCGTGCCGTGCATCGTCATCAGCCTGAGATACAGCTCCGGCGTCATCACTCCCGACGGCGCGCCGTCCGGCGAGAGCACGCCGAGGCCCGGCAGCGCGGCCTTTGGCCACGCCAGGTGGTAACGCATCAACCACGAGAGGACCATCCCGGTCAGCACCGCGACCAGCGCCAGGTCGAAGTACTGCCGCCCGATCACCTTGTGATCGAGACTGAACACGTGCGTGCGGATGAATCCCGTGGGCGGGCCGTGCGGCGCCGCGTGGCTCATGGCGCCTGCTCCTTCAGCCACTGCCCGTAGCGCTCGTCGGTCACGACCTCGAGATAGGCGCGCATGCTGTAGTGGCCCAGGCCGCACAGCTGGGTGCACACGATCTCGTACTTGCCCGTCCGGTTGGCGGTGAAGTGCAGCGGGATCACCATCCCCGGCACGAAATCCTGCTGGAGGCGCAGCTGCGGCACGTAGAACGAATGGCCCATGTCCTTGGAGTGCAGCGTCAGCTGGATCGGCCGGTTGACCGGCACCACCAGCGACGCGGCGACGATGTCGTCGCGCGCGGTGGTATCGTTGGCGGGGTCGAGGCCGAAGAAATTCGAGTTGGCGTCGTTGATCAGCGCCGGGTGCATGGAGCCGAAAGCGCTATCGGCGCCGGCGTACCGGAAGTAGTAGGCGAACTGCTCCGCCTGGACGTCGATGTGCAGCGCGTGCGGATCGGCGTCCACCATGAAGTTCTGCGCCCATACCTTCGAGCCCACCAGCGTCAGCGCCACGATCTCGGCGCCCACCAGCAGGATGGACGCCACCACCATCGGCGTCGCGCCGCCGGGAAAGGTCTTCACCGGGCGAGCGTCGCCCAGGTCGGCGTAACGCCAGGCGAAACAGGCCAGCGCCAGCTGCGAGATGACGAAAAGGGCGCCCGCCATGATCATGGTTTCGTTGATCTGCCGATCGACACCGGATCCGACGACGGAAATGCCAGGAGGGAGCCACCAGACGTGCATCACGAACAGCGCGGTCGATACCACCGTGAAGAGCGTCACGACTACGGCGAAGAGTCGGCCCACGGTCTACGCCAGGCTCAGTACGGCAGGGCCCTGAAAACGAAGTTGGCGGTGGCGCTCTCGCTGCCGGTGATCGTCACGTCCTGGGTCTGCGTCCCCATCCGCTCGTGCCATGCGGTAATGGTGTAGTGCCCCGGCGGCAGCCCCGCGAGGGTGAAGTGCCCCGTGGTATCGGTGACGGCATAGTGCGCGGTGTTGAGAATCGCGAAGTAGCCGTGCATCCAGGGATGCACGTTGCACTTCACCGGAATCATCTCCGGCTGCGCGAAGGTGTGCTGAATGGGTGGCGTCCCTTGAGGCTGCGACCGGTTCCACTCGGGGTTGGCCGTGCCCATCGGATGGATGTTGTGCGAGGTCGAATCGTCGTTGTAGATGTCGAGCCGCTGGCCCACCTGCATCACCGCGACGTGCGGGATGTACTGGCAGCCGCGCTGGTCGTAGCGGGCCGGCTGGGCCGGCGCGGACGCCGCCGGCTCGCCCGCGGAGACGTAGACCACCGCCCACTCCACCGCGTTTCCCGGGCCGGTCACCACCGTCTCGGTCATGACCGGCGTGGGATGCTGCGCCACGCAGATCGGCTCTTTGGCCATGTCGATCGGCCGCATCCGGGGCGGCGTGCCGGTAAAGGTGACGGTTCCCCTGATCGTGCCCGCCGCCGCATGCCGCGACGGCGCCGCGATGGGCGATGGGCCGGCAAGCAGCACGCCGGCCAGAGCGGCGAGACTCACGACCTTCACGCTAGTGTCTCCGGGTTGTCTGCAGCGTCCTCAGGTAATGCACCAGGTCCCACGCATCCGCCGGCTGAATGTTGTCCGCGAACGACGGCATCGGCGTGCCGTCGAGACCCGTCATGAAGATACGATATAGATCCTGATTCGTCTCGCCGCACTTGAAGCGGCTGCCGGTGGCGAAGTTGTAGGGGCGGATCGGATTGTCCTTGCTGTCGGTCAGCGTCGAGGCCGCGGGTCCGTCGCCGTGCCCCTGCGGGCCGTGGCAGCGGGCGCAGTCCATCCGCTGGAACACCTCGTGGCCGTGCGCGATGCTCGCCTCGGTCACGGGCGGCTCCGGCGGAATGACGATGGGCGTGGCGGCCGCCTGCGTCGTCCACCGGTTCGAGAAGGTCTTCACGTAGGCGACGAGATCCGCCCGGTCCTGGCTGGTCAATGGCGCCCAGGGCGGCATGTTGGTCGTCACCAGGCCCCGGCCGATGGTGCGGAAGAGGTCGTCGTCGGTCGGGAGCGAGCCCGTCGGCGTCGAGCGGCACTTGAAGACCGCCTGGGTGAAATCGCGCGGCTTGGGATCGATCCAGGGCGCGTTCTCACCGGCGCCGTCGCCCGCCTGGCCGTGACAGCCCACGCAATAGCGCCGGAAGAGGAGGCTTCCCGAATGCGCGTGCCCCGACAGGTTGCCGATATGCGTTTCCTGGGCGCGGACCGTTGCCGTCGCGCCGAGAAGCAGAGCGATGCCGAGGGCGGATGCGCGCGCCACTGCCGGCAAATGCCGTATCATGATCGGAGTCCTCGCCTAGAAGTCGAAGTCGAAGCCGAGCATCAGACTGCTCGTGCGGAACGACTGGGTGGGGTCGAGTGGCGCGCCCATCACCTTGGCCACCGAATACTCGGCATGCCAGGCGAGACCGGCGCGGCTGAACATGATCGGGTACCAGCGCAGTCCCGCGGTGATCGCGTCGGTGTTGCCAAGATTGGCGGGCGTCGCCGGATCGGCCTGGCGCGACATGCGGATGGTCTCGTAGCGCCCGGTGAACACCAGCTGCGGATTCACGTAGTAGTGCGCCTCGAGGAAGGCGCCGTTCCAGACCGGGTTCACCGCCCCCGCCGGCAGCGTGCCGCCGACCGGAACACCGGTGCCGAGGTACACGTTGTCGGAGGCGTGCATGTACAGCGGCATCAGCTCGAGGCGGCCGAAGAAGAAGTCGCCGTTCAGGCCGACCCGGTAGAACGACTTGTTGTCGGTGCCGGTGCCGGGGATCGCCGTGCCTCCCGAGGTCTCGAAATTGGTCGGCCGCTGGCCCAGGTAACCGAAGCCGCCAAAACGCTCCAGACCTAACGAGCCGGCCTCCATGGCGTGGCTCAGCGTCAGGTAAGTGTCGTACGACTTGCCCCCGACCAGACCCGGATTCCCCGACGTGCTGCTCAGCACCGCGATGCCGTAGCGGGTGCGGCTGTTGATCGAATGGCCCGCCAGCTCCATGCCGATCTGGTTGTCGCCGAGCCCGAAGTCGTTCACGTCGCCGGCCGGCACGAAGTGATACGACTGGTAGGCGCCGCCGTTACCCGAGAGGTTCAGGAAGCGCTTCTCGGAGATCATGTTGTCCAGCTCGAACTTGCCGAGCTTGACGTTGACCCAGCGTGACTGGAAGAGATTGTCGAAGCGCACGAAGGCCGCCTCGAAATGGAAGCTGGCGAAATTGTCGGTCGACGGCAGGACGACGAACGAGATGTCCTTGTACAGCGTGCCGGCGAACCAGAGGTCCATCCCCGACAGATCGAAGCCTGACTGGGTGACCGTGCGGGCCACCAGCCCGCTCGTCGGGTCGCCCGGTGTCGCATCCAGCGGCTGATTGGTGGCGCGCTCCAGATGCCAGTTGGGCGTGACCCTGACCGTAACCGGGAAGTAGCCGTTGCTCTGATTGATGGGCGAGTCGCGTTCGTTGCCTAACTGGTAGCCGTTGTCGCGGAACGCCTGGCCGAAGGCGTTCAGCTCCGGCCACGCGGTATGGCAGGCCGAGCACGCCAACCCGTATTTCCTGGCGAACGCCGGGATCGCCGAGCTGCTGTGGGCGTAATAGCCCGCCTCGTACGCCGCGAGACGCGAGTGTATCGCGGCGGGCGGCGCGGCCGCCGCCGAACCCTCGCGCGGCGCCAGGGCCACGAGCGCCAACGCGATAGCAGGAATGCAGCGAGTCAGAAACCGCCCGGTCATACCGCCTCCAGAACAGCTGGAAATACAGAAGAAAGGTGACGGTCTGTCATCTTTCTGTCATAATCGCTGCCATATGTGAGGTTCTTGGGGCGGTTGTCAAGTTTTGGTACGGATTTACGAGACCTGGTCGAGCCGCCGTAGCTCGGGAACCCGCCATGCGATGGCCAGCACCACCAGGATCGGCACGAATCCACCGAGTACGACCGCCATGGTCGATCCCAGCGCCTTGGCCGCGACGCCCGATTCGAAGGCGCCGATCTCATTCGATGAACCGATGAAGATCGCGTTGACCGCCGCGACCCTGCCGAGCAGCTGGCGCGGCGTCAGCGTCTGGAGGAGCGTGGAGCGCAGCACCACGCTGATGTTGTCGAAGATGCCGGAGAGCAGGAGCAGCGCCACGGACACCACGAAGATCCGCGAGATGCCGAATCCGGCGATACAGAATCCATAGAGTGCCACCGACACCAGCAGGACCCGGCCCATCCGTCCTTTCAGCGGCCGGTACGCCTGGTAGACCGACATGAGCACCGACCCGGCCGCCGGCGCGGCGCGCAGGATGCCGAGCCCGGTGGCACCGACCCTGAGAATATCGGTCGCGTAGATCGGCAGCAGCGCTTCGGCTCCGGCGAACAGCACCGAAAAGAGATCGAGCGTCTGTGCGCCCAGCAGGACCGGCTGCGTGAGGACGAACCGCACGCCCTGCAGCAGTCCCACCGCCTCGGTGGCGGAGACATTCTCCCGCGGATGCGGATGAGGACCGACACGCATCAGCGCCAGCCAGGCGACGGCCAGGAGCAGCGCCGCCGCTCCATAGGTCAATGCCGGTCCGCCCACGGCGACCAGCAGACCGCCTAACGCCGGCCCGATGACCGCGGCGCCCTGCCAGGTCGAGCTGCGCCAGGTGATGGAATTGGCATACAGATTCCGCGGGACCAGGTCCGCGGAAAGCGCCGTGCGCGCCGGCTGGAGATAGGCGCGGGCGATGCCGCTCACGAAAATCACCGCGTAGACCATCCAGGCGGTGTGCGGCTGGATCAAGCCGCCGGCGGTGAACGCCAGCAGGGTCGCGCTGCAGGCCACCAGGACGAGGAGCGCCGCGAGTGAAAGCCGGCGGCGATCTACTCGATCGGCCAGGCTGCCGGCCGGCAGCGCGAAGCCGATGAACGGCAACGCCTCGGCAAGTCCGACGATGCCGAGTGCGAGAGGATCGTGGGTGACGAGATAGACCTGCCAGCCCACCGCGACGCCCTGCATCTGCGTCGCGAGGGTCTGGGTTGCCAGGAATGCGATGTAGCGCCGGAAGTCGGTTATGCGAAGCGCGGCATACGGATCGGCCACAGCCAAGGATAAACTTGGGCCTGGGCCGCTACAACGTCAGCGCTCCGGCGTCTGCTGGTAGAGGGCGTTCTGCCAGCGTCCACCGCGCAGAATGTAGAGCGAACTGACCCATGCGGGACTCGGCACCGGCGCGCGGCACACCGTCTGCTGGGCCGCGTGATAGGTGAGCAGCGCGGTCGTCGGGTTGAACACCGTGAGGGTCACGTCGCTCATTTCCCAGCTGGCCACCACGCACGCCGGACTGCCGACGAATGCCACGACTTCGGCCTTGGTCGCTCGCCCCGAGGCGCCCATTTCGATGTGGTCGTCCGAGAGAAAGCCGGCGTAAAAGGCTCCGTTACGGGCCTTCCAGGCATCCCACGACTGGCGCTCCAGCGCCTCGAGGGTGTCCTTCAGCGCCGCCGTTGAGGAGGCCGGTTCGTGCCGCGGCGCCCGAGGCGCCTGGGCCGTGGCAAGAAGCAGTGCGCCGAGCACGGCGATTCTGCGCGACATCGAAACTCCCGAGAAAGATGGGTGTCAGTATGCCCCGCCGGGCGGCTCGGTCAAGCTCTCAGCCTGCAACGCGATTCCGCGCTATCGTTATGCGAGTGACGAGCGTGAAGAGCGGGCGCATTCTCGCGGCATCGATTCTCGGGTCGGGCGCGGTTTTCCTCGAGGGAACCGTCGTCAACGTCGCGCTGCCGGCGATGGGCCGCGATTTCCATCTCGGCATCGACGGCCTGCAGTGGATCGTGGACGCCTACCTCCTCACGCTCGGCTCGCTGATCCTGCTCGGCGGCGCGCTCGGCGACCGCTATCCCCGCATCCGCGTCTTCAAGGCCGGCTGCTTCGGCTTCGCCATGACCTCCGGGCTCTGTGCCTTCGCACCGACGCTGCAGATACTCGCGCTGCTCCGGTTCGCGCAGGGAGTGACCGGCGCGCTGCTCGTCCCGAATTCTCTGGCGCTTCTCGAAGAGTCCTTTCACGGCGAGGCCCGCGGCACCGCCGTCGGCCGGTGGTCGGCGGGATCGGCGGCATCCACCGCGATCGGGCCGTTGGCCGGCGGATTGATTCTCGGCTTCGCCAGCTGGCGCTGGATCTTCGCGCTGGTGGCCCCTGCCGGCCTGGCGGCGGCCCTCATCCTTCCCACGGAATCAGGAGACGACGCCCGGCGCCATGGGACGGCCGTCGACTATCCCGGCGCAATCCTCGTCACCGCCGGTCTCGGGGCCCTCACCGTCGCCCTGATAGCCGGACCGAGACTGGGGTTCGGGAATGTTTTGGTGCTGGGTGGCATCGCAGCGGCGTTGGTCCTGCTCTCCGCCTTCTTTATCGTGGAGACCCGCGCGCGGCATCCCCTTCTCGATCTCTCGGCCTTCAAGTCGGCGGCATTCGTCGCGGCCAATCTGACCACGTTGCTGGTCTACGGCGCGCTGGGCGTCATTCTCTTTCTCCTGATGCTGGTCCTTCAGAATGAACTGGGCTACACCGCGCTTCAGGCGGGCAGCTCCCTTCTGCCGATCAACGCGCTCCTCTTCACGCTGTCGTCGCGCGCGGGGAAGCTGGCGGGTCGCATCGGGCCCCGCCTGCCGATGGCGGCGGGCTGCATGATGGCGGGCATCGGGTTGGCGATGTTCGGGCGCGTGCATGCGGGCGGGAGCTACCTGGCCGATGTGCTGCCGGCGGTGATCGTCTTCGGGCTGGGACTGGCGACGCTGGTGGCGCCGCTCACCTCGGCGGCGCTCGACTCACTGGGTGAGAAAAAAGCCGGGCTCGCCTCGGGAGCGAACAACGCGGTGGCCCGGCTCGCCGGGCTCATCGCGACGGCGGCGGTGCCGCTCGCCGCCGGGATCGGCGGACTCCAGGAGCTGCACGGCGTTCACCTGATGGCGGGCTTCCATCGCGCGATGTGGATCTGCGCGGCGCTCTGCATCGCGGGCGGAGCCGTGTCGTTCGCGGGGATGCCTAACGCCAGCGGAAGAGCTTCAGCGCGAGGATGAAGCAGACCAGCAGCCAGGCGCCGAGCACGGCGACCTGCGGCAGCACCTGGGCGGCCCCGGCGCCCTGGAGCATCGTCAGGCGCAAGGCATCGATGATGGCCGTGAGAGGCAGCGCCTTGATGAACGGCTGCACCACCGCCGGAAAGCGCTGCGACGAGAAGAACACGCCGGAGAGAATCCACATCGGCATCATCGCCGTGTTCATGAGGCCCGACGCCGCTTCGATGGTTCTCGCGCGCGAGGCGACCAGCAGCCCCAGGGCGCAGAAGGTGAGCGAGCCGAGGACGCACAACGACAGCACCAGCACCAGCGAGCCGCGCACCGGCACGTGGAAAACGAAGGCGCCGAACCCCAGCAGCGCGCCCACCTCGATCACCAGCAACCCCAGCCGCGACAATACGAACGACGCCAGGTACCACGCGCGCGGCATCGGCGTGACGATGAGCCGCTTGATCAGCTTGCGCCGGCGCGCGTCCACGATGGCAAAGCCCATCCCCCAGATCGCGCTGCCCATCAGGTTCATGCCGAGCAGCCCGGGAATCAGGAAGTCGATGTACCGGGACCCGGGTTCGCGCAGCAGCGCGTCGGTTGCCGTGACCGGATCGACGCGTCCCGCCGCGCGCTGGATCGCGCGATCCGCCAGCATCCGCGCGGTGCGGCCCTCGGGGTTGGTATCGTCGTAGTGGAAGACGACGCTCCCGCCGGGCCCCGCCTCGGCGAGCAGGGCCACCTTCCCGGCCCGCAGCTTGGCTTCGCCATCGGCGGCGCTCACGGTCTGCACATCGAGCAGGTGATCGGCGCTCAGCGACCGCGCCAGCTCCGGCGACGCCGCCGCGATGCTGAGGACGGCGGCGGGACGGTTCTTGAACGCGATCCCCAGCCCCGCGGCGAGAATCAGCGGGAAGATGAAGACCCAGAAGAGCGCTTCCGGCTCGCGCAGAAATTCGCGGAATCGCACCAGCGTGAGCTGGACCAGCGCGCGCTCCCTCCAGGGCCGCTTAGTCATCGCGCAAATGGCGTCCCGTCAGGCCGACGAAGACGTCCTCCAGGCTCGCGGTATGGGTGCGCAGCTCGGTGAGCTTGACCCCCTGGCGGTTGACCTCGTCCAGCAGCGCCGGGACCGCGCGGTGCAGCTCGGCGACATGGAATCGCACCAGCGTCTCCTCGACCTTCACCTCGCGCACCCCGGCGACCCGTTTCAGCGCCGCCACATCGAGCCGTGCCACGTCGCTCCCGGCCGAGAACTCCACCAGCTGGTCGGCGCCTAACGAGGCGATCAGGTCCCTCGGCGTGCCTAACGCGATGATCCTGCCGTGGTCCATGATTGCGACCCGGTCGGCCAGCCGCTCGGCCTCGTCCATGTAGTGCGTGGTCAGCACGATGGTGCGTCCGCCCTGCCGGAACTGCTCGATCAATTCCCAGACCTGGCGCCGCGCCTGGGGATCGAGTCCGGTGGTGGGTTCGTCGAGAAAGAGAATGTCGGGGTCGCCGACCAGCGCGCAGGCCAGCGCCAGCCGCTGCTTCTGCCCGCCCGACAACGTGCCGACGCGGGAGCGGCTCTTCTCCTCGAGCTGCACCCGGGCGATCACCTCCGCGGCCTCGGGTCCCGCCTCGAAGAAGCTGCGGAAGAGCCGCATCGTCTCCAGCACCGTCAGCTTCTCGGAGAGCTGCGTCTCCTGGAGCTGCACCCCGAGCCGCTGGCGCAGCCGCAATCCGTCGGTTTCCCAACGCATGCCGAGCAGCTCGACCGCGCCGGAATCGGCGCCGAGCAGTCCCTCGCAGATCTCGAGTGTGGTGGTCTTCCCCGCACCGTTGGGGCCGAGCAAGCCGAAGCACTCGCCCGCGGCGACATCGAGATCGATGCCGTCCACCGCGACCACGTCGGCGTACGCCTTGCGCAGACCCTGCACCCGCAGGGCAGTCTTCGTCGCTTGGGTCACGCAGAGATTATCGCGGCGGCGACCGGCGTCGTCAAAGTGCTGCCAACCATCCAGCCACGGCCACGGTCCAATTAGCGACCCTTCCGGAGCCCATACAGTGCTCACAGAATTGCGCCAGTCGCTGCGTTCGCTCGCCCGCCGGCCCATCTTCACGGTGACGGTCCTGGCCACGCTCGCCCTCGGCATCGGTGCCGTCACCACGGTGCTGAGCGTGGTGAGCGCGCTCCTGATCCGGCCGCTACCCTACCAGGACCCATCGCGCCTCGTGGCCATCTGGCCCGGTCATTTCCTGGCCAATCGGGAGCTGGCCGCGCTGCGGGAGCGGTCAACGAGTTACACCGACGTCGCGATGTTCAGCCCGGGGTGGCTGATGGCGATGACCGGCACGCCGACACCGCACCAGATCGACGCGTCGCGCGTCGGCGGCAACTTCTTCCGGCTCCTCGGCGTCCAGCCGATGCTCGGACACACCTTCGGCCTCGAGGCCGAAACCCCGGGCCAGGACCGCGTCACGGTGCTCGGTTATGAGCTCTGGCGCTCGGCGTTCGGTGCCGACAGCACCATCGTCGGCCGGTCGGTGACACTCGACGGCACCAGCTACCAGGTAGCGGGGGTGATGCCGCGTGGCTTCGTCACCTTCGACGTTGACGCCGACCTCTGGACCCCGATGACGATGGATCCCACGGCGATGTCCTGGGCCGGCTCGGTCGGCATGGCCTACGGACGGCTGCGCCCGGGTTCCAGCATCGCGGGCGCGAGTTCCGAGCTGACGGCACTGGCCGCGGCGATGCAGACCGAATTCACTCTTCCGCGCGAGTGGAGCGGCGGAACGCGGGTCGCCGGCCTTCAGGCCGACATGGTCGGCGGCGTCCGGCCGGTCCTCCTGGTTCTCATCGCCGCAGTGTCGCTGCTGCTGCTCATCGCGGTCGCCAACATCGCCAACCTCTTCCTGGTGCGTACCGCGGAGCGGCGGCAGGAGCTGGCGGTGCGCTCGTCGCTCGGCGCCGGCCGCGGCGCCATCGTGCGGCTGCTCCTCGGCGAAGCCGTCTCGTTAGGCGCTGCCGGTGGCGCGCTCGGGCTGATGCTGGCATGGGCCGGCGTCGGCCTGCTGCACCGGATCCTGCCGCCGGACCTGCCGAGGCTCGGCGAAATCGCGGTCGATGGGCGGGTGGTCTTTCTCGCCGCCCTGACGACGCTGGTGGCGGTCCTGCTCTTCGGGACGGTGCCGGCGCTCAGGGGCGCGCAGGCCAATGCCGGCGAGCGGATGCGGGAAGGCCGCACCGTCGCGGGCGGAGGCGGACGGACGCGCGGCGCCCTGGTTGCCGCCGAGGTCGCGCTCGCGGTGGTGCTCACCGTGGGCGCCACGCTGATGGGCCGCACCCTCGTGGCGCTCTACAACGTGGATCGTGGATTGCGCACCGATCACCTGCTGACGCTGCGCCTGGAGCCGAGCACCGTGGGATCGAACGACGCCCGGCTCGCGTACTGGCGGCAGGTTATCGCGGCGGTGAAGGGACTCCCGGGCGTTACCGATGCAGCCACCATCCTGCACCTGCCGGCGAGCGGCCGAAGCTGGCACGCCGGCCTCGAGATCGAAGGCCGGCCGCTCGCAACCGGGGAGCCCGCGCGCACCGTCGCCTGGCAGTCGGTGTCCGCCGAATTCTTTCAGGTTGCCGGCGTCCCGATACTCAAGGGGCGTCCCTTCTCCGCGAGCGACGGCGCCGCGGCGCCGCTCGTCATCGCCATCAATTCCGTCGTCGCCGACCGCTGGTTCCACGGCGAGGATCCCGTGGGCCGGAGGATCGCAGCCGGCAACGCCACCCAGAAGCATCTCGCCACGATCGTCGCGGTCGTCGGCAGCATCCGGCACGACTCGCTCAACGGCCCGCCCTATCCCGAGGTCTACGTCCCGTTCGAGCAGCGGGTGGTGGGCGCCACCTCGCTGGTGGTCCGCACCAGCGTCAATCCGGTGTCGGTCGTGGGGGCGGTGAAGGACCGCATCTGGTCCATCAATCACGACGTCCCCATCTCGCACATCATGACGATGGACGATCTCTATTCGGCATCGCTCCAGCGCCAGCGGATGGTGCTCACCCTGCTCGGCATCTTCGCCTCGTTAGGCATGCTGCTCAGCGCCGTCGGCACCTACGGCGTGGTGGCCTACGGCGTCCGGCAGCGCACCCGCGAGATCGGCGTGCGCGTGGCACTCGGCGCGGATACCGGCAGGATCAAGCGGCTGGTCGTGAGCCAGGGACTGCGCTACGCCCTGGCCGGCGTCCTGGTCGGCATCCCGGGGGCCCTGGCGCTCTCGGGCTTCATGCGGGGCCTGGTCTTCGGCGTTCCAGCAACGGATCCTTGGGCGCTCATGACCGCACCGCTGGCATTGCTTCTGGTGACAGGTGTCGCCAGCTGGATTCCGGCCCGCCGCGCGGCCCTCACCGATCCGAGCAGCGTGCTGCGCGACTGATTGCCGGGCGCTGATGGAAGACGGGACGTGCAACGCTCCCCGGCCGCCACGCATCCATGAGGGGAGCGCGGCGGCGTTCGGAATGCGACGATCGATCCCGACCCATAGTGGAGTGACAACATGTCGTTAGGCGGCGATGTGCGCGTCGCGCTGCGCGGTCTGCGGCGCCAGCCCGGCTGGGCCACCACGGCGATCGTGACCCTGGCGCTCGGCATCGGCGCCAACGCCACGATGTTCGGGATCGTCGACCGGCTCCTGCTCAGCGCACCGCCGCACATCGCCGGTCCGGCCCGGGTGATGCGCGTCGGCCTGGACCGCGCCCAGGGCGGCGGCGGGCGCTTCACCATGAGCACCGCCTCCTACCCCGACTTCACCGACGTCGCCGGCAGCGGCGCCTTCGCCTCCGTGACCGGGATCTCCGATGCCGAGATGGTTCTTGGCACCGGCAGCGACGCCAGGCCGGTGAGCGCCGTCAAGGCAACCGGCGACTACTTCACGGTGCTGGGGACAAAGCCGCTGATCGGCCGCTTCTTCGCGCGCGACGAGGACGCCGCGCCGGCCGGGGCGCCGGTTGCGGTCATCAGCAGCGCCTTCTGGCGGCGCGCCTTCGGCGGCAGCGATACCGTCCTGGGCCGCCGCATCATCCTCGACAATGCTTCGTTCACGGTGATCGGGGTCGCGCCCGCCGACTTTACCGGCGATGGCCTCGCGCCGGTGGACCTGTGGGTACCATTGAGCAGCGCCATGGACGGCCAGGAATGGCGTACGACCCGAGCGATGCTGCTGGTGCGCATCGTTGGGCGGCTCAGGGACGGCGCGCCCGCCGGGCTCGCGGCGGAGCAGGCTTCGGTGGCGCTGCGCCGCGGCGCCGTCGGAAGTCCCTACGCGGACTCCACGACCCGCGCGGTGCTGACATCGGTCGCCCCCGGCTGGCAGGGAATGACGCCCGCCGGCACCGAAGGCCGCATCGCGCTCTGGCTCGCGGGGATGTCGGCCGTCGTCCTGCTCATCGCCGTCGTCAACGTCGCCAACCTCATGCTGCTCCGCGCCCGGCAGCGCCGCCGCGAAGTGGCGGTCCGCCTGGCCCTCGGCGCGCCGCGCTGGCGATTGGCGCGCGGTCTGGCGATCGAGGCGGCGCTGGTCCTCTCGTCAGGCGGCGCCGCGGCGCTCGCGGTGGCGGCGTGGGGCGGCGAATGGGTGCGGCTCATACTGCTCCCGGGCTTGGCGGGGCAGGAGCAGCTGATTTCCGGTCGGCTGCTGCTCTTCACCGGTCTCGGGACCGTTGCCGCCGGCCTGCTGGCCGCACTGGTGCCCGTCCTCCGTGCCGGCCGCGTCTCGGTCACCGCCGATCTCACCGCCGGCGGCGGCACCGGCCAGGGCGCGCCGCGCCTCGCCTCCGGATTGCTCATCCTCCAGGCGGCGCTGTCGGTCATCCTCCTCGCCGGAGCCGGGGCGTTCTCGCTGAGCCTGCACCGGGTCCGAACCCAGGATTTCGGATTCAAGCCCGAAGGAATTCTGTTCGCGCAGATGAGTTTCCCGCCCGCGCTCCCGGGTTACGCCTCGGACCGCGCGGTACCGCGATGCCGCCGGCCGGCTGAGCCGGATGCCGGGCGTGGAGCTGGTGAGTGTCGCGCAAGTCGTGCCTTTCGAGAATCACAACGTGCCGCCCATCGCGGTGCCGGGACGACCCGACTTCCCCGACCTGCACCAGCAGGCGCCGTTCCTCAATCCGGCGACGCCGACCTACTTCGACCTGATGGGGATGCACATCATCGAGGGCCGAAACTTCACCGCCGCCGACGGCGAGGGCTCGCCGCTGGTGGTGATCGTGAACCAGGCGATGGCCAAAGGGCTCTGGCCGGGCGAAAGCGCGCTGGGCAAGTGCATCCGCTTCGGTTTCGCGCCCGGTGAAATGCCGAGCGGGATGCAGGCATCCGCGGCCGTTCCCTGCCGGCCCATCATCGGCGTGGTGAACGACGCCCGGCCGCGATCGATTCGCGAAGAGAGCGGCCAGGCGCGGATGCAGTACTACGTCCCCTTCGGGCAGATTCCCGTTCCGCCCTTCCCCGGCGCCGCCGACAACCCGAGCATCTGGGGCATTCTCGTCCGCTCGGCGAATCCGGATGCGCTCATCGCGCCGATGGAGCGCCTGCTTCAGTCACCATCGACCGGCGCGATCCTGGCCACGGTGCGCCCGCTCCAGGATTCGCTGGAACGACAGATCCGGCCCTTCGTCCTGGGGGCGGCGATGTTCAGCCTCTTTGGTCTGCTGGCGCTGGTGCTGGCGGCCATCGGCCTCTACGGCATTCGCGCCCACGCGGTAACCCAGCGAACCCGCGAAATGGGGGTCCGCATCGCGCTCGGCGCGACGGCGGCGCAGGTGGTGAAGATGGTGGTGCTCGAAGGAGTGAAGCTCGCGCTCGCCGGTGCCGCGGTGGGAACGCTCGTGGTGATCGCGCTCGCCAACCGGCTTGATCCGCTGCTCTTCCAGACGTCGCTGTGTTCGCCGCTGCTGCTGCTCATCGTCGCCGGCGTACTCGGAGTCGTCGCGACTCTTGCCAGTGCAATTCCCGCCTGGCGCGCCTCACGTGTCGACGCCCAGGTCGCCTTGAGGGCCGAGTAGCGCAACCCTCCGTCAGCCGGTCAAGCGGTCAAGCGTGTCAATCGCACCGCAGCGCGGTCATCGGATCCACCCGCGACGCCCGGCGCGCCGGGATGCTGCAAGCCACGAACGCGATCACGCCCAGCAGGACCGCGACGCTCACGAACGTCGCGGCGTCGGTCGGCTCGACCCCGAAGAGCAGCGAGCGCAGGTAGCGCGTCGCCAGCAG
>DASXPG010000104.1:0-22911 GCA_036493755.1 Gemmatimonadales bacterium
CACGCCGCCGCCCATGACCATCATCGCCGTGGCGTGGCCGTGGTCGGTGCCGGAGTTCCCGTTTTCGGCGACGGTGCGGCCGAACTCGCTCATCGTCAGCACCACGACGTCAGCCATGCGGTTCCCCAGATCCTGCGAGAAGGCCGCCAGCGATCCGCCGAATTCGTCGAGGCGCGTCGCGAGCTGACCCGCTTCTCCCGCGCCCTGGTTGATGTGGGTATCCCAGCCGCCGACGTCAACGAAGGCGATCTCCATGCCAAGGTCGGTCTTGATCAGTTGGGCCACCTGCTGCATCGCGCGGCCGAAGGGGCCGCGCGGATAGCTGGCGCCATTTTCCGCCGTGTAGCGCGAAGGGTTGGCCTGCTTGAGCATCTGCACCGCCTCGAAACTCTCCGCCGCGGTGCTGGCGATGACGCCGGTGTCGCCGCCGCCATAGAGCTGCTCGAAGGCGGCCGTGAGCCGGTCGCGCGTGCCGCCCGGCGCGCGGATGCCGAAGGCATTGAGGTCGGGAATGGCGAGCGCCGGCGCCGAGCCCTGGAGAGCGCGCGGCAGCTGCTGGCTGAACGCCACGCCGCTGAACGGCGTCTCCCGGTGCTCGGCGCGATGAGTGAGAACGCGGTTGAGCCAGCCGTCGCGCGTGGACTTCACCCCCGGCGTCGCCGATTCCATGTAATCCTGCGCGTCAAAGTGCGAGCGTGTGGTATCGGGGGAGCCGATGGCCTCGACGATCGCCAGCGAGCGCGCATCCCAGAGCGGCTTGAGCGGCGCCAGCCGGGGATGCAGCCCGAAGCGGCCGTCCAGATCGATCGCGGCGCCGGGATCAGAGCCGGGGCGGGGGATCGCGATCCGGCTGCGCACGTTGTAGTACGCCGACTCGGCGTACGGCACGACCATGCTGAGACCGTCCACCGCCCCTCGCTGGAAGACGCAGACCAGAACCTTGCTACCGGTCTTCTTGCCCGGCGCGCGCATCGCATACGCGGTGCGCCCCAGGAAGAGCGGATCGAGGCCGAGGCTCACGAGCCCAAGTGCACCGGCCTTCACGAAGACGCGCCGCGAGACAGCTCCGAACGTTTCGCACTCATGGGCGGGCATTTGTCGCTCCCTCATTGCCTCTGGAACTCCGGGCTGCCTAACGCCAATCCAACCGCCATGGCGCGGGCGGCGCTCGGATCGTTGATGTCGTCGATCTGCTGGCGGATCACCCGCAACGTGTTGGGGCTCGCCATTCCCGCCAGGATGGCGGTGTTGACCTCGGCGACCAGGGCGTCCTTGTCGCCCGTCATCGGCACCACCGGTTCGAGATCGACGTCGATGCCGGGCAGCCGCCCTGTCGCGATGCCCATCGCCACGTTCATGCGATTGAGCAGCGCGCCCGAGTTGACCCACATCTCCTGGGTCTCCGGATAGCCGGTCGGCACCTGCTGCTGGAAGAGCGGCTGGCCGAGGGTCTGGAGCACGAAGCCGAGCCGTGGCGAGGTGTCGGGCACCGCGCCGGTCGCGCGCAATGCGCTGACCACGAACTCGAGCGGCGTCTTGACCTTCGAGCGCCGCGCCGTGCCGGCCCAGAAATCGGGCGACTCCACGATCGCACGGATCACCGCCGCGATGTCGCCATGGGTCCGCAGGAACGCGGCGGTGGCGTGATCGACACAGCCATCGGGCGAGTCGTCGGAGACGAGACGTTCGCAGAGTTTGTGCGCGATGTGCCGCGCCGTGGCCGGGCTGTTGGCGAGCATCGTCAGCAACCGCTCGCCTTCATCCTGGCCGTGTCCTGCGGGAAAGACGGTACCCAGCACGACCTTTTCCCCGCGGTCGTGGGCCCAGTCGTGGAATTCGAATGAGAAGGGCTCGATGTTGTTGCCGAAGCGTCCGCCCGTCGGCCGCGCGTTGGGTCCGGCGATGCTCCAGCCGGTCAGGATGCGCGCCACGTTCTGCACATCCTGCTGGGTGTAGCCGCCGTCCACTCCCAGCGTGTGCAGCTCGAGCAGCTCGCGGCCGTAGTTTTCGTTGATGCCGGTCGGCATCTGGCGCCGCGCCTGCTCCGGCATCCGGGCGGCGAACCGGCGCGCGTTAGGCGGCTCCGAACCCGGCGCGACGCTCTGGAAGTTGTCGAGGTAGACGAGCATCGCGGGATGATGCGCGACCGCCTTCAGCAGGGTCTCGAAATTGCCGAGCGCGTTGGGACGGATGGCACGCTCGATGTAGTCGGACGTCAGCCAGCGATCGGCGTTCTTGCCGATGAATACGTTGAAGTGATTGAACCAGAAGTCGGTCATCACTTCCTCGAGCTGGCGCTCGCTCTCGGCATGCCGGAGCAGCGTCGCCATCACCACGTCGGTATTGAGGCGGCGTACCGTCTGCCGGGTCCGCGCGGCCATCATGCTGTCGCCGGGCTGATCGCCGGCGGCCGGCGCGTTCTTTCGATTCGCGGCGGCAGCCTGGTTAGGCCGCGGATACTCCAGGTACAGCTCGGCCGGCGGCTCGAACGCCGCGGCGTAGACGCGCCGGACCATCGTGTCCACCGGATCGGGAATGCGCGAGGGAGCAAGCTGATATTCGAGCCAGCGCTGGATGCCCAGGCGCTGGACCCGGTCGATATCGCCGGGGCGCGGCCCGAAGGTCAGCCGATTCAACAGATGTAAGACGGTCTCGCTGTCGGGGTCGGGAAGCGCGAACGCCGGCGGGACCATCGCTTCCATGCTCAACGCAGATGTCTCTGGCGCTGGCGGCCTCGTGGCCTGGCGCGCGCCCGCGGCGCATGCCGCAACTGCCAGAATCACACCGATTTGCCACGATCGCATATGGATACCTCTCCATACCGTTGACGTCTGGCGCCCTGTGCGGTTAAGAACCGACAGGATGACAGCCGCCACCCAGCCCAACATACCTCAAAGGCCGCAGCGCCCCTACGGTCGCAGCGCCGAGAAACCCTCGTGGAAAGAGCGCTTCGAAGCGCTCAAGAATGTGCCGCCGCTGCTGCGAATGGTCTGGAATACACATCACGTGTTCGCCGCGCTGATCCTGGCCCTCAGAGTCCTTCGGGCCCTGATCCCGCTGGCGATTCTCTGGATCGGCAAACTCATCATCGATGGTGTGGTCGGATCGATCCAGGCGTACGCGGCGGGTCATGCCGTGCCCTGGCAGCATCTCTTTCAGCTCGTCTGCATCGAGTTGGGACTGGCGATCGTCAGCGAGGCGACGGCCCGCGCCGGCAGCCTGATCGAGTCGCTGCTCGGCGACCTCTTCAGCAACGTGGTGAGCGTGCGGCTGATGGAGCACGCCTCGACGCTCGATCTCAAGCAGTTCGAAGATCCCGAGTTCTACGACCACCTGGAGCGGGCGCGCCGCCAGACCGTCGGGCGCATCGGGCTCATCGCGATCATCCTGGGCACCGCGCAGAGCCTCATCACGCTGCTCTCGCTGACCGCCGCGCTGGTCCTCTACGTGCCGTGGCTGCTGATCCTGCTGGTGATCGCCGTGCTGCCGTCGTTCATCGGCGAGACCCACTACGCGACGCTCGGCTATTCGCTGCTGTACCGCTGGACTCCCGAGCGGCGCATGCTCGATTACCTGCGCTTCACCGGCGCCAGCGACGAGACGGCGAAAGAGATCAAGCTCTTCGGATTGTCCGACTGGCTGGTCGAGCGCTACGCCAAGCTCGCCGACGAGTTCTACGAGGCCAATGCCAAGCTCGCGATACGGCACGGCATCGTCGCCTGGCTGCTCGCCACCTTCGGCGCGCTGGGCTACTACGGCGCGTACGTCTGGATCATCGTCCTGACGGTCAAGGGCCACCACTCGGCAGCCGGCCTCTTTACGTTAGGCGTCCTGACCTTCCTGGCGGCGAGCTTCCGCCAGAGCCGCGACCTGATCCAGAGCGTGCTGCTCAATACCTCCCAACTGTACGAGCAGGCGCTCTATCTGCGCGACCTCTTCACCTTTTTCGACATGAAGCCGGCGATCGCCTCCAAGGCGGGTGCCCGGACGGTTCCGCGTCCGATCGCCAGGGGATTCGAGTTTCAGGATGTGGGATTCCGCTACCCGGGCGGCGACAAATGGGCGGTCCGCCACCTGTCGTTCAAGATCGAGCCGGGTGAGCGGCTGGCGCTGGTCGGCGAAAATGGCGCCGGCAAGACGACGCTGGTCAAGCTGCTCGCGAGGCTCTACGACCCTGACGAGGGGACGATCCTTCTCGACGGTACGGACCTGCGCGAATACGACGTCACCAGCCTGCATCGCGCCATCGGCGTGATCTTCCAGGATTTCGTGCGCTACAATTTTCTGTTTCGCGAGAACATCGGCGTGGGAGAGATCGGTGCCGTGGGCGATCCGGCGCGCATAACGACCGCGGCGCAGCGGAGCCTGGCGGCCGACGTCGCGGGGCGGATGAAGGGCGGCTACGAGCAGCAGCTCGGGCGGCGTTTCGACGGCGGGGTGGATCTGTCCGGCGGCGAATGGCAGAAGGTCGCGCTGGCCCGCGCCTATCTGCGCGATGCCGACGTCCTGATCCTCGACGAGCCGACCGCCGCGCTCGACGCGCGCGCCGAGTTCCAGGTGTTCCAGCGCTTCACCGAGCTGACCAAGGGCAAGATGGCGGTCCTGATTTCACATCGTTTCTCCACCGTCCGCATGGCCGACCGGATTCTGGTGCTCGACAAGGGTTTGATCGTGGAGCAGGGCACCCACGCGGAGCTGGTCGCGCGCCGTGGCACATACGCGGAACTTTTCGAACTACAGGCCGCCGGCTACAAGTAGCGAACGGCACCGGAACAACCTGCCCGGGTCGCGGTACTGGCAAGAGGGCGGAAGTCACACCCTCTTGGGAGGCCGTATATGCTGTGGACGATTGCGGTAATTCTGCTGATCCTGTGGTTCCTGGGGTTCGTCACCTCGTACACCATGGGCGGATTCATTCACATTCTGCTGGTCATTGCCATCGTGATGATCCTGGTCCGCGTCATTTCGGGCCGTAGGGCGGTTTGACGTATCGGGCCGGCCTGGCCCCCGACTCCGGGCGCGAGGCCGGCCTCTTCAACTTTCGACTCAATAGCGCCCCCCCGCGCCGCCTCCACCGGCGGATCCTCCGCCGAAGCTGCCTCCGCTGTCACCCCCGCCGCCGCTGCCCCCGCCGCTATTCGGCGAACCGGAGCCGCCACTCGAGCTGACGAGGATCGGCGTGTCGCGCTCGACCGACTCACCCCATTGGCAGTTGCGGCAGCGCCGGCTTACCAGCTCGCGCCCGCCGTGGCCCGTCGTCGCCGCGACGATGCTCTTCACCTTCTCCTCGAGGGTGCGCCGCTTGCACTGCGGGCACTCCTTGAGACTGGTGAAGATCGCCTTGTAAGGAAGCCGCAGAACCTCGCCGCAGGTACCGCAGACCCAGACGTCCCAGTCGATGCTGCCGAGCTTTTCCTCGACCTGCGCGCCTTTGTCGAGCTGGGTGTCCTCCTCGCCCGCGCCCAGCAGCCGCATCTTGTGGCCTTTGGAGCAGAACCTCGTCCGGCGCCGGCGCCAGCGACGCCAGCCAGAGATCCCGCCGATGCCGGCCAGCAGGGCACCCAGAGCGGCGCCGATGATCTCGCCCGCATGGCTTGGCGATGCCGGCGGGGCGCGATGGGTTTGCGGTGTCTCCGCTTGCGTTACCGGTGTGGTCGCGTACTCCTGGCGCGCGGCGTCGGCCAGCTCGCGCACGCCAGTGAGAATCCCGGCGTCGAAGTGATTGGCGCGAAACTGGGCGACGATATCATCGCGAATGCGGCCGGCGCGGCGGTCGGGAATGGCGCCTTCAAGCCCGTACCCGACGCTGATGAACACGTCATGGTGGACCGGATTCCAGAGCAGCAGCACTCCGTTGTTCTTGCCCTGCTTCCCGACGCCCCAGACGCGATGCAACGTGGTGGCGAATTCCTGAGCCTCGAGGCCCGACATGGAATCCACGACGGCCACGGCGATCTCCGCGCTGGTCTCCCGCTCGAGTGTCGCGATGAGCGCGTTGGCGGAGTCGAGAGTGGCAGGCGCCAGGTGATGAGAGGGATCGGCGACCCAGCCGCCGTGCGAGGTCCTGGGGTTGGGTACCCACAAGACGCGGCCCTGCTGCGCGGGTGTAATCTGCAACAGCGATACGATCGCAAGAATCAGAGGAAACACGGGGATTACGCTAGGTGCAAAGCCCGATTTCAGTAAGGGCGCGGCTTTCGGGCTCGGCGTGTTCGAAGTAGCTTGGCTTCAAATGAACGCGGAGATGGTGCAGCGGTACCGGTTCGTGCTCAGCTTTCTCGCCCTCGGCCTGGTTTTCGGGGCCGTTTCGATCGTCGTCCCCATGTTGATCGCGCCGCGCAAACACAGCGGCGACGCCCTCCAGACCTACGAAAGCGGCATCGTCCCCGAGCGCGGGGCCTGGCGGCAGTTTTCGCTCGCCTATTACCTCTACGCGCTGCTCTATCTCGCCGTCGCCGTGGACGTCATCTATCTCTTTCCGGTCGCGCTGGTCTTTCGCCTGATCGGCACCTGGCAGGCGCTCGTCGAGCTGCTGGCCTTCGTCGGCATCGTGGCGCTCGCGGTGATCTATTCGTGGCGCACGGGAGCGTTCCGGTGGGAATAGTCGTGCCCGCTGACCAAGATCTCGACCGGATGGCCGAGGATGCCGCGCCCTGGGTCCGGCTCGCCATGCTCGACGATGTGCTCAATCTCGCCCGGGCGAATTCGCTCTGGCCGCTCACCTTCGGGCTCGCCTGCTGCGCGATCGAGATGATGGCCGTGGGCATGGCCAAGTACGATCTCGACCGTTTCGGCGCCGCGGTATTCCGTCCGTCGCCGCGCCAGGCGGACCTGATGATTCTCGCCGGCACCATCTCCCGGAAAATGGCGCCCGTCATCCGTACCCTCTGGGACCAGATGCCGGAGCCCAAGTGGTCGATCGCCATGGGTGGCTGCACGATTTCCGGCGGACCATTCAAGTATCCCGGCGAATACGCGATCGCCGAGGGCGCGGACAAGTTCATGCCGGTGGACATCCACATTCCCGGCTGTCCGCCGCGTCCGGAAGCGGTCATCGCCGGAATCCTGAAGCTCGAGGAGAAAATCAAGCAGGGAAGGCGTTTTGGGCAAAGCGGCTGATCTCGCCGCGAAGCTCGACGCTTCGGGCTTCGCCATCCCGGCGCCACGCGAGCACCCGGTGCACGGCGTGTCGGAGCGCCGCTGGATCGCGCCCGCGCGCATCGCCGCCGCCGCCGAGCTGGCGAATGGCGCGGGCTTTTTCTACGAATCGATGACGTGCGTGGATCGGCTCGAGGCCCACAACGGGTTCGAGCTGATCTATACGTTCAATCGTTATGACGAGCCGGCGCGCATCGCGCTCCAGGTGCTCGCGCCGAAGGACTCGTCGGTGCCGTCGCTGACCGGCGTCTATCCGATGGCGTCGTGGAATGAGCGCGAGGCCTGGGAATTCTACGGACTGGTCTTCGACGGACACCCCAACTTGACCTGGCTGCTGCTGCCGGAGGACACCGATTTTCATCCGCTGCTCAAGAGCTTTTCCGCGCCTCCGCCGTCGATCTACGACGACAGCATGAATCCTGCCGTCACCCCCGCGGTCAATGGGCATTCACATACCGACCCCCGCGACTGATCCGCTCGACACCTACACGCTGAACATGGGTCCGCAGCACCCCTCGACGCATGGGGTGCTGCGGCTGAAGCTGACGCTGCGCGGCGAGCGGGTGATGGATGTCGACCCGGTCATAGGCTACTCGCATCGCGCGCATGAGAAGATGGCGGAGAACCGGACCTACGCGCAGTTCCTGCCCAACACCTCGCGCCAGGACTACCTCTCCGGCCTGATCTACAACGTCGCCTGGGCCGAGGCGGTCGAGAAACTTGCCGCCATCGCGGTGCCGGAGCGCGCCCTCGTGGCCCGGGTGATCCTCAGCGAGTTCAACCGGATTTCGTCGCACCTGCTGTGGATGGGCGCTTTTCTCATGGACCTCGGCGCGGCCACTCCTTTTCTCTATTCGTTCGACGACCGCGAGGCGATTCTCGGGTTGCTCGAGACGGTAACCGGCTCGCGCCTCACCTACGGCACGGCGCGGTTCGGCGGCCTTTCGAGGGATCTCGACGCCGATTTTCCACGCCGGGCGAGAGAGACCATCGCGCGGCTGAAGGCGCGCTGGCCCGAGTTCGAGAACCTGATCGAGGGCAACGTCATTTTCCGCGAGCGGACCCAGGGCGTCGGCGTGATTTCCCAGCAGCAATGCCGGGCGTGGGGCGTCACCGGACCGATCGCGCGTGCCGCGGGAATTCCCTACGACGTCCGCAAGGCCGAACCGTACGGCGCGTATCCGCGGTACGCGTTCGACATTCCCACGCGCAAGGAGGGCGACGTTTTCGCGCGCTACACGGTGCGGATCGCCGAAATGCAGCAGAGCGTGCGGATCATCGAGCAGGCGCTGGACGCGCTGCCGGCCGGGCCGATACTCACCGAGGGATCGATCGGGGTGCGTAAGCGGCTGAAGCCGCCGGCGGGAACGCTCTATTATGCCGTCGAGAGCGCGCGCGGCGCATACGGCATCATCATCGTGTCCGAGGGCGGCACCGAACCGTGGCGCGCGAAGTTCCGGACGCCATCGTATTCCAACCTGGCCGTGATGCAGGACGTCATGCGGGGCACGATGGTCGCCGATGCGGTTGCGATCCTTGGGAGCGTGGACGTCGTGATGCCCGAGATCGATCGATGACAAGGTTTCTGATTACGCTGGCCGTGGGCACTGCCGCGATCATGGGGTACCTCTCGTTCAACGTCCTCTTTCTCATCTGGCTGGAGAGGAAAGTCTCGGCGCATATCCAGCGACGCCTCGGGCCGATGGAAGTCGGCTCGCACGGGTCGCTCCAGACCGTCGCCGACATGTTCAAGCTGCTGGGGAAGCAGATCCTGACACCGCTCGCCACCGACCGCTTCGTCTATATCCTGGCGCCGGTACTCGTCTTTCTGCCGACGCTCTGCCTCGCATCGCTGATTCCCGTGTCCGGCGCCGAGGCCTTCGCCGACCAGCCGTATGGATTGCTGGTCATCATCGCGCTCTCGGGCATCTCGGTGCTGTCGATCTTCATGGCCGGCTGGGCATCGAACAACAAGTACGCGGTGCTGGGCGGAATGCGATCGGTGGCTCAGGTGGTCGCCTACGAGATACCGGTGCTGCTGGCCGCGCTCTCGGTAGTGCTGATCACCGGCTCGCTCAATCTGCGCGACATCGTCGCGGCCCAGCACACCCTTCCGTTCTTCATCATCCAGCCGGTCGCGGGAATTCTCTACTTCATCGGCATCACCGCCGAGACCAATCGCGCGCCCTTCGACATTCCCGAAGCCGAGTCCGAATTGGTGGGCGGCTTCCACACCGAGTATTCCGGGATGCGCTTCGCGCTCTTCTTCTTCGCCGAGTACACCAACATGCTGGTGCTGGGCGCGCTGGGCGCGACGCTGTTCCTCGGCGGGTGGCTGGGGCCGTGGCTGCCCGGCCCGGTCTGGCTGCTGCTCAAGGCCTACGCCGTGATCTTCGTGATGATGTGGGCGCGCTGGACGTTTCCGCGGCTGCGTTTCGACCAGCTGATGAGCTTCGCGTGGAAGCTGCTCATCCCGGTCGCGCTGGTGAACCTCGTCATCACCGCGGTGCTGCTCGCGGGGAGAATCCAGTGAGTCTCTCGAATCTTCCCCGGCGGCTCTGGGCCGGAGTTCGCAGCCTGCTCATCGGCTTCGGCATCACCGGGCGGCATCTCGTCCGCCGGCCCGTCACGCTGCAGTACCCCCACGAGAAACCTGATGTGACGAAGTGGGGCGGACCGATCGAGCTGGTCTGTTTCCCGGAAACGGGGACGCACGACTGCATCGCCTGCAACGCCTGCACGCGCATCTGTCCGTCGGATTGCTTCGAAATCGAAGGGGTGCGGCCCGAAGGCTCGAAGAAGATGCGGGCCACGTTCTTCAATCTCGATTTCTCCACCTGCAGCCTGTGCGGGCTCTGCATCGACGTCTGTCCGACCGACACGCTCAAGTATTCGGATCGCTACGACGAGGCGATGTATACCCGGCCCGCGACCATCAACAACCTGCTCGCCCCGTTCGGCGAGGATCCCTACCTGACCGGCAAGCTGAAGTGACCGCGGAGAACCTGGTCTTCGGCGCGTCGGCAGCGGTGGCGCTGGGCGGAGCGCTGCTCGCGGTCGGACTGCGCAACATCTTCCACAACATCCTCGGCTTCGCGCTGGCGATGCTCGGCGTCGCGGGCGTGTTCCTGAGTCTGGGCGCCGATTTTCTGGCGGCGGTCTTCGTCCTCGTCTACGTCGGTGCCGTCGCGATCGCCATGGTCTACGCGGTGATGCTGTCGCATCCGATGGACGAAGCACCCGCCAAACGTAGCGGGGCCAAGATCCTCAGCGCCGTGCTCATCGCCGGCGGAGCAGCGGGATCGCTCTGGATGCTGCTGGGGACGGCGCCGTGGGCAGCAGGACATCGCCCGGCGATGGTCACCGCCGCGCAGATCGGCGCGCGGTTTCTCGGCGACTACGTCCTCGCGTTCGAGCTGATCTCGGTTCTGCTCCTCGTGGCGATGATGGGAGCGGTGATGGTGGCGCGGCGCTCGGGTTCGGGGCGCGGCACGTGGTGAGCGCCCAGACGGTGCTCGGCTTTGCCACCGCGCTCTTCGGCATCGGGCTGTACGGCCTGCTGCAGCGGCGCTCGCTGGTGGCGATGCTGATCTCCCTCGAGCTGATGCTCGCAGCGGTGTCGATCAACATCATCGCGCTGACCTCGCACACCGGCACCGATCCGGTGATGGGCCAGGTCGTGGTGCTGATCCTCATCGGCGTCGCCGCGGCCGAGGCGGCGGTGGCGCTGTCACTCTTCGTCGCGATCCACCGGTCGGCGCACGACATCGATGTCGAGCGGCTCTCGGAGCAGCAGGGATGACGCCGGTGCTCGCGTCGGTGCTGGCGCAGGCGATACCACTCGGGGCAGGCGCGCTGATTCTCCTCGCCCTGCGCCGCCATCCGGCGAGCGCGGCGATGCTCGCGATCGTCGCGGTGGCCGTCAGCTGCGGCCTCACCCTCTTCCTGGTGAGCGCGGCGTCGGCGCCCGGTACCGCGATCGTCGCCCAGCGCCCCTGGCTGCCGCTGGAGGCGGGCCCCGGCCTCATTTTCGGCGTACTGATCGATCCGCTGTCGTCGATCATGTCACTGGTGGTGACGTCGGTGACGCTGCTGGTGATGATTTACTCGTTAGGCTACATGGCGGGCGACAAGGGTTACGCGCGCTATTTCGGATTGCTGTCGCTCTTCGCCGCCGCGATGCTTGGCCTGGTGCTTGCGTCGAACCTGCTCCAGCTGCTGGTCTTCTGGGAGCTGGTCGGGCTTGCCTCCTTCCTGCTGATCGGGTTCTGGTTCGAGCGGCCCGGCCCCGCCGCCGCCGCGCGCAAGGCCTTCATCATGACGCGCGTCGGCGACGTCGGCTTTCTGCTCGGCGTGCTGCTGCTGATCCGCGCGCTGGGCAATGTGTCGATTCTCGACCTGGTGTCTCAGGCCGGCTGGCACGGCTCCCTTTCGCCGAGATTTCTCACCATGGTCTCCGCGCTGCTGCTGATGGGCGCGGCCGGCAAGAGCGCGCAGGGACCGCTCTTCACCTGGCTCCCCGACGCGATGGAAGGCCCGACCCCGGTGTCCGCGCTGCTCCATTCGGCGACGATGGTGGCGGCCGGCGTCTACCTCGTCGCGCGGTTGCACGGTTTCTTCGCCGCCGCGCCGTCGGTGATGCACTTCCTGCTCTGGATGTCGCTGATCACCGCGGTTGCGGCGGCGACGATGGCGATGGTCGCCGAAGACATCAAGCGGGTGCTGGCGTATTCGTCGATCTCGCAGCTGGCGTACATGTTCATGGCGCTGGCGGCGGGAAGCGTGGGTGCGGGATTCTTCCACCTGATTACCCACGCCGGATTCAAGGCGCTGCTCTTCCTGGCCGCCGGCATCTTCATCCATCACGCGCATTCGAACTCGATGCGCGAGATCGCGCGACACGGCCGGCCGCGCGGCCGCGCGGCTTCGTTCGGGTTGATCGCCGGTGCCGCCGCTCTGGCCGGCGTGATCCCCTTCTCCGGCTACTTCTCCAAGGAGGCGGTGCTCGCATCGCTGGGCCCGGCGGCGGGCAGCGCTGCGCTCATTCTCGCGTACGGCGGAGCGTTTCTGACCGCTTACTACGCGGCCCGCATGGTCTTTCTCACGTTGACGCACCGTCCCATTGCCTCGCCGTCCCACGGTCCCACGAACGAGACGACGCTGGCCGAGAAGGCGGCGCGTACCATGATGGCGATCCCCGTGCTTCTACTCGGGGCGTTGACGCTGGTGCTGGGCTGGCTCGGCGCATCGCTCGCGTTGCGATTCTCGCCGGGCGTCGCCGTGCGCGGCGCACTCGAGCTCGGCGCCGGCCCGTTGCTCGCGCTCGGCCTTGCGGCCGCCGGAATCCTTCTCGCTTGGCTCGAATACGGACGCGCCGGCGCGGCACGCGTGGGATTCGTCGAGCGCGTCCCCGCGCTGCGCGATTTCTTCGCCAACAACTGGTATCTCGACCGGCTCTACGCGGCGACGTTCGTCCGCGCCGCCCAGGCGTTGTCGCGCCTGGCGCGCTGGAATGACCAGCGGGTCCTCGATGGTGCGGGCGACACCGTCGCCGCGGGGACGGTGCGCGGCGGCCGCACGCTGTCGCGGATCCAGAACGGCCAGGTCCAGATGTATTTGGCGATCATCGTGACGGTGCTGGTTGCCTTCGCCTTCTGGCTGACGCGCGCGGAGCTGTTGCTGTGAGCCACCGCTTGCTGACGCTGCTGCTTTGTCCCGCAGCCGGGCTCGCGCTGATCCTGCTTATCCCCGGCCGCTTCGTTCGCGCGATCCGGATGGCGGCGGCGCTGTCGGCGCTGGCGGCCTGCGCCGTCACCGGCCTCATCGTGAAGGGTTTCGACGCCCATGCGGCCGGCTGGCAGATGGTCGAGCGCGGCTCCTGGTTCCCCGAGATGGGCATCAGTTACCACATGGGGATCGACGGCATCAGCTTGCCGCTGCTGGTGCTGACATCGATCGTCTTTCTCACCGGTGTGCTGGTGATGTGGGAGCTGCAGCTGCGGGTGAAGGAGTTCTTCGCCTTCATGACGCTGCTGGTGACCGGAGTCTTCGGCGTCTTCGTCTCGCTCGACCTCTTCTTCTTCCTCTTCTATTACGAAGTCGCCGTACTGCCGATGTACCTGCTGATCGCCATCTGGGGCAGCACCCGCAAGGAATACGGCGCGATGAAGCTGACGCTGTATCTCCTCGCCGGGACGGCGCTGGTCGTCCCGGCCATCCTGGCGCTGTACGTGACCGTCACGCCGCACAGCTTCGACCTCGTCGAAATGGCCCGCGCCGGTTTCAACCCTTCGGTGCAGCGGATCGTCTTTCCCTTCCTCTTCCTGGGATTCGGCGTCCTCGCCGGACTCTGGCCCTTCCACACCTGGTCGCCGGTGGGCCATGTGGCCGCGCCGACCGCCGTGTCGATGCTCCATGCCGGCGTGCTGATGAAGCTCGGCGCCTACGGCATCCTGCGGGTCGGCATGATGCTGCTGCCCGAAGGCGCCGCCTTCTGGGCGCCGGCCTGCGCGGCGCTGGCGGCGATCAACATCGTCTACGGCGCCTTCGTCGCGCTGTCGCAGACCGATCTCAAGTTCGTCATCGGCTATTCGTCGGTGTCGCACATGGGCATCGTGCTGCTGGGCCTGGCGACACTGTCGGTCGACGGCATCAACGGCGCGGTGATGCAGATGTTCAGCCACGGCATCATGACCGCGCTCTTCTTCGCCGCGGTCGGCTACATCTACGACCGCTACCACACCCGCGACATCGGGCGACTCGGCGGATTGTCGCGGGCGATGCCGGTCGCGTCGGCATTTTTCATCATCGCGGCGCTGACCGGAGCGGGCATTCCCGGCCTCGCCTCGTTCTGGGCCGAGCTGCTGGTGTTCCTCGGCACGCTGCGGATCTGGCCGATTCTGGCCGCGGTAGTGATCGGCGCGCTGATCATCACGATGGCGTACTCGATCCGGGTCATCGTGCTCGCCTTCTTCGGCGAAGCGCACGAGCACCATGATGCGCCCGACATTCCGCTCTTTCCCATGCTGCCGCGTGCGATCCTGGCGGCCGTGCTGTTGATCCTCGGCTTCTATCCGCGGCTGATTCTCGACGTCATCGATCCCGCCACCCGCGCCTTCCTCGCCGCGATGGCGCGGCCCTTCGCCTCGCTGTGACCCGGCTCTTCGCGCTGCTCCCGGAGATCACGCTGCTGGTGGGCGGCCTCGCGATTTTTACCGCGCTGATGGCCGATCCGGGCGGCTCGCGCGGTGCGCGCAACACTGCGCGCGTCGTCGCGCTGCTGCTGGTCGTCGCCTGTCTCGAAAGCTTCCGCGCGGAGTCGACGATGCTGTGGGGCTCGTACCGGGTGGACCGTTTTTCCCAGCTCATCAAGCTCGCGGTCGCGGCCGGGTTCGCGCTGTCGGTATTCATCGCGCGATCCGGCGAAGGGCAACGCGACGACGCGCGCGGGGAGCTGTTCTTTTTCCTGCTGACATCCACGGCGGGACTGATGATGATGGCGAGCGCCGTCGAAGCGGTGGCGCTCTATCTGTCGCTGGAAATCGCGTCCTACTCACTCTTTGTGCTGGTGCCGCTTCGCGAGCGCTTCGCCAAAGGAAAAGAGGCGGGCCTGAAGTTTGTCGTGGTCGGTCTCGCGTCATCGGCGGTGACGCTCTACGGACTCTCGCTTCTCATCGGCATCACCGGCAGCACGCGTCTCGCCGCGATCGCCGTCGCGCCGGCGCTGGTGGGCGGCGCCCCGCTGGCGATCTTCGCGCTCGGCCTGTTCGCCGCCGGATTCCTCTTCAAGCTGGCCTTCTTTCCCTTCCACTTCTGGGCGCCCGATGTCTACGAAGGCTCCAGCAACGGCGTCGCGGCCTTTGTCGCCACGGCCTCCAAGGTCGCGGCCCTGGCGATCGTCGCGCGGCTGCTCGTGATCGCCGGGCTGAACAGCCGGAGTCTCGCGATCGCGCTGGCCGCCGCCGCTTCGATCGCGATGACGCTGGGCAATCTGGTTGCCATCGTCCAGCGCGACCTGAAGCGGATGCTGGCCTGGTCGGCGGTGGCGCAGGCCGGCTACCTGGCCGTGGGGCTCATCGCCTTCACGTCGCAGGGAATCGCATCCGCGCTTTTCTATGGATTGATCTACCTGCTGATGAATGCCGGCGCGTTTCTGGTCGTCGCGCGCGTCGCGTCGGACGGATCGAATGTTTCGCTCGACGACCTGCGCGGACTTCACGCCCGTGCACCACTGCTTGCCGCCACGTTGCTGCTGAGTTTGTTCGCCCTGGCCGGTGTCCCGCCGACCGCGGGCTTTATCGGGAAGTGGCTGCTCTTCCGCGCCGCGATGGCGCAGGGATGGTGGTGGCTCGTCCTCCTCGGCGCGATCAACAGCACCATCTCGGTCTACTACTATCTGATCGTGGTGAAGCACGCGTATCTGCTGCCCGCCGATCAGGCGCCGCAGCCGGTGCGCCTCACCCTGGGCGATCACGCCGTCTGCCTGGGGCTCTGCGGCGCGCTGCTGATTCTGGGCCTGTATCCGACGCCCGTCTTCGACTGGGCCGCGGGGGCGGCGGAAGCGCTGCTGCGCTGAGCCCTCAGAGCAGCTCGCTCAGTCCGGCGGTGCGCAGGAGCCTGGCGTAGCGCGGATCTATCGCCAGCCCGTGGTGGTCGTAGGGGAGATCGGTTACCACTCGGCGCAGGCGGCCCGGCCGCCGATAGTAGCCGCGCTCCACCCAGTCCATCGCCTGCCGCCACTCGCCCAGCTCGGCAAGGGTAATGATGATCCGGTCGGACAGCTGGCGGCTGCCGCGCACATCGGTGAAGGGGTCCTCTCGCTCCGCCTGCGCGAGCAGGACGCCGAGTTCGCGCCGCAGGTCCTGTTCGCGCGCGAGCAGCCAGCCGTCCCTCGCGACGTCGGCTTCGAGCACGTTCATGCGTTCGGTGTCGCCGCGCATGCCGTGCATGATGCGACGAGCGTCCAGGGCCTCATCGTGCCGGCCGGCCCGGTGGCAGGCCATCTCCATCCGCTCCAGCGCCGCTTCGTACCGGGCCGAGAGCCGCAGCGCCTCGCGCAGCGGACCGACGGCCTCGTCGTAGCGCCCCAGTGTCATCAGCACGTCGGCGAGCCCGACCCGCATGAATGGCGCGTTGGGCGCCAGCCGCACCGCTTCCCGCATCTCGCGCAGCGCCTCGTCGCGGCGGCCCGCGATCTTCAGCCAGGCCCCGTACATGCGTCTGCCATCGGCGGAGTCCGGCGCCAGCTTGGCCCCCAGAGCCAGCTCGGTGCCGGCGGTTTCGAAATCGTCCTCCCAGTACAGAAACAGCGCGCCGAGCGAGATGTGCACCTCGCCGATCGTGTCGTCGGCGGCGAGGGCCCGCAATCGATATTCCTTGGACCGGCGGAAGCTGTCATCCCAGTCGTTGAACCCCCGGATGGCGAGGATGTGGGTCAGGTCGGCCAGCTTGGCCAGCACGTGGGCGTCGTTCGGCGCCGCGGCGAGAGCCTTCTCGAAGTACACCCGCGCCATCTCGAGCTTGTCGCGGGTGCCGGGGCCGCCCTGCATGGCGGTGTTCATGACCACCACCGCGCGGTCGTAGGGTTCGCGCGCCTCGGGCGCCATGATCGCGGCGGCGGCTCGCCGGGGCGCCGCGGATTCCGGGGCGGGGTCCACGGTCGCCGGGGCCGCCGCGGATCGGCGCAGCTCGGCGAGAAACGCGGCCGCGTTGGTGGGGCGATCGTCGGTCTGCTTCGCCATCATGCGCTCGAGCAGCGCCGAGAACGCCGGCTCGATGTCGGAGCGCACCGTGGAAACCGCGGGCACCGCCGCGGTGAGATGCGCCGCCACCAGCGCCATCGGCGTGTCGCCGGCGAAGGGCGGTTCGCCCGCGAGCAGCTCGTACGCCATGCACCCGAGCGCATAGATGTCCGAGCGGCCGTCGAGCTTTCGCTCCCCGGATGCCTGCTCCGGGCTCATGTAGGCCAGCGTCCCGAGAACCAGGCCCGTGCCGGTGAGCCGTCGGCCGTCCATCGTCGCGCTGCTCGCCGTCGCGATCCCGAAGTCGGCGAGCAGGGCGCGACCGCCGTACCAGAAGACGTTCTCCGGCTTGACGTCCCGGTGGATGATGCCGATGGCGTGGGCGTAGGCCAGCGCTTCCCCGAGATCGGCCAGTACGCGCATGACCTCCGCGGCCGGGCGGCGGCCCTCGGACTCCAGCCGGTCGCGCAGCGTGCCGCTGTCGATGAACGGCATGACGAAGTAGAGCTGCCCGGCGGCCTCGCCGGAATCGAACAGCGGCACGATGTTGGGGTGGACGAGCCGCGCCGTCATGCGGATCTCGCGCTCGAAGCGGTCGGCGCCAAGCTGGGCGGACAGCTCGGGACTGAGCACCTTGATGGCGACGTCCCGATCGAGGCGGCCGTCGTGCGCGAGGAGCACGGTCCCCATCCCGCCCCGCGCGATCTCGCGCTGGATGGCAAACCGGCCGGCGAGCGCCTCGCGAAGTTCGTCGTTCAGGTGTTGCATCAAGCCCCGAAGATATCGCCCAATTGACACTCCCGCCGGGCCCCGATATAACCCTAGCCGGACACATTTTTTCACATCAGGGGATCGAACCGGCATGAAAGAATACGCGAGCACGGCAATCAGAAACGTGGCGGTGGTCGGCCACGGAGGCAGCGGCAAGACCAGCCTGGTAGACGCCCTCGCCTTCGTGTCCGGATCCAGCAAGCGGCACGGCCGCGTGAAAGACGGCAGCGCTCTCACCGACTATTCCCCCGACGAAATCGAAAAAGGCTACAGCATCAACCTCGCGCTGGCGCATGCCGAGTGGGAGGGATGCAAGATCAACCTCATCGACACGCCGGGATACCTCGATTTCGCCGGTGACGCCGAAGCCGGCATCTTCGCCGCCGACGCGTCGCTCATCGTCCTCGGCGCGAGTAGCGGCGTCGAAGTGGGCACCGAGAAAGTCTGGGACTACAGCCAGCAATTCCATCATCCGGCGGTTTTCTTCGTCACCATGATGGACAAGGAGCACGCCAACTTCGACAAGGTCTACGACGATATCCGCGAGCACCTCAGCGCCAGGGCGGTGCCGGTCGAAATCCCCATCGGCGAGGGCGCGCAATTCCACGGCGTGATCAACCTGATCAGCCAGAAGGCCTACCAGTTCAAGCCGGGCACCAAGAACGGCGAAGCCACCGAAGGTCCGATTCCCGGCGAGCTGAAGCAGCGCTACGAGGAATTCGAGAAGGACCTGATCGAGAAGGTCGTCGAGACCGACGAAGGACTGATGGAGCGGTACCTCGGCGGCGAGTCGATCGGCCACGATGAGCTGGTCCCGGCGATGCGCAAGGCGATGAAGGCCGGCGAGCTGTATCCGATCCTCTGCGGCGCGCCGGAGCTGACCTACGGCGTGCGCAACCTTCTGGATGAGCTGGCCGAGCTGGTGCCGCCACCCTCCGAGAACGATCCCGTGGTCGCGGAAAAGTGGGGGAGCGCGGAAAAGATCAAGCTCGCGTCCACCGACGATGCGTCATTCTCGGCGCTGGTCTTCAAGATCGTCTCCGAGCCCCACGTGGGGGACGTCTCGTTCTTCCGTATCTACTCCGGCACGGTGCGGTCCGGCCAGGATGTCTACAACGCGGCGCGCAGCGGCGTCGAAAAACTCAACCATCTCTCGGTGACGCAGGGGAAAGAAAAGTTCGAGGTCCCGCAGCTCCACGCCGGCGACATCGGCGTCGTCGCCAAGCTGCGCGAAACCCACACCAACGACACGCTGAGCACGTCCGCCGTGCCGGTGGTGCTGCCGCGGGTGCCGTTCCCCGAGCCGCTGATCCATAGCGCGATCGAGGCGAAAGTAAAAGGCGAGGAGGACAAGCTCTCGACCGGGCTGTCGCGCCTGCGCGAAGAGGATCCGACTTTCCACTGGGAATACAACGCCGACGTCCACCAGACATGGGTGCGCGGCCTCGGCGAGCGTCATCTCGACATCATCCTCGGGCGGCTGGCGCGCAAATTCGGCGTGCACGCGATCCTCGCGAAGCCGAAGATCCCGTACCGCGAGACCATCAAGGGACGCGCCGAGGGGGAAGGGAAGCACAAGAAGCAGAGCGGCGGCCGGGGCCAGTTCGGCGACTGCTGGATCCGGATGATCCCCGGCGCGCGTGGCTCGGGCTATGTCTTCGCCGATGAAATCGTCGGTGGGGCGATTCCCGGAAAATTCATTCCGGCGGTGGATCGCGGCATCCAGGAGGCGGCGCTGCGCGGCGTGCTGGCCGGATGCCCGATGGTGGACTTCAAGGTCGAGCTGTTCGATGGGAAGTACCACGACGTCGACTCGAATGAAATGTCGTTCAAGATGGCGGGAATCATGGCCTTCAAGGCCGTGGCGCCGAGCTGCAAGCCGGTGCTGCTCGAGCCGCTGGCCGATGTGGAGGTGCTGACGCCGGAGGACTACGTCGGTGCGGTGATGGGTGACCTCAACTCACGCCGCGGCCACATCCTCGGTTCCGAGCCCGATGGCCGCCTGACCAGGCTCAAGGCCATTGTCCCCGAGGCCGAGATGTACAAGTACGCCACGCAGCTGCAGTCCATCACCCACGGGCGCGCGACCTACCACTCGAAGTTCCGGCAGTACGCCGAGGTGCCGCCCGATGTCGCCAAGAAGATTTCCGAGGAGTACCAGAAGACCCGGGCGGTGGAGCAGGAAGCCTAACGAATCGCGATGCGCCCGCTGCCGGTGTCGATCTTGATCCGGCCGTGGCCCTCGCCGAAGCGAAGCACGGTGCCGTCATCGCCGCGGCGCTCGTAGATCGCGCCCTGACGGTCGAGGGTGATGTCGTGATCGTTGTTGTCGATGGTCAGCCGCGCATCCACGTTCTGCGGTAACCCCAGCGTCACCCGGCCCGAGCCGGTGTCGATCGACAGGTCGTCGATCGGCCCGTCGCTGTAGGCCAGGTCGACGGTGCCGCTGCCGGTGTCGACGGTGCCCCGCGCCGAGTGCACGCGGGTGGCGCGGACGTCGCCGGAGCCGGTGTCGAAACGGAAGCGGGTGACGGTGACGTTGGTCGCGTCGGCGCCCCCCGAGCCGGTGTCGATGTCGAGCAGATCGCCCGAAACATCAGTCGCCGAGCCGTTGCCCGAGCCGGTGTCGAGCTTCACCGAGCCGGAGCGGAGCCCGTTGATGGTGGCGCTGCCGGAGCCGGTGTCGAGCAGCCAGTCGCCGCTCACGTTGGTAGCCGATGCATCGGCTGCCCAGGTATCGAGCGTGACGTTGCCGTTGACACCGTCCGCGTCGGCCTTGCCGACTGCGACGTGCACCACCACTTCCTTGCCGTCGGGTACCGTGACCTCGATGTTCGCGTAACCCCGGAAACCGCCATTCCCGCCGATCCGCACGTCGTTGCCGCGCGAGAAGCGCCGGCCCTGGTCGCCGCCAAAGGTGCCGTCGGAACGGAGATTGAGGTTGGAGGTGCCGCCGCGCGAGCCGTCCGGCGACGCGATGGTCGAGACATCGGGGAAGATCACCCGGAAGCGCATCCGGCCGCCGTCCTCGTCGGTCTCGAACTGGAGCTGCGAGCCGTCGGCGCCCTGGGCGGTCGCCGTGATTTCGGTGGCGCTGCCGCCGTGATGCAGAGTCACGGTGCCGGCGGCATCGTAGATCTCGATGCGCTGGCTGGTGGAGGTAACGCGCTGGCCGGAAGTGACCCTGGTCTGCGCCGCCGCGGTGGCGGGAAGGGCCAGCAGCATCAGCAGGACTGCATGTCGGTAGTTGCTCATGTGAGCTTCGACCACCGCTACCCGGGAAGGGTTGAAAGACTAGACCTTGTGGTAGACCACCCGGGCTGAGTCGTTGCCGTCTTCGGCCTTGTAGACCTCGAAATCACTGAAGAAGGCCGGAGCGGCCGCCAGCAGAACCCGCAGGCACCCCAGCGCCATCCGCCGGATTTCCTGCTCGGCGCCCTCGCCGGAACGCAGCTCGAGCATGGTCCGCCAGGCACGGGCGTTGGCACTGACCACGATCTTCGTCTCGGTCCCGTTCGGCAGCGCGCTGCGCGCCGCTTCACGCGCCATTTTCCGGCGATGCACCTTGTCGGCGATGTGCTCGTACCGCTTCATCAGTTGCTTCACCGCCGCGACGTACGCCGCCTGCGCCGACTCCATCTGCGTCGTCCAGGCCTGCTCCAGCGCCGCGTCGCCCTGCATCGCCGGCGGCATCACGAATGCCGCATCCGACTCGTCGACGTAGCGCTGGCTGAGCTGGCTGTAGCCGAAGCCGGCGCGGTGCCTTACCAGCTCGTGCGAGCAGGAGCGGCTGATCCCCTCGATCAGCAGCACGTAGACGGCATGCTCGAGGACCGAGCCGTGGCCCTGTTTCTTGATATTGTCGATATAGACGGAGGTGCTGCGACTGGCCGGATTCTTCTGGCTCATGTAGCAGATGCGGCCCGCGAACTCGGCGAGCCGCTCGCCGCCACTGGATTCGCCCATCCACTGCACGGGCAGGTGCGCCGGCTCCACGAATTCGGGCCGGGCGATGAGCGTGATCTTTGGTTCGCGGTAGATGTGCATGGGCCGGAAAAATACATCGCCGGCCCGCGCGCCGCCCGCGAGAATCTTCCGGCTACTCGGCCTGCATGGCGATCTGCGGCGGGACCGCGATCGCACGGGCCATTGGGATCAGGCAGGCCAGCAGGACGGTGGCCAGCAGCGCCAACCCCGCGGCCGTGAACGACACCGGGTCCGTGGCCGAGATGCCGTTGAGCTGGTGGGCGATCAGCTTCACCCCCAGCCGCGCCGCCACGAGTCCCACCGCCAGGCCCACGAGGCCGAGGGTGAAGCCCTGGGCCAGCACCGCCCGGGCAATCCGCTGGCGCGTTGCGCCCAGCGCGATGCGGATGCCGATCTCGCGGGTGCGCTGCGTGACGGCGTACGACACCAGCCCGTAGAGCCCGATGGCGGCGAGCAGCACCGCCAGCGCGGTGAAGGAGGCGATGAGCGCCATGGTGAAGCGCGGTCCGGCGATGCTGGACTTCATCGCGTCGTCGACGTTGACGATGTCGACGGGCGGGACGCGGGGGTCGATCTCGCTCAGGATCCGGCGCAATGCCGGGAGCGCGACTTCGGGTCGCGAAATGCGCAGGATCGCGCCGGGCGAATAATTGTTCGCGCTCGGCATATAGAGAATGGGGGCCGAGCTCTCCATGAGCAGGCCACCCGTTGCCGCATTCTTCACCACGCCGACGATCGTCTTCCAGTCGCCGCTGCCGTTGAACACGACCCGCAGCCGCTTGCCTAACGGCGATACTCCGGGATACCGGGCGTGGGCGAACCCCTCGTTGATGATGACCTGGGCGGCCGCACTGCTGGTGTCGGTGAAGGTGGTGCCCTGCACCAGGCCGATCTGCATCACCTTGAAGTAGTCGGGGGTGATGCCGTTGTAATTGACGAAGGAGCTGGTCCCCGCCGGTGGCGGCGCCTCGCCGTCGAGCTGGAGCGAGCCGATCATGAAGCTGTTGCTCGGTGGCGCGCCGGCGGCCACGGTGATCGCGTCGACGCCCGGCACGCTCTTCGCCCGCTCCGTCAGCTGATTGAAATAGCGCGCCGCGGCGGCCGGATCGGGATAGTTCGCTTGAGGAAGCCTGGGCGCGATGGAGTAGAGACCCGCCGATTGGAATCCGGGATCGATCGACTGGAGATGGATGATGCTGCGCACCAGCAGAGCAGCGCCGACCAGCAGCGCCGTGGACAGCGCCATCTCGGTCAC
>DASXPG010000105.1:0-2381 GCA_036493755.1 Gemmatimonadales bacterium
GCCGAGCCGGGAGTGAACGATGTCCCCGGCATCGTGCGGCGCGGCATCGAAGCGGCGAAGCATGCGCGGGCGCGGACGGTTCTCATCGACACCGCCGGCCGGCTGCAGATCGACGAATCGATGATGGACGAGCTGAAGCGGCTCAAGGCGGAGTTCAAGCCGCACGAAATTCTGCTCATCGCCGACGGGATGACCGGCCAGGACGCGGTCCGCATCGCGCAGGGGTTCCACGAAGCGTTAGGCGTGACCGGCGTGGTGTTGACGAAGATGGACGGCGATGCCCGCGGCGGCGCGGCGCTCTCCATCTACTGGACGACGAAGGCGCCGATCAAGTACATCGGCGTCGGCGAGGGGCTCGACGCGATCGAGCCGTTCCGCCCCGACCGCATCGCCGGCCGGATGCTGCAGATGGGCGACGTGCTGTCGCTGGTCGAGCGGGCCGAAGCGGCCATCGATCACAAAGAGGCCGAGCGGCTGGCGCGGAAGGTCGGAACGAAGAAGGGCATGGACCTCGAGGATTTCCTCGTCGCCATGAAGCAGATGGAAAAGATGGGCCCGATCCAGTCGATCGTGGGGATTCTGCCCGGCGTGAACAAGGAAATGATGCGCGCCGCGCAGCAGGCCGATCCCAGGCGGCTCAAGCATGTCGAGGCGATGGTGCTCTCGATGACGAAGGCCGAGCGGAAGGATCCGGACTCGATCAACGGGTCGCGCCGGGCGCGCATCGCGAAGGGCGCCGGCCGGTCGGTGAGTGACGTGAACATGCTGCTGCAGCAGTTCAAGCAGATGGGCAAGATGATGAAGGGCATGAAGGGGATGAAGGGGATGAAGGGCCTAACGGGAATGAGGGGAGTGGAATAATGTCGGTCAAGATCCGGTTGCGCCGTGAAGGTCGGAAGGGTCAGCCCAGCTACCGCATCGTGGTGGCGCACAGCGAGTCGCCCCGCGATGGGCGGTTCGTGGACATGCTCGGGCACTACTTCCCGCGCAAGAAGCAGGGCGAGCAGTACGACGTCGACGTCGCCAAGGCGAAGTCGTGGCTCGAGAAGGGCGCCACGCCGAGCGACACGGTGCAGTCGATCCTGAAGCGTGCCGGTTGCTTCGGGAACGAGATGCCGAAGCCGCCCGTTTCGGCCTGACGTTGTCCGCGCCGACCCACCTGGCGGTCGGCCTGCTGAAGAAGCCGCACGGCGTGAAGGGCGATGTGCTGATCCTTCCGCTGACCGACGTGCCCGAGCAGGTGTTCACCGAGGGCCGCGTGCTGGCGGTGCTGGACAAGCAGGGCCGGACCACCGGCAACGAGCTCGTCGTGGTGAAGTCCCGCGCCTATCACCGGGCGTGGCTCCTCCACTTCAAGGGCATCGAGACCCGGGAAGCGATGGATTCGGTGAAGGGGCGGGTGCTCGGCATCCAGGTGGGAGAAGCCCGGCCGCTGTCTGAGGGCGAGTTCTACCTCCACGAGCTGGTCGGCATGGCGGTGGAATTGAAGGACAAGTCGCCGGTCGGCACCACGCACTCGGTGTACGAAGCGCCGCAGGGACTGCTCCTCGGCGTCCGCTCCGAGACCGGCAAGGAACACCTGATTCCGTTCAACGCGGACATGGTGCGGCGGGTGGATCGGGGCGAGCGGCGCATAACGATTACGCCCCCCGAGGGATTGCTGGAGCTGTAGGTGCTCGACGTGCTGGTGGTGACGCTGTTTCCGGAGTATTTCGCCGGGCCGCTGGGGATCAGCATCCCGGCGCGGGCTGCGGCGAAGCAGCGGGTGCGGTACACGGTGCGCGACTTGCGCGACTGGACGCACGACAAGCACCACACCGCGGACGACGAGCCCTTCGGCGGCGGCGCCGGGATGGTGCTGAAGCCGGAGCCGTTCTTCGAGATGCAGGACGAGCTGAAGCGCGAGCCGCCGGTCATCCTGCTCTCGGCGCGCGGCAAGCGAATGACGCACGACGACGCGGTGCGCTGGAGCCTGGGTTCGCAGCTGACCCTGTTGTGCGGACATTACAAGGACGTCGACCAGCGGGTAGCCGGCGGCGTCGCGACCGAGGAGATTTCGGTCGGTGATTTCGTGCTGACGGGCGGCGAGCCCGCGGCGCTGTGCGTGATCGATGCGGTGGTGCGGCTGCTGCCCGGAGCGCTGGGCGATCATGAGTCGGCGGCCGGCGATTCGCACTACGATGGTTTGCTGGCACCGCCGTCGTACACGCGGCCGGCAGAGTACCGAGGCTTGAAGGTCCCCGAGGTGCTGACGTCGGGCGACCACGCGAAGATCGAGGCGTGGCGCAAGGCCGAGGCCGAACGATTGACCCGGGAGCGTCGCCCCGATCTGTGGGCCCGCGAACGGGACCTGAGACAGGAGTAGGGCCATGGAAAAGCTG
>DASXPG010000106.1:0-78151 GCA_036493755.1 Gemmatimonadales bacterium
TGATGATCGCGACGGCGGTGACCCCGGGGGTGCGCCGCAGCGTGCGGAAGGCGTAGCGCAAATCCTGGAAGAGGGTTTCCATCATTCGCTCCGCATCGCAACCATGGGATCCACGCGGGTCGCGCGGCGCGCCGGAATGACGCTGGCGGCCATCGCGACCAGGCCAAGCAGCGCCGCGGCCGCGCCGAAGGTGAGGGGATCGCTCGCCGTGATCTGGTAGAGCTGGCTCGCCAGCAGCCGGCTCAGCGCCCAGGCACCCACCAGGCCGATCATCAGCCCCAGAGCTACCAGGCGCATCCCCTGCCCGACCACCAGCGAGAGGACGTCCTTGCCGACCGCGCCGAGCGCCATGCGGATCCCGATTTCCTGTTGCCGCTGCGCGGTGCTGTACGACATCACGCCGTAGATGCCGATCGCCGAGAGGAGCAGCGCGATGCCGGCAAAGAGCGTGAGCAGGAGCAGCGAAAAGCGCCGAGCCGCGCCACTTTCGGCCAGCAGCTGGGTCATCGGCCGCACTCCAAAGACCGGTTGCTGCGCATCCACGGTGCGGATCGCCTGGAGCACCGCGGCGCGCTGGGCCGCGGGATCGCCCGCGGTGCGCGCGACAACCGACATCTCGAGGCCGGCGATGCGGCGATAGGAGTAGTAGATCTCCTCGCGCGGCGGGGTCTCCAGCGCCACCTGCCGGACGTCACCCACTTCGCCGACGACGGTATAGAAGTCGCCGGCCGGCCCGAAGAGCTGGATGCGGCGGCCGATTGGGTTCTCGCCGGGGAAGAATTTGTCGGCAAAGGTCTTGTTGACGACGATGCTGGTCGCCTCGGCGGAATCGGCCAGCGGCATCGAGGTGCCGCGCAACATCGGAATGCGCATCGCCGCGAAGTAGTTAGGCGTGATGCCCCGCAGCTCGGCGCGCGGCGGCTGCTCGTCGGCGCCCTGGGTGCGGCCTTCGATCCGGAAGCGCGTCCCCTGCGTGCCATTGAGCGGCAGCTTCGTCGTCAGCGCCACCTCCTGGACTCCCGGCACCTGGACGATCGATTCCCGCAGCCGGTCGTAGAAGGCGACCCGCTGCTGGTTGGTGAAGAAGCGCCCGGTCTCGGGCTTGTTGGGCCACGGCAGCCAGACCTGCATGGTCAGCAGGTGCGAGGGATCGAAGCCCGGCTCGACCGCGACGAGCCGCTGGAAACTGCGCAGCAGCAGGCCGGCGCCGGCGACCAGCACCAGCGCGACCGCCAGCTCAACGACCACCAGCGTTGCCCGCGCCCGGGCGCGCGAGCCGGTGCTGGTGCCGCGGCTCGAATCCTTGAGCACACTCTGGACATCGGTGCGGGAGCTCTGCCACGCGGGCAGCAGGCCGAAGGCGATGCCGGTGAGAATGCTGAGCCCGGCGGTGAACCAGAGGACGGTACTGTTGAGTCCGATGTTGCCGGCGCGCGGGAGGTAGAGCGTCGCCAGGCGGCCGAGGGCCGCCGTTCCCCAGGTCGCGATGAAGAGACCCAGCCCGCCGCCCATCAGCGCCAGGACGACGCTCTCGGTGAGAAGCTGGCGCACCAGCCGTCCGCGGCTCGAGCCCATCGCGGTGCGGATGGCCAGCTCGCGGCTCCGGCCCGTGGCGCGGGTCAGCATCAGGTTGGCCACGTTGGCGCAGGCGATCAGCAGCACCAGGCCGACGGCGCCTAACAGGACCAGCAGCGCCGGACGCACATCGCCGACCACCCGCTCGGCGAGGGGGATCGCCGAGGCGCGCCAGCCCAGGTTCGTGGGATAGTAGGCCGGATACTGCTGCGTGAGCCGCCCGGTGAGCACGTCGAGCTGGGCCTGCGCTTCGCGGACCGTGACGCCCGGCTTCAGCCGGCCGATGACTTCGAAGACCCGCGCGCCACGGTTGTTGACGAAGGTAGTGTCGGGGTTGTCCATGTCGATCGGCGCCCACAATTCCATGGGCGAGGCGCCGCGCTCCATCGGATGCCGGAAACCCCTCGGCATCACGCCGATGACGGTGATCGGATCGTCGTCGAGCTTGGCGACCTTGCCGATCACCGCGGAGTCTCCGCCGAAGCGCCGCTGCCACAGCTCCCACGAAATCAGGGCGACGTAACCGATGCGGCCACCGGTGTCTTCACGGGAGAAGCCGCGACCCAGCACCGGCTGCACGCCCAGGACGTTGGTGTAGTTGTAGCTCACCACCGCGGCCTGGATGCGCTCGGGGTTGGCGACGCCCGAGAGATTGATGTTGATGGGCCACACCGCGGCGGCGGAAGCGACCGCGGGGACGTCGTCGCGGAAGTTGCGAAACTCCGGCTCCGAGCTGTTGGCATCGACCAGGCCGCGGATGTTCACCATCCCGCGTAACGCCACCAGCTGTTCGGGCGCGGCGTAGGCCAGCGGCCGCAGCAGCACCGCGTCGACGACGCTGAAAATCGCGCTGTTGGCGCCGATGCCCAACGCGAGCGTGAGCACCGCGACGACGGTGAAGCCCGGCGAGCGGCGCAGGGCGCGAAAGGCGTAGCGAAGGTCCTGAAGGAGGTTCTCCATGGATCTCTCCTATTCCGCGCGCAGCGCGATCATCGGGTCGGTCCGCGAGGCGCGGCGGGCCGGAATGGCGCAGGCCAGCAGCGCGACGCCGATCAGGAGCGTCGCGACGGCCACGAAGGTCAGCGGGTCGGCGGCGTGGACCCCGTAGAGCAGCTTCCCGAGCGCCCGGGTCGCGAAGAGCGCGCCTAACGAGCCGGTGCCGGCGCCGAGCGCGGCGAGAGAGAGCCCGCTGCCGAGGACGTCGCGGTGCACGTCGGCGGGACGCGCGCCCAGGGCCATGCGCACGCCGATTTCGTGGGTGCGCTGGCCGACGGTATACGAGAGGACGCCGTAGATGCCGACCGCCGCGAGAATGAGCGCCAGCGCCGCGAAGGCGCCGAGGAGGATGGTCGGATAGCGGCGGTCCGCCATCATCACGCCGATGTAGTGGTACATGGTCCCGGTCTCGGAGACCGGCAGCCCCGGATCCAGCTCGTGGACCGCCGTGCGGATCATGCGGGTGAGATCGCCCGAGGGGATCGCGGTGCGCATCACCAACGTCATGCCGCGCGAGGTCTCCTGGGCGTACGGGTAGTACAGCGTCGGAGAGAAATCATCGTCGAGGCCTTCATGGTGAACGTCTCCGACGACGCCGACGATCTCGACGGCGCGGTCGGCGTGCCACCAGTCGACTTTCACGTGCTGGCCAATCGGGTCTTCGGTAGGCCAGAGCTTCCGCGCCATGCTCTCGCTGATCACGGCGACGGGAACCGATCCGCTCCCATCGGTAGCCGACAGGAGCCGACCCTTCTTCAGCGGAATCTTCATCGCGTCGAAGTAGCCCGGCTCGGCGATCCTGATCGCCGCCACCGGCTTCTGGCCGGGCGCGGGCGCGGGACGTCCGACGACGCTCAGCGAGGTCGCGGCGTTGCCGATTTCCATCGGGAGCATGCTGGTCGCACCCGCCGCCTGGATGCCGGGCATCGCCCGCACCCTATCCATCAACTGGTTGAAGAACACCTGCTGGCGCGCGCTGTCGGGGTAGGTCGCGTGGGGCAGCGTGATGTCCACGGCTGCCAGGTTATGCGGATCGAAGCCGGGGTCCACCGACGTCAGCTGCTGAATCGACCGAAGCAGCAGACCGGCGCCCGCCAGCAGCACGATCGCCAGCGACATCTGCGCGATCACGAGGGCCCCGCGCAGCCGGCGCGAGCGAAGTCCGGCGGTGGTCCGCGTCGACGCGCCATGCAGCCCGGCCTCCGCATCAGGACGGAAGAAGGCCGCGGGCAGACCAAAGAGCAGGCCCACCATCGTCGCAACCAGCGCGGTGAACGCGAACACCCGGGGATCGAGGTGGATTTCGGCGATGCGCGGAATCTCGGGCGGCGCGGCGCTCACCAGCAGGTCCACGGCCCAACGTGCCAGCAGCAGCCCAGCCAGACCGCCGACCAGCGCCAGCACGATGCTCTCGCCCAGCGCCTGGCGGGCCAGTCGCCAGCGCGACGCACCCAGCGCCGCGCGCAGCGTGAGCTCGCGCGCCCGTGACGAGGCGCGGGCCAGCATCAGGTTGGCGACGTTGGCGCAGGCGATCAGCAGCACCAGCGCGACGGCGCCCAGAACGACCAGCAGCAGCCGGCGCGAGGAACCCACGGCCTGCTCCATCAACGGCAGCACCGTCGTGCCCCAGCCGGTGTCGAGCTCGGGCTTCTCGCCGGCCAGCTGCTGGGCGATCCGCGCCAGCTCGGCGCGCGCGGCATCGACGGTCACGCCGTCCTTGAGCCTGCCGACCGTCATCGCGTAGCGCCCGCCCTGTCCGCGTGCCGGGAGCACCATCGGCTCCCAGTACTCCTCGCTCCCCAGCGGCATCGGACGGAATGATGTCGGCATGACGCCGACTACACGCGCCACTCCGCCGGCCACCGGCACCGTGCCGCCGATGATCGTGGTGTCGCCGCCGAAGCGGCGCCGCCAGAAACCTTCGCTGAGAATAATGGTGGGCGGAGCGCCCAGCACCGCTTCGTCAGCGGTGAAGGTGCGCCCGCGCAGCGGCGCCGCGCCGAGGACCTGGAAGAAATTGGGCGTCACCGACCGGCCCGAGACGTTTTCCGGCTGGTCTCCGGTGAAGGTCATCGACGCCCAGGTGAATGCGGCCAGGCCGCTGAAGCTGGTCGCCCGGGCCTTCCACTCGGAATAGTTCTCCGGGTTCACCACGTTGGTGTTGTTCCGGACGCTGCGCTCCCACACCACCACCAGGCGGTCGGGATGGGCATAGGGGAGCGGGGTCAACAGCACGCTGTTGACCACGGAGAAGATTGCCGTATTGGCGCCGATGCCTAACGCGAGCGTCAGCAAGGCAACCGCGGTGAAGCCCGGACTCCGGCGCAGTGTCCGCAGCGTGTATTTGAGGTCCTGCATCAGCGCGTCCATCTATTCACTCCTCAGGGCGATCATCGGATCGGTCCGCGACGCTCGGCGGGCCGGAATGGCACACGCCGCCAGTGCGACGGCGATCAGCAGCACCGTCACCGCCGCGTAGGTCAGAAAATCGGTCGGGCGCACATCGTAGAGCTGGCTGGCGATCAGCCGGGTAAGTGCCAGCGCGCCGCCCACGCCCAGCGCGGCGCCGGTTCCGGCGAGGATCATTCCCCGCCCCAGCACCAGCCGCAGCACGTCGATGCGCCGCGCGCCCAGGGCCATGCGCACGCCGATCTCGTGGGTGCGCTGGGCGACGAGATACGAGATGACGCCGTAGAGGCCCACGGCGGCCAGCACGATCGCCAGCGCGGCGAAGACCGACAGCATGGTCATGATGAAGCGCTGGAAGGAGAGCGACGAGGCCAGCACATCCGACATCGTCTCGACGGTACCGATGGGAACCTGGGGATTCACTTCGCGGATGATCCGCGGCAGCGCCGCCAGGACGCTCGCCGGATCTCCCGAGGTGCGCACCACCACGTGGATCGGGAACCAGCTGCTGAAGATCCGCGTGAAGCCCGCCGGGGTCTGCGCCGACGCCAGGAAGATCGACGGCACCGCGGGCGAGCCGACGAACGACTTCACGTCGCCGACGATCCCGACGACTTCGCCGTCCACACCACCCTCGCCGCCCACATGCAGCCGCCGGCCGATCGCCGAATCGCCGCCGATGTTCTTCGCGTAGCTCTCATTCACCACGATCGCCACGGGAGCACCCGCGGCGTCGGCATCGGTGAACGAGCGGCCCCGCCGCAGCGCGATCCCCAGGGTCTGGAAATAGTTCGGCGTGACGGTTCGGTAGTCGGTCGAGCGAATTCGCTCCTCGCCCAGAGGCCGCACCGGCATGTTGCCGCCGCGTTGGAGCGGGAGTCCCGCTTCGACCACCGCCGCCGACTGCACGCCGGGCAGCGCCGACAGCCGTTCATCCAGCTGGCGATAGAAACCGGTGATCGCCGCGGTCGAGTCGTAACCCGAGCCGGTGAGCCAGATCCGCGCCGAGGCCACGTGGCCGACGTCGAAGCCGGCGTCGGTGCGCACCAGCCGCGCGAACGTCTCGATCAGCAGGCCCGCGCCGACCAGCAGCACCAGCGACAACGCGACTTCCACCACCACGAGGCCGTGACGCAGCCGCATCTGCCCCGCGCCCGCGCTGATCCGCCCCGCCGACGACTTCAACGCTCCTTCATTGGACAGATCGCCGCGCATCATCCGCCAGGCCGGCGCCAGTCCGAAGAGCACGCCCGTCAGCAGCGAGATCGCGAAAGCGAAGCAGAGCGCCAGAGCGTCGAGCCGGATATCGCCGCCCCGCGAGAGGTCGTACGGCACCAGCTTTACCAGGAAGTCAAGTCCGACGCCGGCCAGGAGCACACCGGCCGCGCCCCCCGCCAGCGCCAGGACCACGCTCTCCGTGACCAGCTGCCGAGCCACGCGCCAGGCGCTCGCGCCGATCGCGACCCGCACCGCCAGCTCGCGCGAACGGCCCGCGGTACGGCCCAGCACCAGGCTCGCCACGTTGGCGCAGGCAATGAGCAGCACAAAACCGATGGCGCCGAAGAGCACCCGCACCGGCGCGCGCAGGTCCACGACCTGCACGTCGCGATAGCGCGCGAGCGCCATGGACAGATCCTTCGAGACGATGCCGGCAAACTCGTGCCGATACGCGGCCTCGAGCGGAACGAATGCCGCCTGCGCCGCGGCCAGCTCGATCCCCGGCTTGAGCCGGGCGATCAGGCCGATGTTCTGCCCGCTGCCGATGGTCTGCGCCACCTGGCCCAGGGTGGTCCAGACCTCCGCGTCGGGCTGCGACTGGAAGCCCCGCGGCATGACGCCGACGACCACCGACGGCTTGCCATCGAGCGAAATCGTGCGGCCGACGATCCCGGCGTCGCCGGCAAACCGACTCTGCCAGACGCCCCAACTCAGCATGACGGCATTGGCGCCGCCCTCGCGGTCCTCATCCTGGTTGAAGGACCGCCCCAGCAGCGGCTGCACCCCGAGGGTCTTGAAATAGTTGGCCGATACCCGCAGCCCGTCGAAGCGCAGCGCCTCGGAGCCGGTAAAGACGTTCAGTCCCACCTGCGCCGACGCGCCTAACGATTCGAACATGCCGCCCTGCTGCTCGAGAAAGCGATACTCGGACCAGGTGACGTCCATCTCGCCGGCGGAGCCGCGGAAGGACTCCTGGAAACCCACCAGCCGCGCCGCTTCCGGGTAGGGGAGCGGACGCAGCAGCACGCCGTAGAGCATGCTGAAGATGGCGGTATTGGCGCCGATGCCGAGCGCGAGGGTGAGCACCGCGACCAGCGTGAATCCGGGAGTGCGCGCCAGCGACCGAATCGCGTAGCGCAGGTCCTGCAGCAACGAACCCATGGCCGTCTCCTTGCGGTTACTCGCTCCTGAGCGCCGTCATCGGGTCGACGTGAGAAACCCGCCGTGCCGGAAGCCACGCCGCGAGGCTCGCGACGGCCGCGAGCACGGCGATGGCGCCGGCCAGACCCAGTGGATCGCCGGCTCGAACGCCGACGAGCAGACCCGTCAGACCCCGCGCCGCCAGCAGCGCGATGGGCACGCCGGCCAGCAGCCCGAAGGCCACCAGCTTGAGCCCGCCACCAATCATCAGCCGCTGCACCGCCGCGGCATCCGCGCCCAGCGCGAGCCGTACGCCGATTTCGCGGGTGCGCTGCTCGACGCCGAAGGCGACGAGGCCGAAGAGGCCGACCGCGCCCAGCGCCAGCGCAATCGCGCCGAACACGGCGGCGAGGGTCGCGCCGATGGTCAGGAAGAAGAAGGCGCGCCCGCCGCTGAGATGCTCGCGGAAGGAGCGCACGTCGAAGATGGGAAGATCGGCGTCGAGCGAGCCCACCACCGACCGCAGCGCCGGCACCAGCGACATCGGATTACCGTTGGTCCGCAGGTGCAGCGTGAATTCGCCGGCCGACATCTGCCCCAGCGGGAGATACACGAAGGGTCGGGCCGGCTCGGCCGGACTCATCCACACCGTGTTGTGCGCCACGCCGACCACGGTGACGGAGCCGCCGTTGATGCCCAGCTTCCGGCCGACCGCCTGGGCGTGGGGCCACACCTGTGAGGCGAACGCTTCGCTGACGATCGCGACCTTCGGCGCGGCCGAGTCGTCGTGGACGGTGAAGCTCCGGCCCGCGGCGAGTGGGATTCCCATCGTGGCGAAGTAGTCGGGCGAAACGTCGTTGGTGAAGGCGACGATGTGCGGCGTGCCGTCCGGCATCCCGCCTTCGGGATCGAATTGATCGCTGTTGTTACTGTAGCCGAGCGGGATGCGCTTGCCGATCGCCGCCGAGGTGACGCCCGGAATCGCGCGCACCTGGTCGAGAAGCTGATCGGCCAGAAGGTGGGCGCGGGCGCCGTCGTAGTTCTCGTCGCCGGGAGCCAGCGAAGCCAGCAGCACGCCGTCGGGACGGAAGCCAAGATCGAACTGCGAGGCGGCACGCACCGAGCGGATGAACATCCCGGCGCAGGCCAGCACCACGATCGCCACCGCCATCTGCGACGCCACCAGCACCGAACGCAGCCGCTGCCGCGTCGCGCCGCCGGCGCGCACTCCGGACTTGAGCGCATCGTTCAGGTCGGCGGCCGAGCCGCGCCACGCGGGTGCGGCGCCGGCGAGGAGTCCGGCACCGAGCGAGGCTGCCAGCGTCACCACGAGCACCCGCCAGTCGGGCGTGATCTCGAAGCGCACCGGCGCGTCGGTCGCGATCCGCAGCGACGACAGCACCTCGGCGCTCCACGAGGCGATCGCCAGCGCGACGATGCCGCCCACGATCCCCAGCAGCGACGATTCGATCAGCAGCAGGCGCGCGATCCGCTGCCGCGACGCGCCGAGCGCCGCGCGCACCGCCAGCTCGCGCTCGCGCGCCGCGGTGCGGCTGAGCAGCAGTCCGGCGACGTTGGCGCAGGCGACCAGCAGCACCAGCACCGTCAACGACAGGAAGACCGCCGCCGCGGGCGGGATGTACGACGCCAGGAAAAGGAGGGGCCGTGCGTGGCTTTCCGCCACCACGACGATCCCCGTCCCCCGATGGCTGTCGGGATAATCCTTCGCCAGCCGCGTCGCCAGCACCTGCGCCGCGCCCTTCGCCTGCGCCAGGCTGGTGCCGTTCGAGAGCCGCGCCGCCACGTTCATGAAACTGTTGCCCCGCGACTGGTAGTTAGGCGTCCAGTCGGTGCCGGTCTGGTTGAAGGGCATGTAGGCCGCCATCTCCAGCAGCCCCTGGATCGGACGGAACGATTCCGGTAACACGCCGATGACCGTGGCCTGTTGACCGTTGACCGGTACGATGCGGCCGATGACCGATGAATCGGCGCGGAAGTGGGAGCGCCAGAAGGCATCGGTCAGGACCACGACGCGGTGGGCCCCGGGTTCGCGATCCTCACCCGGGACGAAGGTCCGTCCCAGCGCCGCGCCCACGCCCAGGAAACTGAAGTAGTTGGCCGAGGTCTCGCCGATGAAGGCCCGCTCGGGCCTCTGGCCGGCGGCACCGATGTTCACCGTCTGGTTGACCCACGCCGTGGCGTCCTGAAAAACCGGCAGCTTCGCGTAGTCCTGGAAATCCAGCCACGACATCTCGTGCGGCATCTGAACTTCCTGCGAGGTGAAGCCGAGCAGGACGAGCTGCTCCGGATTGCGCGCCGGCAACGGCTTGAAGAGATAGGCGTTGACGACGCTGAAGACCGCGCCGTTGAGCCCGACGCCCAGGGCCAGCGTCACGATGACGGCGAGGCTCAGCGCGGGCTGGCGGATCAGCGCGCGGGTGGCGTAGCGGATGTCCTGGAGGATGTCGTTCATTCGCTCCTCAGGGCCACCATCGGATCGACGCGCGCCGCGCGCCGCGCCGGGAGCGCGCAGGCCGCGAGAGCCACCAGCGCGAGAAGCAGGCCCACCGAGGCGAAGGTCAGCGGATCCCGCGGACTCACGCCGTACAGCATGCTGCGCAGCAGCTGGCCCACACCCATGGCGGCGGCCAGTCCGATGACGATACCCAGCGCGGTCATGCGCAGCCCCCGGCCGACGACGAGGCCGATCACATCGGTCCGCGCCGCGCCTAACGCGACGCGCACGCCGATCTCGCGCACCCGGCGGCTCACCGCGTACGACATGGCGCCGTAGATGCCGATCGCCGCGAGCAGGAGCGCCAGCGCTCCCACCGCCGACAACAGCATGGCGCCCATTTTCTGGGTGAAGTACGGGAGCTGGGTGAACTCGGCCATGTTGCGGGGATCGAGGAACGGCAGCTCCGCGCCGACCTCGTGGAAGGCGTTCCGCACCGCCGGAGCGAGCGCCAGAGGATCGCCGGCCGCGCGCACCTGGAGCGTGAAGGCGGCCGGCGCGTAACGCGTGCTGTACGGCCGGAAGATCACCGGCAGCGGATCCTCGGTATACGAGTTGTACCGGCTCGTCTGCACCACGCCGACGATCGACAGCCACTCCTCGCCGCCGACATTCACCCGCACGCCGAGCGGCGGCCGCCCGTGCAGATACTTCCGCGCGAAGGCCTCGTTGACGACGACGACCGGCGCATTGGCGCTCACGTCGGCGTCGCTGATCGCGCGGCCCTGGACCTCCCGGATACCCGTGGTGCGGAAATAGTCGCCCGTCACCACGTTGGTGCTGACATTCATGTTCTCGTCGGGGCGCGGCTCGTAGCCATCGATGCGCGTGAGAATGTTGGGGATCGGGCTCGGACCGAGTACGACCGACCTCGCCACCGCTGCCGCTTCGACTCCCGGCAGCGCCCGCACCCGCTCGACGATCCTGCGGACCACGGACACGTTGAGGCTGTCGTCACCAATCCCCGTCAGCCGCAGATCCGTGCCGACCAGCAGCACGTGGTCGAGGCCATGCATCCCGGTGTCGATGGAGCGAACCTCGGCCAGGCTCCGCACGAAAAGGCCGGCCGTCACCAGGGTCAGCAGCGACAGCGCCACCTGCGTCACGACGAGGGCGCTCTGGAGCCGCCCGCGTCCGCCCCGCCCGGCGCCGATTTCGTCCTTCAAGGTGGGAACCAGCTCGGGCTTCGAGGCCTGGAGCGCCGGAACCAGCCCGAAGACGATGGCCGTCCCCGCGGTCACGACCGCGGCGAACGTCACGACCAGGCCGTTGATCTGCACGTTCAGGTTTATCGGGTACGGCACTGCGGGCATCATCGTGAGCAGCGCTTCACGACCCCAGAACACCAGCAGCATACCCAGCACGCCGGCCGCCACCGCGAGCACCAGGCTCTCGGTGAGCAGCTGCCGCACCAGCCGGTAGCGTGAGGCGCCGACCGCGATGCGGACCGCGACCTCGCGCCGCCGCGCCATGGCTCTCGCCAGCAGCAGATTGGCCACGTTAGCGCAGGCAATGAGCAGCACCAGGCCGGTCATCACCAGCAACGCAGCGAAAACCGGACGCAGCGCTGCCGGCGCGTCGACGGCGCCGTGGGAGCGGAGTACGGCACCGAGAGGCTGGGCCAGTCCGGCCGCGCGGCTCGCTCGCATCGCCAGCGGCTCGACCTCGGCCGCCGCCTGCGCCAGGCTCACACCGGGCTTGAGCCGTCCGATCACGTACATCGAACGCCGTTGCCGGTCCTGGAGCAGCTGCGTGCCATCGGACATCAGCAGCGGCATCACTGTCATGGGCACATAGAGATGAAAGTCCATGCCGACGTAGGTGCCGCCGAAACGCGGCGCCGCCACGCCCACGATGGTGAACGACGAGCCATTGAGGGTGATGGTGCGGCCGATGACGCCGGAATCGGCGGCGAAGCGGCGCTGCCAGTAGGCCTGACCCAGAACGGCCACCGGCACGCGGCGCTGCTCGTCGTCGGGACGGATCAGGCGGCCCAGCAGGGCATGCACGCCTAACAAGTCGAAATAATTGCCCGAAACCGTCACGCCCCAGGCCCGCTCGGTCGAACCCGATCCATCGCGGAGTCCGAGCTGCATCATGTCCCAGCCGGCCAGGTCCGCGCTGCGGGCGCCGTCACGCCAATCATGGAATTCGGGCCAGGAGACGTTCCAGAAACCGCCTTCGGGCGCCCGCGCGTGGACGACGACGAGCCGGTCGTAAGCCGGGACGGCGGGAAGGGGATTCAGCACCGTGTCGTCGAGCCAGGTGAACACCGTCGATGTCGCGCCAATGCCGAAGCCCAGCGACAACACCGCGATGATCGTCAGGCCCGGCTGGCGGGCGAACGACCGCAATGCATAACGAATGTCCTGGACGAAGTCGTTCATTCGTAGCGCAGCGCGACCATCGGATCGATTTTCGCCGCGCGCCGCGCCGGGAACCACGCCGCCGCCGCCGCGACCACCACGAGGACCGAGGCGACGCCGACGAAGACCAGCGGATCAGCGGGCCCGACGCCATAGAGCAGCGACTTGAGCGCGCGCGCCATCGCGTACGCTCCCGCCGCACCGACCACCACACCGGCGATGGTCGCGCGCAGTCCCTGAGCCAGGATCATCCGCGCCACCCGCCGGGTCTCGGCACCGAGCGCCATGCGGATGCCGATCTCCTGCGTCCGCTGGCTCACCGAGTAAGCGATGACGGCGAAGATGCCGGTCGCGGAAATGATGAGCGCCAGGATGCCGAAGGCCGAGAAGGCCTCGGCGCCGAGGCGCCACGACCGGAGCTGGGGGGAGATCTGCTGCTCCAGGGTCTGCACACTGGCGAAGGGCAGATTGCCGCGGGCCTGGACTTCGCGCCGGATGGCATCGGCGATGTCGGTTCCCTTGGTCCGGGCGCGGACCATCAGCGCGCTGATGTGCAGGTTCTTGACCTGCGCGATCGGCTGGTAGAACGAGACCGACGAGTCGGTGACGCTTCCCCGCTTCTGATCGGCGACGATGCCCACGATCTGCGTACAGGTCGTGACGGTATCGGCGCCGAGGTACAGGCACTTGCCGAGGGCGCTGCGGCCCGGCCAGAAGTGCGAGGCCATGCTCGCTTCGATCACCGCGACCTGCTGCGCGCCGCTGACGTCGGCGTCGGTGAAATCGCGCCCCGCCGCGAGGCGGGTTCCCATTGTTCCGAAATAGCCGGGGGTGACCCCCGTGAAGTAGGCACCACCGCGCCAATGCACCGTGGCGGTGTCCACGTCCTGGGCATGAAAGCCGAACTTGTAGCCCCAGTTGAACGGCGTCCCCATCGAGGCGGCGGCGTGTTCGACCCCGGGGAGCTGCCGCACCCGGTCGAGCAGCGACAGGTAGGTGCTGTTGACCTCGCTCGGCGAGACGCCGGCGGCGTCGAGGTTCACGGACACCTCGAGCACCTTGGGTGCATCGAAGCCGAGGTCGAGCGACTCCACGTTGCGCAGGCTTCGTACGAAGAGTCCCGCGCCGACGAGGAGCACCAGCGTGAGCGCCACCTGGGCGATCACCAGCGCCGCCCGAACCCGCGCGCCCTTGTAGGTCGTGTGGTTCCCGCTCTTGAGCGCCTCGGCAAGGTCGGTGGAGCTGGAGCTGATCGCGGGCAGCATCCCGGTCAGCAGCGTCGTTACCAGGACCGCGAGGGCGGTGAAGACCAGCACGCGGCCGTCGACCAGCGAGGTGCCGGCGGGGAGATCGGGAATGAGCAGGGAGCGAACCAGTGCGCCGCCCCACGCCGCGAGGAGCAATGCCGCGGCGCCGCCTAACGATGCGAGCACCAGGCTTTCCGACAGCAGCAGGCTGGCGAGACCGCCGCGTCCGGCGCCCAGGCCGGCCCGTACCGCCAGCTCGCGGCGGCGGCCGGCGCCCCGCGCCAGCAGCAGGTTGGCGACATTGGCGCAGGCAATCAGCAGGACCAGCAGCGAGACGCCGCCGATCCACATCGACACCCTCGAGGTGTCGGAGAGCTCCGGGCTGCGTGCCGCCTCGATGGGCCCGAGAACCACCGTCGCGAGGGTGTCCTGCCCTTTCGCGCCGCGCTCACCGCGCTGCAGCGTCAGGGTCGCCAGCGCCGCGGCCTGGTCGTCGCGCATCCCCGGCTTGAGCCGGGCGATCGCCTCCATCCACCACCAGGAACGGCTGGTCAGCGCTTCCGTGTTGGCGATTTCCCCGGCCGAGACTTCGATCGGGAGCCAGAGATCCACCGGCGCCAGCTCGATCCCGCTGAAGCTCCTGGGACCGATGCCGATAACGGTATAGGTCCCCTTGCCGATCTGGAGCGCGCGCCCGAGAACGGCCGTATCACCCGCGAACCTTCTCTGCCAGAAGCCATAGCTGAGCACGGCGACCCGCTCGCCGGCCGGCGTGTCTTCGGCGGCGGTGAAAAAGCGGCCTCGCGCGGGCGAAACACCCAGGAGGGGGAAGTAGTCGTGGGAAACCGCGCCGACGTGAATCTGCTCGGCCTGCGCGCCGCGGCCCAGGCTCAGGTCCCGCTGGGTGGCGGCCGCGGTCCGGTCGAAGACGCCCGAGCCCCGAAGATCGACGAAAGCGGGATACTTGCCGATGCCGCCGGTGTTGATGTCGTTGCCGAACTTGCGGCGCACATAGATCCGCACCACCCGGTCGGGCTGGGCGACGCCGGCCGGCGGCTTGAGGAAGAGCGTATCGACGACGCCGAACATCGCGGCGTTGACGCCCATCCCCAGCGCCAGCGTGAGAACGATGCCGAAAGTGAAGCCCGGCGTGCGCGCCAGGGTACGCAGGGCGTACCTGAGGTCGCGGAGCAGCTTTCCCATCGCTTACTCCTTCACTGCTACCGAGAGACGGGCTGTGGTTAGGCTGTCGCTGTGTCGACGTGCTCGTCGACGACACGGCCGTCGAAGAGATGCACGGCGCGGTCGGCGTGCGCGGTGTAGCGTGCGTCGTGCGTCACCATGCAGATGGTGGCGCCGCCGCGGTGAAGCTCGGCGAGCAGCTCCATGACCGCTTCGCCGTTCTTGGAGTCGAGGTTACCAGTCGGTTCGTCGGCCAGGAGGATGACCGGGTCGCCGGCGACGGCGCGCGCCACGGCGACGCGCTGCTGCTGACCGCCCGAGAGCTGCGAGGGATAATGCCGCATGCGGTGCGCCATCCCGACCCGCTCGAGGGCGTTCTGGACGCGCTGCTTCCGCTCCGCCGCGGGCATCCCGCGGTAGGTGAGCGGCAGCTCGACATTCTCGGCCACCGTGAGGTCGCCGATGAGGTTGAAGGCCTGGAAGATGAAACCGATCTGGCGGTTGCGGATCCGCGCCCGCTCCGACGGCGTCAGGTTCGCGACCGGCTCGCCGGCCAGCGTGTAATTCCCGTCGCTCGGCGAATCGAGGAGCCCGAGGATCGAAAGCAGCGTCGTCTTGCCGCAGCCCGACGGGCCGGCGATCGCGACGTACTCGCCGCTCTTCACCTCGAGATGCACATCGGCGAGGGCGTGGGTCTCCACCTCATCGGTGTAGAAGACCTTCTTGATCGCTTCGAGATGGATGAGACGCTCACCGTTGCCGGCCATTGGACTCCCCTTTGAGTTGTCTTGAAGCGTTGGCTGGCAGCTGGCAGTTGGCGGCTGGCGGCAAACTGCCAGCGGCCAACCGACAGCGGCCACTCACTTGATTCTGACCCGATCCACGTTGTCCCACCGCGTCATGTCCGACAGGATGATCTCGTCGCCCACCTTGAGTCCGCCGACCACTTCGATGTCGTTCACCGACGCGCGGCCGAAGCGGACGTTCACCCGGTTCCCGTATTTCCCGCCGTCCGAGGTCTTGAAGACCCCCGAGCTGCTGTTGGGCTGGCCGTAGGCGGGGCGCGGCACCGACAGCACGTCGGTCAGCCGCTCGATCTCGATGGTGCCTTCGATCTGGAGATCGGGACGCGCGCCCTGGGGCAGCGGCCCCTCCAATGAGACATCCACGGTGACCGTTCCGTTGGTCGCACCGGGATCCATGCGGATCACGTGGCCCGGAACATGGCCCACGCGCGTATCGATGTCGGCGCTCTGGCCCAGCGCGACGTCGCGGGCCTGGGTCTCAGGAATCTTCAGCTCGGCCTTGAGCCGGCCCGGCTGGAGTACCTGCGCCATCTCCGTCCCCGACTGCACCCATTGGCCCGGCTGGAGCGTGAGATCCTGCACCACGCCGTCGACACCGGCGTTGACGTGCAGTGACTGCACCCGCTGCCGGTTGTACTCGGCGACGTCGCGCAGCCGCGCGATCTGATCGCGCTGCAGGCTCAACTGGCTGTCCACCGTGCTCGTCATCAGATCGAGCCGATCCTGCTCGATATGCAGCCGCTCGGTCAGCTCGGTGACGAGGTCACGCGCCTTGGCCAGATCGTTCGCGGCAATGAGGTTGCGCTGCGCCAGCGTCTCTCCGGATGACGACTGCCGTTGCGCCTCGCGCAGCTGGTTGCGCATGTCGGCCACCACGCCCTGCTGGTTGAGGCGTCCGGTGACCAGCTGGGTCCGAAGGCTGACGAGCTGCGCCTGCGCGGCCGAGAGCTGCTGCTGCGCGGTGAGCGCCTGCAGCTCGACGTCGGGGTTGCTCATCTCGAGGAGAATGGTGTTGGCGTGAACCGTCGCACCGGGCCGGACCATCACCTGGTCGACACGTCCGCCGGTGACGGCGGAGATGTAACGGATCTGTTCGGGCCGCAGCTGGCCGGGGCCGTGTACTTCGCGCAGCATCGGGCCGCGCTTCACGACGCCGAACCAGAGTCCGGCACGTTCCACCGTCGGCGCCGCGGGCTTGAGACCACTCAGTAGAATGGTGACCGCTACCAGGGTCAGCACGCCGGCACCGATGGCGACGTAACGGCCGGTCTTTTTCTTGGGTGCACGCTTGATATCCACGACTTCCATAGAAGCAAGCCGTGTGCCGATTGGAGAATCGACCTAACCATTTCCGCAGTAAGCGCTTAGAAAGTTGGCCGGGAAATGTTCCTGACCGGACGCGGGATAACCCGTCCCACAACCGGACGACCAATCTCTGACCCCTTACTTTGTACCGTGCCGGATTTCAACGAGTTGTTCGGAGATCTCTTCGAGCTGGAAGCCTTGGTCGCCGAGTCGGACGATCGCGCGCTCTACATGGTGAGCGAGCGTCTGCTGAAGCGGCGGGTGGCGCTGCGCGTCCAGAAAAAGGCTGGACCCGGGCTCGACTGGTTCCTGCGCGAAACCGAAGTCCTCGCCGGTCTCGACCATCCCTCGATCCGCCACGTCTACAGCGCCGGAGTGCGCGGCGGCTCGGCGTACCGGGTCGGCAACTGGATCGCGGGCGAAAGCCTGGCCGACGCCGTGGTGCGCGGACCGCGCCCGATACCGCTGCTGCTCTCCCTCGCGCGCGATCTCCTCTACGCCCTCGACTATGCGCATGTGCGGGGCATCGTGATGCGCCGGGTGCGTCCGACGACGTTGATGCTCGATGCCAGCGCGCGCGCCGTCATCACCGATCTGCGTTTCGCCAGCACCGTGCTCGACGCCGTTCCCGAAGAATTGCGCAGCGACGACGACGTCTTCCTCGCCCCCGAAGTGCGGGATGGGTCGCGCGGCACCCCGAGCGCCGACATCTGGGCCATCGGCGCGGTACTCTATTTCACCGCGACCGGCCTGCAGCCGGGAAGCAGCATCCTGCCGATCAGAGAGCTGCGCGCCGATTTCCCGCCCAACATCGATGCCTGGCTGATGCGCGCCCTCGAAACCAAGCCGCGCGATCGATTCTTCACCGCCGCGGAAATGCTCGCCGAGCTGGCGAACTTCACCGATCCATGGACCGAGCCGGCCAGTGCCGGGCCGGTTACCATCATGCCCGATTCTCCGGGCTGGGAGCGGCGGCTACGCCGCGCGCTGGGCGACGATTATGCGCTGGAGTCTGAGGTCGGCCAGGGGAGCTTTGGGCGGGTCTACAGGGTGCGCGACCTGCGCCTGGAGCGCCAGGTGGCGATGAAGGTCCTCGATCCGCGCCTGACCCAGGATCCGGCCATCGCCGAAGGCTTCGTGCGCGAGGCCCAGCTCGCCGCCAGCCTGGAGCATCCCAACATCGTCAGCATCTACGACATCGACGGCCGGCTGGGCCTGCTCTGGTACACGATGGAGCTGATCCGCGGCGAGAATGTGGCGCAGATGGTGGACAAGCGTGGCCGGATGTCGCCGGCCGCGGCGGTGGCCATCGTGGACGACACCTTGAGCGCGCTCGAATACGCGCACCAGCGCCGCGTCGTCCACCGGGACATCAAGCCGGAAAACCTTCTGGTGGACAAGGAAGGCCGCATCCATGTCACCGACTTCGGCCTCGCCCTGGCGCTGCCCCGGGGCCGCATCTTCGGCGGCGCCACCAGCCGCAGCGGCACGCCGCAGTTTGCCGCCCCCGAGCAGCTCGCCGGCGGCCAGGTGGACCAGCGCACCGACCTCTTCTCGTTAGGCGCCGTCGGCTACTACCTGCTGCTGGGCCGGCCTCCCTTCCCCGAACGCGGGCCCGAAAACGCCTGGCGCGGCGACGTCGGCTTCAGCCTGCCCAACATCGCGGCCGAACGCGACGACGTTTCCCCTCCCCTGGAGCTGGCGCTGCGCAAGGCTTGCAGCTTCCAGCCCGGCGATCGCTTCCCCAGCGGCGCGACCTTCCGAGAGGCCCTGGAGATGGCGGGATACGTCACCGGCGAACGACGACTTCCGGAACCCACGCTGCTGGAGCGATTCAGAAAGCTTTTCTGAAGCAGCTAAAAACAGATTGAGACAGATTGAGACAGATTGAGACAGATTGAGACAGTAAACAAAACCCCACGGAGTCGTCGTGGGGTTTGCTGTCTGCTGCCTCAATCTGTCCCAATCTGTCCTTTGACTGCCTATCGAAGCGACCGCCCTCCGGAGCGCCGATCGTTCACCTGCCGGCGCTCGCCGCCGGAGCGCCGCTCATCGATACCGCGTCGATCGAGCCCGGACCGGCGATCGGTGGAGACCCACATATTCTGCTCCCGCCGCTCATCGGCGCGCCGATCTGCCTCCCGGCGCTCGGACTCTCTGCGACCCGAGTAGAACCTGCGATCGGAGTCCTGCGAACCTGTTTCAACTACCACGATTCTGACCTCCCGGGTGGTTCGCGATAAAACGACCGGAAAAAAGGCGGCGGTATGATTGCGAGTCTGACCCCAACCCGCAAGAGCAGTGCCGCTATTCGGACCCCGGCTCGGGTGTAACGACAAGCACCGCCGTGACTAGCAGCACCATCACCCCCAGAATGACCTCCAGCCGGATACTTCGGTGAATCGGCGCCGTTTCGCCGCTTTTGACCAGGGCTGGCCCCAGTTTGCGCCAGTTGACCGCTCCGGTCGCTGTCATGACACCAACCGCTACCAGCTTGACCACCAAGGTCAGGCCGTAGCGGCTCTGCCACAGTGCTGCCAGGCTGCCGAGGTGAAGCCACGACGCCACAATGCCGCTCAGAAGGACGAGGGAGGCGCTGGTGAGGGCCAAGGGCGAATAGGCCACTACGATCGCCGCGGCCAGAATGCCGGGCGATACCGAGGCCGGAGGATCCGATTCCCGGCTGAATCCCTTGTGCACCAGCATCAGCGACCGAAGCAACAGGATCATCGACCCCAGCCAGGCGCTCGCGCCGACCACGTGGACGATGTCGCTGGCGACCGCCAGGACCGTGAGCCGCTCGCTTCCCAGTGCATGTCCGCTCAGCGAGAGCGTCGCCGCGAGCGGCACCGCGATCAGCGCGGCGAGCAGCCAGCCGCGCCGGCCCCTCGCCGCGGCGGTATACGCCAGGGCGGCGCTGAACATCAGCAGCACCTGGCATCCCCATACCAGGCCCCACTCGGTGTGCAGGCCAAGCGCGGTGAGCTGAGGGAAGATCGGCGAGGCATTGTCGTACAGCTCGGAGAACTGGAGCGGCAGTCGGCTGACGGATGCGAGAAGGCCGAGGCAGGCGCCCATCGTCGCGAGGCGCGCGGTGTGAATCTCCAGCGCGTCTCCGCGCCCGGAAACCGCGGTCGCCTGGCGCACCGACGCGCGGCGGAGAACCAGGAATCGAAACGCCGCCGCGCCCACGACTACGAGCACAGCGGCGAAAAGCGCCCATCGATCGACCAGGCCCGCCGGCGCGAGCGGGTTCATGCCACGGTCAGTGCGACGCGGCCGGCGCCACCGTGAAGGCGAAGTGGCCGCTGGAGACATGACCGTCCCGCGGCATCGCTCGCCAGGTAACGGTGTAACGTCCCGCGCCAAGGTGGCCTTGAACATCGACGGCGACCGGCGAGTTGGCCGCAGCCGCCGCATACGGCTTGCCGGTCGCGACCGCATGGCCGGCGGCATCGCTGAGCCGGACCGTGCTGACGGCCAGCTGCAGGGGTTCGGTGAACCACAGCCGGATCGCCGTCGGCGCGACCTTCACGGTACTGTCGGCTCCGGGCTCGGAACGCACGAGATGAGTGTGTTTGAAAGCAAAGGCAGATAGCGACAGGTACAAACAGATCGATACAGCAAACAGGCCGAGGTTTGCTGTCTGAATCTGTCTCAACCTGTTCTTAGCTGTTGTCGTTTTCATAAGGAGCCACCGGTCGGAATTGAACCGACGACCGCTCGATTACGAATCGAGAGCTCTACCCCTGAGCTACGGTGGCGGGTGCCCTGAAGCGCACGGCCCAAAGCTAGCGGCCCGGTTTACGATCCGGTACTCCGCCGTCAGATAACGACTGGCTGACCAATTCAGCGTTTTGTGGGTACCACAGTCAGGAGGCGTTGCTATGCCAAAGATCGGACTCGGTGGGGACGTTCATGCCCGTTTTGCCATTCTCGCCGGACTGGTGCGTCATGAGTACTGGCTGCATGGCGAAACGCCTGAAGATTTCGATTTCAAGGCGGACCCGGATACCATGACACTCAGCGCACTCAAGCACGACGGCACCCGGTGTGTGTTTACCATCGATGAAGCGCGCCTTCTGGTCAGTGACCTCCATTCGCTGGCGGTGGACTTCTACAAAGCACACTGCGAGGGAACCAGCCGGTTTTCACGCTCGGCGCGCCGGCCCGCCTAGATGCTCGACGGCCTCCAGCTTGGCTTTGCCGCGCCGGAGGCCGCCGACATCAGGTGAGGGATCGCACTCTCGTGCCGTTGCTCGAGACATTTGTTCGGGCCTGACTGCTGGATGCCCTGGCTCGGATTCGAACCGAGACGCCTTTCGGCACCACCCCCTCAAGATGGCGTGTCTACCAGTTTCACCACCAGGGCATGGGGCCCGGAAAATTAGGCGGTCTGGAAGTTTTTCTCCACCTCATCCCAGTTCACCACATTCCACCACGCGGCGACATAGTCGGGACGCTTGTTCTGGTACTTGAGGTAGTAGGCATGCTCCCAGACGTCGAGTCCGAGGATCGCCTTCTTCCCTTCCATCGCCGGATTGTCCTGGTTCGGCGTGTTGGTGATCGCGAGTTTCGCCCCGTCCTTCACCAGCCAGACCCAGCCCGACCCGAAACGACCCGCGGCCGCGGCGGCCCACTGCTCCTTGAATTTGTCGAAGGAAGTGAACGAGCTGTCGATCGCCTGGGCCACGTTCCCCTTGGGGGCGCCGCCCCCGCCTTTCTTCATCAGCGTCCAGAAGGCGCTGTGATTCCAGTGTCCGCCGCCGTTGTTACGGACGGCGCCGCGGATGGCTTCGGGCACGGCATTGAGATCGGCGAGGATTTCGGTGAGGCCCTTCTTCTGCAGTGCGGGCGCCTTTTCGAGCGCCTCGTTGAGCTTGGTGACGTAGGTGCCGTGGTGCTTGTCGTGATGAATGGTCATCGTCTGCGCATCGATGTGCGGCTCGAGGGCGGCGGCATCGTACGGCAGCGGTGGGAGCGTGAAAGGGTACGGCATTTCGTGTCCTCGGTTGATGATGTCGAATTGCGGGACAACGGGTGAAGTGTAGAACCGTGCCCCGCAATCCGCCATCACAACCGGATCAGCCCGGTTCGCCGGCCTCGAGACTGGCCAGCTGCGGCTCCATGTGGGTTTCGAAGCAGCTCGGGCAGATGCCGTGGCTGAAGGTCACCCCGTAGCGCGCCACGTATTGATCGAGGCGCTGCCAGTAGTCGTCGTCGTGACGTACGCTGTGGCAATAGGAGCAGATGGGCAGCAAGGCCTCGAGCCGCTCGACATTGGCCAGCGCTTCCTGCAGCTCGGCGACCCGCTCGTGGAGCTGGTTCTCGAGCCGCACCACCCGCGCTGCCACGCAGAGCCGCGCCCGCAGCTCGCGGTCATCGCAGGGCTTGGTGATGAAGTCGTCGGCGCCGGAATTGAGTCCTTCGGCCACGTTCGCAGCACCGCCGCGCGCGGTCAACAGGATGAGATAGCGCCCCATCGACATTGCGCTCGAGCTGATCCGGCGGCACACCTCGGGCCCGTTCATCTCCGGCATCATCCAGTCGAGCAGCGCAATGCTCGGGGCGTTGGGACCTCGCAACGCTTCGAGCGCGGCGACACCGTCCTCGACGGTAACGACGTCGAAGCCCCAGCTGGCGAGCCGTTCAGCGAGAATGAGTCGCACCGTCGGATCGTCGTCGGCGACGAGCACCCGGACGGCATCTACGATCGCAGCCATACAAAGCCTCCTCTGGTCATGTTCTGCATCACGCGAACAAGGATGCCCAGAAGGCCGCGACCGGTCGGTAGGCAAGAATGAAGGCCGCCCGTAGGGAGGGCCCTACAGCACGGGTCAGCGCCCCAGCTTCTCCCGGAAGAAGGCGATGGTGCGGGGCCAGGCGGCCTGCGACGCCCGCAGGTTGGCGCCATCGCGATCGGCCTGAGCCCGGAGAAATCCGTGGCCGGCGCCTTCGAACAGAGTCGCATCAAACGGCTTGTGGAGCCGGGCCATTTCACGCTGCGCCGGCGGCACCGATGCATCCACACGGGCATCATCGCCGCCATAGAAACCGAGCACCGGGGCGCTGATGCGTCCCAACGAGGCGCTGTCGGGCGTAGGTGCGCCGTAGTACACCACCGCGGCTTTGTTGCCTCCCATCGAATACGCGGCCGCGAAGCTCTGGCCGCCGCCCCAGCAGAAACCCACCGTGCCGAAGATCGGCCGAGCGGCGGGAAGCCCGGTGCCGTAACGCGCCGCGGACATCAGCCGCCGGTTGATCTGGTCCTGCGAGAGCGTGCGGATCAACGCGACCGCGCCCTGGCGGTCGACCGATTCGGTGCCGCCACCGTTAGGCCCGTGCCCGGTCAGCAGGTCGGGCGCCACGGCGATATAGCCCTCGGCAGCGAGCTGGTCGGCAACGCCGCGGATCCAGTCGGAGAGCCCGAAGACCTCGTGGATCACCACCACGACCGGCGCCTTGTCGCGTCGCTCGGGATAGGAGACCCACATCCGGACGCTGTCGCCGCCTCCGGCGTCGATCTTCACGTATTCACCGTGGCGGGGTGAGGCGTTGAGGCGGTCGACCGCACCGGCCTCATCGGCGGGGAGTTGCTGAGCTGGCGCCGACCGGGCGGTGTGCGCACACCCGACAACGGCGAGGGCCGGCAGTACCCGCAGCAACAGGCTGCGGCAACTGTGGCGACGGAGGCGACGGTTGGCTGTCATCAGTGAAACCTGCCTTTCGAGCAGAGCGTACGCCAGTTAGACGCTCTCGCCCTCCTTACGCCGCCAGGAGCTGTCCCGATGCGCAACTTCGTCACCGACCTCCGCTACGGCCTTCGGATGCTGCTCAAGCATCCCGGACTCGCGACCATCTCGGTCACCGCCCTGGCGCTGGGCATCGGGCTCACGGCCATGATGTGGAGCATCGTCTACGGCGCGCTCATGCGCGACATGCCTTTCGAGCGCGGCCAGGACCTGGTGTACGTGCGGCGCTACCGGCCGGATCGCGGGCCCAACAACAACATGTCCATGCCGGTCCACGACTACGAGGCGTACCGCGCGGGCCAGCACGCTTTCGAGGACATGGCCTCGTGGTACGAGGGCACGGTCAACGTGAGCGGCATCGAAGGGCGTCCCGAACGATTTACCGGCGGCTTCATCACTCCGTCGGCCTTCCGCCTTCTGCGGCTGCCCCCGCGGCTCGGCCGCGCCTTCACCGACGACGACAACAAGGCCGGCGCGCCCAATGTGGCGATGATTTCCTGGGACCTGTGGCAGGAACGCTTCGGCGGCGACAGCGCGATCATCGGCAAGACGCTGCGCGCCAACGGCATCTCCGAAGAAATCGTGGGCGTCATGCCGCGCGGTTTCCTGTTCCCCAACGCCTCGAAGCTGTGGCTCCCGCTGCGCATGAACGCGACGACCCAGCAGCCGTGGGCGTCGGGCACGTGGCTGGAATCGATGGGGCGCCTCAAACCCGGCGCCACGATAGCCCAGGTGCGCGCCGAGCTGGGGATCGTGGCGGCGCGGCTGGCGCAGGAGCATCCCAAAGAGAACACGGGTATCGCGCCGCTGGTCCAGACACCGAACCAGTACCTGGTGCCCGAGGGACCGCGGACCATGCTGTGGACCATGCTGGGCGCGGTCTTCGGCGTGCTGCTGCTGGCCTGCTCCAACGTCGCCAATCTGCTGTTGGCGCGGGCGGCCATGCGCAGCAAGGAAGTCGCCATCCGCACGGCGCTGGGCGCGAGCCGCGCGCGGGTGATCGGGCAACTGCTCACCGAAGCGCTGGTGATCTCCCTCATCGGCTCGGTGATCGGCATCGGCATTGCGGCGGTGGGGGTTCGCTGGTTCAACCACGCACTGCTCCAGACCCAGCTTCCTTTCTGGGTGAAAATCACGGTTGATCCTCCGATCCTGCTCTTCGTGCTCCTGGTCAGCGTGCTGGCCGCGGTGATCAGCGGCGTGGTACCGGCGCTCCAGGCGACCAACGCAAAAATCCACGACGTCCTCAAGGACGAGGGTCGCGGGAGCTCCAGCCTGCGGCTGGGCCGGTTCAGCAAGGGGCTGGTAGTGCTGGAGCTCGCGCTCGCGGGCGGATTGCTGGTGGCGGCGGGATTCATGATCCAGAGCGTCATCCAGCGATCGCACTTCGACTACGGTGTGAGAACGTCGAATGTGCTCACCGCCCGCGCCGGTTTGTTCGAAACGACCTACCCCGACTCGGCCAGCCACGCGAAGTTCTGGCGCGATCTCGAAGTGCGCATGCAGCAGCTGCCGGCCAACAACGGCGCCGCGCTGATGACCGCTCTTCCGGGACTCTTCGGCGGCAACGGCGGCACCTTTGCCGTCGAAGGCAAGACCTACGCCACCGACCGCGATTACCCCGAGACCCGTTCGGTCGCGGTCTCACCATCGTACTTCGCGCTGTTCAAGCTTCAATCAGTGGAAGGCCGGCTGCTGACGGAGAACGACAACGGCGCCACCGCGCAGGTCGCGGTGGTAACGCGCGGTTTCGCGCTCAAACACTTCCCGGGACAGTCGCCCCTCGGCAAGCGGCTGCGTTTCGGGGACGCCGAATCCACGCAGCCCTGGCTGACGATCGTGGGCGTGATTCCGGACGTCTGGTACGACGGGACCAACGACACGCCGGCCCGGACGGTCGTGCTGACGTCCATTTACCAGGGCGACTATCGGTTCCTGTCGATCGCGATCGGCGCGCCGAGCAATCCGACGGGATTCACCGGCCCGCTTCAGATGGCGGTGCTCGGCGTGGATCGCGACCAGCCGGTCTACTTCGTCCGCACCCTCGATGAAGCCATCGCCGCCAACGGCTGGTTCTACACGGTATTCGGCGACCTTTTCGCGAGCTTCGGCGCCGCCGCGCTGTTCCTCGCGATGATCGGGGTCTATGGCGTGATGTCGTTCGCGGTAACGCGCCGGACGCCGGAGATCGGCGTCCGCATGGCGCTGGGCGCCGGCACGAAGGACGTGCTGCGGCTCTTCCTGCAGCAGGGCACGATCCAGATCGCCATTGGCCTGCTGCTCGGCGCGGCATTGGCCTTCGGCATTTCGCGCGGCCTGACGTCCGTTCTCTTCCAGGTGGACATCAACAACGGGCTGATGTACGGGGGCGTTTCGGCGGCGCTGGCGCTGAGCGGCTTCGTCGCGATCCTCATTCCGTCATTGCGCGCGACCCGCGTAGACCCGCTGAGCGCGCTGAGATACGACTAGAGGAGAGAGGAGCGGGAAGAGCGCTGACTGCGCGCATCGCTCCTCTTTCCCCTCTCCTCTCTCCCTACCCAGTCAGTCTCACCCACTGTTCCGGCGTCGCGGGAATCACCGATAGCCGCGGCTGCCTGACGAGGGGCGAGTCCCCGAACTCGTCCATGCCGCGAATCTCGGCCAGCGTCACCGGCGCGAGTTTCCGGCCGGCTTTCAGATCCACCACGGTGAGCTTGCTGTCCTTGGGATCGGCGTACGGCGCCGAGACAACGGTCGCGGTGCCGACAACAGCCTTCTCGGCGCCGGTGTGGTAGATGGCGACCTGGTCGTCCTTCGTCATCGCCTTGATGTTGCGCAGCGCCACCGGATTGGTGACGCCGTCCCAGCGCGCCGTGCCCGCGCGCACCAAATCGTCAAACGAGTAGGTCGACGGCTCGGTCTTCAGCACCCAGTGCGCCATATCCGCCCTCCCTCCGATATCATTCACGCACGATACCGAGGAAAGCGAAACGATGAAAGTGCGGGCCGGGACCAGTGGATACGCCTACAAGGAGTGGAAGGGGAGTTTCTACCCCGCCGATCTCAAGTCTGACGCCTTTCTGCCTTACTATGCCGAGCATTTCGACACCGTCGAGATCAACAATACGTTCTATCGCATGCCCACCACCACACTTCTCGAGCAGTGGGCGGCGCAGGTTCCCGCGAGCTTCTGCTTCGTGCTCAAGGCGCCGATGCGGCTCACGCACCGCAAACGCCTGAAGGAGTGCGGCGAGGACCTGAAGTTCTTCGTCGACACGGCGCGCAGCCTCGGCGGGCAGCTCGGCCCCACGCTGATTCAGCTGCCGCCCAACATGAAGAAGGATCTGCCGAGGCTCCAGGACTTCCTCACGCTGTTGCCGCAGGGATGGCGCGCCGCGTTCGAGTTCCGGCACCAGTCCTGGTTCGACGACGACATCTACAGCCTGCTGCGCCAGCACGATGCCGCGCTGGTGGCGGCCGAAACCGATCCGGAGGAGACGCCGCTCGACGTGCCGTTCGTCCCGACGGCGAGTTGGGGGTATATGAGACTCCGGCGCAAAGCCTACGAGCCGGGCGCGCTGCTCGAGTGGGCGAAGCGGATCACGAGCACCGCGTGGGATGATGCGTTCGTATTCTTCAAGCACGAGGACGAGGGCACCGGGCCGCGCCTCGCCGCTGAATTCCTGAGGATTCTGAAATCGTGATGCAGGCTCATGCGCTGGTGATGCCGGACTTCAACACCTGGTGGCCACCCGCCGCGGCGGCGATCGGCGGCCTCGTGGTCGGAGTCCTGGTCCGCCGGACGGTGCTGACCTGGCTCGCCAGGTTGGCGGCGAAGTCGGCCTGGAGGTTCGACGATGTCCTGATCGCGTCGATCAACGGCCCGGTCGTCATCTGGTTCGTGCTGCTGGGACTGCGGCTCGCGGTGCGGATGATGCCGCTGACCGACGCCGCCGATCATACCATCGGCACCATCATCCTGATCGTCGGCATCCTGTCGGTCACCTGGGCCCTGGCGCGGTTCACGGCGCGGATGCTCAAGATCGTCGCGTCGCACCGCCTGCCGAACGTCAGCCTGCTGGCCAACCTCTCGCAGGTCATCGTCTTCTCCATCGGCGTGCTCATCATCTTCGACACGATGGGCCTCCACATCGGCGCCGTCCTCGGCGCCCTCGGCATCGGCGGCCTCGCCGTCGGCCTCGCCCTCCAGGATACCCTGGCAAATTTCTTTGCCGGCCTGCGCATCATCGCGGCGCACACGATCCGCAGCGGCGATCACGTGAAACTCGAGACCGGCCAGGAAGGGGTGATCGAGGACATCAGCTGGGGCTTGACGACGGTGCGCGAAGGCGCGGGGAACATGATCATCGTTCCCAACTCCCGGCTCGGCACCATGATCGTGATCAACTACGCGCTGCCGGCGGCGGCCCAGAACGTCACCGTCGACCTGGGCGTCGGCTACGATGCCGACCTGGACCAGGTCGAGAAGGTGGTGCTCGACGTGGCCCGGGAGACGCTGCGATCGGTACCCGAGGGGATGCCGGACTTCATTCCGGCGCTGCGCTTCAAGGAATTTGGTGAGTACTCGATCAAGTTCTTCGTGGTACTGCAGGCCAAGAGCCAGGGCGACCGGTGGGCCGTGGTCTCGGACTTCATCAAGCGGCTGCATCGCCGCTTCGAGAAGGAGGGAATCCTGATCCCGCTGCCGCACCGGGTGGTGGTGACGCGGAGCGGGGACCCTAAGCCCGAGAATCCGCCCGCGTCGCCGGCTTCCCGCTAAGAACCGACCGCATCCAGCTGGCCGTCTCATCGGCAATTTCGTCCATCACCGGCTGGTCGCCGCCGCGGATCTTCTTCGGAACCTTGAAGCTGTGATCCCCGCCTTCGACCGGATGCAGCGTCACCTCGGCGCCTAACAACTCGATGATCCCGCCCAGCAGCCCGGGCTGCGCGAATTCATCGCGCGATCCCTGGATGAAGAGCATCGGCACCTTCACCTTCGCCAGGTGGGCGGCGCGCTCGGTGCCCGGCCGGCCCGGGGCGTGCAGGGGGAAGCCGAGAAAGACCAGCCCGCGCACGCCGGCCAACGGTTCCTCGGATTGCGCCGTGGAGGTCATGCGGCCACCGAACGATTTCCCTCCGGCGAAGAGCGGCACGCCCGGCGCGGCTTTCGCCGCTTCGGCCACCGCCTCGCGGACCCGCGCCGCGGCAACCGGCGGCGAGTCGGTCCGGCTCTTCTTCTGCTCCATGTAGAGAAACTCGTACCGGAACGTCCCGATGCCGCAAGCGGCAAGTGCCGTCGCGCACGACTCCATGAAGGGATGATCCATCCCCGCGCCGGCGCCGTGGGCGAACACGTAGACGGCGGCAGCGTCATCCGGGAGAACGAGGCAGTGATTCAGATGAGCCCCGTGGGACCGACTTCGGCGGCGGGCGAGACGCCCCCGCGCAGTTTCTCGAGGATCGTCGCGGTGTTGATCAAGGCCGCATGGGACAGTCCCTGCGGAAAGTTGCCCATCTGCGCTCCCGTCAGCGGGTCGATTTCCTCGGCGAGCAGCCCCATCGCATTGGAGCGGCGCAGCAGATTCTTGAAGAGCCGCTCGGCTTCCGCGAGCTCGCCGATCATCGCGAGGTTCTGGATCACCCAGAAACTGCAGAAGATGAACGCCCCTTCGTCGCCGGTGAGGCCATCCTCGGAACGATAACGGTAGATCAGCTCCTCGACCGGCGTGGCCAGCTCCTTGCGCACGGCGTCGAGCGTCCCGCGCACCCGCGGGTCGCCGTGGGGAAGGAAACGGACCTTGGGAACGACCAGCAGCGCCGCGTCGAGCGCCGGATGATCGTACGACTGGATGAAGGTGTTGCGCGCGGTATCGAAACCTCTCTCGAGGATTTCGGCACGCAGCTTCTCGGCTTCCCGCCGCCAGGCGCCGGTGTCGCCCGGGAGCGAGTGGCGCTCGGCGAGCGCGGCGCCGTGGTCGAGGGTGACCCACGCCATGATCTTGCTGAAGACGTGATGCCGCGGCGCGACGCGCGGCTCCCAGATCGAGAAATCGGGCTCGCTCCAGTGCCGGCTGGTCCAATCGATCAGCCCATGCAGGGAAATCCAGGTGCCTTCGCTGACCGTGCGGCTCGTGCCCCACTCGGCGACGGTCGCGAGCAGCTCGCCGTAGACGTCCATCTGGAATTGATCGACGGCCCCGTTGCCGATGCGCACCGGGCCCAGACCCCGCCAGCCGCGAAGGTGCTCGAGGATCTTCTCCTCCGGCGGACGACGCGCGTCGGTGGCGTACATGATCTGGATGTAACGTCCATCCTCGCGGCGGCAGACCCGCTTGAGAAAACCCATGAACGCTTCGGTCTCCTCGGTATAGCCGAGTCCTTCGAAGGCCTGGAGCACGAAAGCGGCGTCCCGCAGCCAGACGTAGCGGTAGTCCCAGGTGCGGCCACCCTGGGTCGATTCGGGAAGCGAGGTCGTCGGCGCGGCGACGATCGCGCCGGTCGGCTCGCAGCAGAGCAGCTTGAGGGCCAGCACGCTGCGCTCGACCTCGGCACGATAGGGTCCGTTGTACTGCATCTTCGCCGACCAGGCGTCCCAGTAGCGCACGGTATCGTCCAGCGTCGCGTCGCAATCGTGCGACGCAAGCGGACGTACTTCGTCGTCGTCGAAGGTCATCACGAACCAGGCCTGCGCGCCCTCTTCGAGGGTCAGCGTGCCGCTCGCGCCGGATTCACTCAGCGACCAATCGATGCCGTCCGATGCGCAGAGGGTGACGACGTCGTCGAAACGGTCCGAGGCCATGAACCCGGCACGACGACCGGTGACGCGCGTGGGCGTCGCGGCGTATTCGAGTCGTGGCTCCCAGATGACCTGCGCCGGAACCGATCCGCGGACCGCGCGCAGCCGGCGCATGATCCGTCCGAAGCGGCCGCGTCGCGGCCCGACCGGCATGAAATCGAGCAGCTCGAGGGCACCGACGCCTTCCTGCGGACGAAACGTGGTGGAAAGCACGTTGGTGCCGGGGAGGTAGCGTTGCTCGGAGATCGACGCGACACTCGGCCCGATCAACCAGCGCCCGCCGCGCTCTTCGTCGAGCAATGCGGCGAAGGTGGTGGGGGAATCAAAACGCGGCAGACAACAGAAATCGATGGTGCCGTCGCACGCGACCAGCGCCGCCGTGTTGAGATCACCAATGACGCCGTGCTCGTGAATCGCGCGATAGCTCACGGCGTACCGCGGCCAGCGGGACCGCACCTCGTTACGTCCATGTCCTTGTCTACCCAGATGAACGGCGGGAGAGCCCGGGGCCTCACCGGCGCTGCTCGCGGCCGGCGCCGGCCAGCCAGCGCCGCACCGCCGTGACGTCGGGCAGCCGCCACCGTGCTGCGCTCGCGCCCGCGCCGACCCTGATCGTATGGCCGCCCAGCTCGTTCACCACCGCGAAGGCGTCTTCGTCGGTGCGGTCGTCACCGAGATACACGGGAAGCCGGCCGCGAAATGGCGATTCCCGCAGGAAGGCCCGTACCGCCGATCCCTTGTTGGCGCCCGCGGGCCGAAGCTCCGCCACGCGGTGACCGCGCTGCAGCCGATGGCTGTGGCCCAGCCGCGCGAGCTCGGCCCGGAGCAGGCGGTGCACGTAACCCGCAAGCCGTGGCACGCGGCGATAGTGCAGCGCGAGCGATTGACCCTTGTCCTCGAGCAGCAGGCGGGGATGGTTCTCGACGCGGGTCCGCAGACGTCCCCGGGCATCATCGAGGAGTGCAGCGTCCGATGCGCACACCGTGTTGCCACCGGGCGCCAGGCGTCGCTCGGCGCCATGCTGGCCCGCCATCGGCAGGCGCAGCGCCGGGAAGAGGCGGTCGAGGTCGGCAAGCGAACGGCCGCTCACCAGCGCGACCGCGCCGCCGGTCGCGCGCATCAGTACGTCGAGCACGTGGAGCAATGCCCGGTCGGCCTTCACGCCATGCGGCACGGGTTTCAGCCGCAGCAGCGTGCCATCGACATCGATCATGTACGCCCAGGCCGGGCTCGCCGCGGGAGGCTGACCTCGTGTCACGCGCGGCCGCCGCTGCGCGCCGCGCCGGAGCCCGACAGCCGCTCGGATACGACGCTGCGACCGAACAGGCGTCGGCGGCTTCGCATCTCCGCGGCATCGATGAGCATGCGTCCCGCCCAGCGGTAGACGTTGAATTCCTGGATCAGCGCCCGCATCAGGCGCATGCGGGCCCGCTGTTCGCCCTCCGGCATGGTCAGGGCCATGTACAGGCCGGTCGCGCACTGGTCGGTATCGTACGGGTTGACGATGATCGCCTCCGGAAGCTCCCGCGCCGCGCCGGTGAACTGGCTGAGCACCAGCACGCCGCGTTCGTCGTCCCGGGCGGCCACGAACTCCTTCGCCACCAGGTTCATGCCGTCGTGCAGACTACTGACGAAGCACAGGTCCGCTGCCCGGTAGTACTCGTACACATTTTCCGGCTCGTGGTGGGCGGCGGTGAACATGATCGGAGGATGTGCGGCCGAGGCGAATCGCCCGTTGATCCGCTCCACCAGCGCACGCACCCGGGCTTCGTAGTGTTGGTACTCCTCGATCCGGCTGCGGGTCGGTGCGCCAATCTGAATGAAAGTGAAACGGCCGACCAGCTCGGGATGAAGCTCCAGCAGCCGCTCGACCGCGCGCAGCCGTTCCTCGATTCCCTTGGTATAGTCGAGACGATCGATGCCGGCGCCGATCGCATGAGTCGACGGCAATCCATGACGGGCCCGCACCCGCAGGCGGCAGGCCTCCACGGGCTCGGCGATCAGCGCCGGCGGAAGCGGCCAGCCGATGGAAATCGGGTAGCGCTTGACCGCGGTCGGCGATCCTCGGTACGAGACGGTGAACGTCTCCCGGTCCACCCGCGCCTCCAGCGACCGATCGACCGTGTCCACGAAGTTGTTGCGGTGGAATTGGGTATGAAACCCGAGGATGCTGCTGCCCAGCAGGCCATCGAGCAGCTCCTCGCGCCAAGGGCAGATACCGAAGGCCTCGGGGTTTGGCCAGGGAATGTGCCAGAAGGTCACGATGGTGGCGTCGGGCAGCGCCTCGCGGATCATTCGGGGCGCCAGCGCCAGATGATAGTCCTGGACCAGGACGATGGGGTCGGACGAGGAGCTCTCCTCCACTACCGCGTCCGCAAAGCGCTGGTTGACGCGGCGATACTGCTCCCAGTCGGCGCCGCGAAAAATCGGTCGCACATGGGCGATGTGGCACAGCGGCCAGAGCCCCTCGTTCGCAAAACCGAAGTAGTAGCCCGACTCCTCCTCGCTGGTCAGCCAGATCCGCCGAATGCGATAGGCCGGCTGCTCCGGCGGAATTCCGACCCGGTCGTTCGCGTCGACGACCTCACGGTCGGCGGACCCGCTGCCGTGGGCGATCCAGGTTCCCGAGCAGGCGCGCATGATCGGTTCCAGCGCCGTCACCAGGCCGCTGGCGGGACGCTGGATCACGATCTCGGTGCCGCGTCGGACGTGGATGTAGGGCTCGCGATTCGACAGTACGATGATTTCCTGGCCACGCAGCTCACGATGCAGCAGGTCCCGCAGCGTGTCCGGGCCCCACGTGATGTAGTCGTGGTGTCGCTCGCGATGCTCCGCGTCGAGGTCGCGAATCAGCGCCCGCAGATCGTCGGCGATGGGACGGAACTCGGGCAGCTCCGGTGCCGCGACCGGCCGCAGTAATCCTTCTCCTCGCAGCAGCGCGCGCACCCCCTGCTCCCAGCCACGCCAGCTCAGCTGCGCGATGACGACGGTGATGAGCGAGACCGTGACCGCGAGCCCGACAAAGAAATAAAACAGGTATCGCCGGGTGTCCCGGCTCCGCCGGACCACGAAGCTCATGTCGTGGACCAGCACCAGCCGGCCGGCCGGCGCGCTATCGGTCGCCAGGGGTTTTACCGATACCAGCAGCGGGCCGTCGGGGCTTGCGAGCACGTGACCATCGGGGCCGGGATAGCGATCCAGCGAATCACACGCCAGCGCCGCGGGCATGGTGGCGGTCGCGACCGGCGCGGCCGCGGGCGAGGAGCAGTACCCCACGGCGTACAACCGTTCGTCCTGGATGAGCCGCGCGAAGTACTGCAGCATGCGGCCGCGATTGGCGCCGCGGGTCAGGTCTTGAAGCGGTTCCTCCGCCGAAACGGCGATGAGGTTTGCCCGGATATCGAGGTCGCGGGTGAACCATTGAACGGTCAGGCGATTGACCAGGGGCTGCACCGCATATGCCAGTGCGCCAAGCGCCAGGAGCAACGGAATGATGAATCGCAGTGATAGCCGCATCCAGCCTCAAGAGTATCGCGGACGAGGGTGCACATGTTGCCGGGACCGATATACGTTGATGAATGGGCAATACACTGCATGACGAGTTCCGTGCCGTGACGGTCGTGCGCGAATGAGCCAGCCCGATCTTCCCGATGACGTCCGGCGGCTGATCCAGACCAGCATCCCGACGCTCGAGGCCCTGGAGATCGTGCTGCTGCTCGCCCGCGATCCCGGCCGGGAGTGGCACGCGCAGGCGATTCCGCAACTGCTGGTCCCGACGCCGGTCAGCGAAGCGGCGGTGTCCCAGTACCTCGCCGTTCTGGCGGAACAGGGCATCGTCTCCGTCCGTGACGATCAGCGGTTCGTGTATGAGCCGCGCACTCCGGAAATCACCCGTGCCATCGAGGGCCTGATCGTCGCCTACCACCAGCGCCCCGTAACCCTCATCCGCACGGTCTACGCCAGCGCCGAGATGCGAACCATCCAATCGTTCGCCAGCGCCTTCCGGCTCAGGAGGGACGTCTAGTGGAAACGGTGAAGGTTGCCCTCTACGTCCTGGCGACGATCACCTGCCTCGCCTGCACGGCGCTGCTGATCCGCCAGTACCTCGACACCCGGGCGCGCCTGTTGCTCTGGAGCGCGCTCTGCTTCGTGGGATTGTCGCTGAACAACCTGCTGCTCGTCGCCGATCTGGTGGTGTTTCCGGCGGTGGACCTGCGGCTCTACCGGCACCTGGCGTCGCTGGCGGGCATGCTCTGTCTCCTCTACGGTTTCATCTGGGAGGCCGAGCGATGAGGCTCTGGTTCATCGATTTTCTGGGTGGCGCCGTGACCGTGACGTACCTCGTCGCCGGGCTCTTCTTCCTGCGTTTCTGGCGCCGCTCGCGGGATTCCCTCTTCCTCGGCTTCGGCTGCGCCTTTCTCCTCATGACGTTGAACCAGGTCCTTGCCTCCTGGCTCGGCTCGGACAACGAGCGTACCGGCTACACCTACGTCCTGCGGATCCTCGGTTTTCTGTGGATCCTCTACGCCATCGTTCGCAAGAACGTGGGGGCGCGGCCGCGGGCCTGATTCATCCGCGGGCGCTCACCACGGGGCGACGTCGAGCATCACCCGTTCCAGCGCCGCCGCCGTGGTCAGCAGGATCAGCTTGTCGCCCGCCTGCATCCGCACGTCGGGCCGCGGCGCTATCATCCGTTCATCCCGCATTATCGCCAGGATCTCGATCTCGTCGTCGATCTTGCCGCGCTCCGGACCGAAGCCACGCCCGACCCAGGCGCTCGTTTCGCGCAACGACCCGACCAGCAACTGCCGATCGTTGGACAACTCGGTCGGGACCCCGGCGCGCAGCCGTTCGAGCAACGCTTCCCCGGCGGGCTCGAGCGGCCGGACCTGGCGCTGCTGCTCGAGAATGCGCAGCGCGATCTCGAGATGCTCGGTGTGGTGCGCGGGAGAATCAGCCCGCCGCGGCACCTGCTCCTGGTAGAGGCTCTTGTAACGCAGATGCTGCGAGAGGCGGACCTGCACGATGTAGCTGATCGTCACCGCCAGCGCGGCGGCGACCAGGAGGGTATACCCCCCGGTCATTTCCGTGACCATCATCAGCGTGGCCATCGGGACCCGCGCGGCACCGGCGAATACCGCGGCCATGCCCACGATCGCAAAGGGCGCTGCCGTCTTGTGGATCACCTGGGCGAAAAACGCCCCGAGCATGGTGCCGATGTACAGACTGGGAGCGAACACGCCCCCGGAGCCCCCCGAAGAAATCGTCAGGCTCATCGCGATGGTCTTGGCGAATACCAGCAACAACAGCGTCAGCGTGAGAAGCTGCCCGTCGATGGCGCGCTGCATCCAGCCGTATCCACCGCCGATCACCGGCGGCAGTGCCAGCGCGATGACACCGGTCAGCAGGGCACCGATCGCCGGCTTGACGGCCGGCGGAATCCGGAGCTTGTGGAAGAGATCGCGGGTGTAGTAGAAGGCCAGCGGCAGCAGCACCGCGACCAGTCCGGAGGCCAGGCCGAGGGCCGTGAACCAGACGTAGTCGATGCTCTCGGGATTGTTGATCGCCGGAATGACGAACAGCGGCCGGAAGCCGGTGAAGACGCCGTTGACAGCATAGGCGACCACCGAAGCCAGCATGGTGTACAGCAGCGCGCCGCTCTCGAACTCCATGTCGGCGTAGAGAACCTCGATCGAAAACAGCGCCGTCCCGATGGGCGAGCGGAAAATCGCCGCGAGGCCGGCCGACATGCCGATGAGCAGCAGCAGCCGCCGATCCTCTGGACTGCGGTGCGTGATGCCCGCGTACCACGAGCCGATACCGGCGGCAACCAGCGCCGTCGGACCCTCGCGGCCCGCCGAGCCACCGGAGCCGATGGTGAGTCCCGACGCCAGCATCTTGAGCGGCGGCACGCGCGCCCGCAGCGCGCCGTCCGCCCGGTGGAAGGCCCGCACCGCCGTATCGGTACCGTGGCCCTCCGCCTCGGGCGCCAGCCAGGTGATGAGGAGACCGCAGAAGAGGCCACCGACCGCGGCGACCACCGGCACGAGCCACAGCCCGAACCGGCCGATGACCTCCTGCGGCGAGCCTCCCTCGTTGACGAGGCCCGGCGGCTGGTAGCCCGCCAGCCTGCCCAGGAAAAGCGACTGAGCCACATTCAGAACCAGCGTGAAGAGCTGGGCCGACGCCGCGCCGCCGATACCGAGGAGGAGGGAATCCAGCAGCAGGCGCCGCTGCCGCCGGGCCACCGATTCAACGGGGGCCGCGGTCACGATGCGCCCCCGCTGCGCGCGTGTTTGCGTCGGCCGAAACGCGCCGCGAGCGCCTCGAGCGCGCCGGGCAAGTCGGGCTTCAAGTCGAGGACCGGCACCAGTGGATCGGTCTTCAGCTTCTTCATGCGCGCCGGCACGCTTCGGATGGTGAAATCAAGCATATCGAGTTTCGCATTGACTTCCTTCCACAGGAGTGGCGTCGAGACCATCGCACCCTTCACCGGACGTACGCTGAAGGGAGCGGCGAGCAGCTGACCCTGCCCGTTCTGCATGTAGTCTACGTAGACCTTTCCTTCGCGTTTGCGAATCTGCCGGATCACGGTGGTGATCTTCGGCAGATCGGCGACGATCGCGCGGGCCAGCAACCCGCCCAGATCGCGGGTCTGCTCGTAGGTGCAGAGTCGCCCCATCGGTATCAGCACGTGAAGACCGGAGGATCCGCTGGTCTTCACGAAGGCGGGAAGGCCGAGCTCGTCGCAGAGCTCCTTGCAGGCCAGCGCCGTGGTGACGACGTCGGTGAAGGGCGCACCCTTGGGATCGAGATCGAGGATGCACCAGTCCGGCGTCTCCAGGGTCGCCACCCGGCTGCCCCAGATATGGAGCGGGATGGCGGCCATATTGGCGATGTAGAGCAGCGCCGCCTCGTCGCCGACGACGAAATAGTTGAGATCGCGCTGCGAATCATCGCTCCAGACGCTCACCGTCTTCACGAACTCACGGGCGTACCCGGGCGCGTCCTTCTGATAGAATGACTTCCCCTCGATCCCGTCCGGATACCGGGTGAGGACAAGACACCGATCGCGCAGATAGGGGAGAATGAAAGGCGAGATCGCGCGATAGTAGTCGATCAGATCGCCCTTGGTGTAGCCCTCTTCCTTCCAGAAAATCTTCTTGAGGTTGGAAAAGTTGAATGCCGGCTTTGCCTTTGGAGCGGCAATTCGGGATGCCGGAGCGCGGGACGCGGCCTGCGGGATGGGGAGCCCGGAGCCGGTCGATTGGTTGTCTTGCGCTACTAAATCAGCGTCCGATGATCCGGGCTCCTCGTCCTGCAGGCCGCGTCCCGCGTACACGCATTCCTCAGGCTTCTTGTCATCACGAAACCGGAGAAATACCGGCTGCCTGAGCAGGCCATCGTTGGTACGCTCCTTGAACCGCACCTCGGCCACCATCGTCGGATCGACCCACATCTCGTCGGCGCCTTTGGGAATCGGGCCGCTGCAAGGCGGCGTTTTCCGCCGATGCTTCTCCAGCTCCCCCGACACCTGGTCGAGCTGCTTGCCGCTGAAGCCGCTGCCGGCCCGTCCCATGTAGACCAGCGTGCCATCCACGTACTGTCCCAGGTGCAGCGCGCCGAATCCCGCGCGCGATCCCCTGGGCTGTGACGCGCCGACGACGACAAAATCGTCGGCCTTGTCGGCGCGGATCTTGATCCAGTCCCCCGAACGGCGCATGCGATAGACCGAGTCCTGCTTCTTCGCCATGATCCCTTCGAGTCCCAGCCGCTCGACCTGCGCGAAGAGCGCCTCGCCCTCTTTCTCGAAGTGATCCACGAAGCGGAAGGGACCGGCCGGCGGCAGAATCGTCTGAAGAATCATCTTGCGGGCGAGCAGCGGCACGTCGCGCAGATCGTAGCCCTGCGCGGCGATCAGATCGAAGCAATAGAAGGTGGCGGGATTCTCGACCGCGGCCTTGGCGATGTCGCGGGGGCGCGAATTGCGGGCCCGCTGCTGAAGTCTCTGGAAGCTGGGCATGCCGGCGGCATCGTGGCAGGTCACCTCGCCGTCGATGATCAATCCCTCGTAAGGCATCGCCGCCAGCGCCCTGGCCAGCTCGGGAAAACTCGCCGTCAGATCGAGGCCGTTGCGGCTCCAGAGCCTGGGCGTGTTGTTCTCGTTCGATGCGATGATCCGCCAGCCATCGATCTTCAGCTCGAAGATCCAGCCGGCGCGCGAGAACGCCTCGTCCCGGGTCTCGGCGAGCATCGGCTTCACGCTCGCGGCGCTCAGCTGCGCCGGCTTGGCGCGCACTTCCTGGAGCAGTTTGACGAGCTTCGCCGGCCGGTCGGTGCCCTTCTCGAGGTCGTCGACCGTCAGCCCCGAGAGCACCGACGAGTCGGGAAAGTCGTCGCCGTCCTCGGAAACCTGGCCATCGCGCTCCTTGATGAGGAGCCATTCCTTCTCGGCGCGCTTGATCTTCACCAGCGTCCAGCGGCCCTTGAGCTTGTAGCCCCGGAGATCGAAAAGAAGTTTTCCCTCGGCCAGTCCTTCGCGCCAATCGCCAATCGGCACCCATTCGCCGCGATCCCAGACGATGACCTGCCCCGCCCCGTAATTGCCCTCGGGGATGACCCCCTCGAAGTCGCCGTACTCCAGAGGATGGTCCTCGACCGAGACCGCGAGACGCTTGTCGGCGGGATTCTTCGACGGACCCTTGGGAACGGCCCAGGATCGGAGCGTCCCACCCATCTGGAGGCGGAGGTCCCAGTGCAGGCGGGTGGCCGCGTGCTTGTGGACGACGAACAGCCGCCCCTCTGCCGGGGTAGGAGCCAGCACACCCGAGGGCTCGGGCGTCCGCTCGGCGGTTCGCTTGGCCCGGTACGCGCTCAGGCCGTCGTTGTCAGGCTTTCGAGTTGCGGCCATAGCTGTAAGACCTTATCATAGCGGACCTTATGAGCCCTCGTCCAATCTCCGGCGCGACCCTTTCCTTCGGCCTCGTCTCGGTCCCGGTCGAGATGTACCCGACCTACGAGTCGAGCGCTACGGTCGCATTCCACCAGATCAATCCGAAAACCGGCGCACGGGTGAAGCAGGAGCTGGTCGATTCCAAGACCGGCGAGAAGATCGAGCGCGCCGACATCGTTAAAGGCTACGAATTCTCGAAGGGCCAGTACGTCACGTTCACCAAGGACGAGATGAAGGCCCTCGAGGCAAAGAAAACCGAATCGATCGACATCATCGAGTTCGTCCCCGCCGACAAGGTCGATCGCCTCTTCTTCGATCGCGCCTATTTTCTGGGCGTCGGCAAAGGCGGCGACCGCGCCTACATCCTCCTCGCCGAGGCCCTCAAGAAGACCAAGCTCGTGGGCATCGGGCAGTACAACGCCCGCGGAAAATCCTACCTCGTGATGCTCCGCCCGATGGAAAACGGCCTCGTTCTGGAGCAGCTCCACTATGCCGACGAAGTCCGGGATATTGCCGACATTCCGAAGCCCGAAGGCCATGCCAGTCCGCGTGAGCTGGAGTTGGCGATTCAGCTCATCGACCAGCGGAAAGCGGCAGAGTTCAAGCCCAAGCAGTTCAAGGACGAAGTCCAGGAGCGGGTCCGCGAGCAAATCGAAAAGAAAGTGGCGGGAGAGGAAATCACCGCCGAGCCCGCGGCCGAGCCGGAGACGCAGGTGCTCGATCTGATGGAGGCACTCAAGCGGTCGATCGGCGGAAAGAGTCCCGCCGGCAAGAAAGCCGCGGCGGAAAAGCCGGCGCTGAAGGCGGAGCGCGGCAAGGCCGCCCCGAAGCACACGACGAAGGTCAAACGGCGCGCCAGCGCCTGAGGCCCGAGACGGTTTCTCGCCCGGTTTCGGAGGCGCGGCTCTTGCCAAGAACGCCGCGGCTCCCATCATCTAGTATGCGGAACCGACGGAAATCGCCCTCATGGCGATGAATCAGGAAGCTTTGCGCAGCCGGCTCCTCATCGAGCTGGATTGCGTTTCTCTCGATGCCGTCGCCGTCGCCAAGGAACTCGATTCGTCGCAGCTCGGCTGGCGCCCGCCGGGCGGCGGCTGGGGAATCGGCCAGCTCCTCGAGCATCTCATCCTCGCCAACGACTGTTACCTCGGCATGCTCCGGCCCCGGATCTATGCCCGCAATGCTCCCCACTCCGAGCAGGGCACGGCCTTCTGGGAGCCGTCGATCGCGGGGTGGCTGCTGGTGGCGGGGCTGCGCTCCAAGCGGCGACTGCCGGCGCCCAAGCCCTTTGCGGTCGGCCCGACGGCCCGGGAGAAAGTGCTCGACGAGTTTCTCGTCAGACAGCAGCAGACCATGACCTTCCTGCGCGCCACCGCCGCGCTCGACTGGACGCGCCTCAGGATGACCTCGCCGGTCAACAAGCTGGTGCGGATCAATCTCGGCGACGCTTTTTCGATCATGACGGTACACGCCCAGCGGCACATCAAGCAGATGGAGAAAATCAGGGACCTCGAGGGGTTCCCCGGAAAGAGCTGACCGCTACTCCTTCATCATCCGGTCCAGGTCCCGCTTCAAACCATCGGTCGATCGCACGAAATCATCCACGCTCGTCGCCGGAATCAGCGTCGCGGGCAGCGCCTTGAGCGACACGGCGATTCTCACGTCCGACTCCGAGTCCAGCTGATTCTTGGCCGCCTTGCTGGTCAGCGCGACCAGCGCGACCATCACGCCGGTGACGATCACGCCGATGACGATCCGGCGGCGGCGGCGCATCGCGCTCACCAGGCCCAGCTGGGCGGCGATCAGGGCGACGAAGAGCGCGCCGGTCAGAACGGCGCCGGCCAGCCCCAGCACATCCGACCTCGGAAAGAGGAAGGCGACGTACGAATCGAAGGCGCCCAGCAACGCGAGGCCGAGCACCGCGAGCCAGGTCAGCGCGGTGTGCTCCCAATAGCGAAAGTGCTGCACGCTCAGCCGTCCGATCAGTGACCAGACTCCCGCCCATGCACCCGCCAACGCGGCGAAGGCCACCGCCTGTCCGGTTACGCTCGCGATCGCCTTCGACTGGGGCTCATAGCTGTCGAGCCAGGCGCTCAGTGTGATGATGCCCATGCCGGCCAGCACCATCACCGCGATGGCCGCCGGCGTCTCGAGCAGCCAGGCGAGGCGGCCGCTGGGCGCCAGCTCAGGAAGGGCGGGCGACACCGGGGTATCGAGCGCGCCGATGCGCAGCATGGTGCGGCCCACCCGGACCATCGCCATCCCGTCGAGCGGAACGCGGCGGACCATCTCGCGGGAGGAGCCCGCGTGCAGCCCGTTGACGCTGCCGAGGTCCTCGATGAAAAGCGCCCCCTGCTCGTCCGCGGCAATGCGCGCGTGATGCGCATCCACGGTGGGGTCGGCCAGCACCACGTCGTTGGTCCAGGCGCGTCCGATCCCGGCGGGGAATTGCTCGAGGCGGGTGCGCTGGACCACGTCCCCGCGGCGGTTGAGCACCTCGGCGACGATCACTCGGTCCATCGGAAGGCTCCGAGGTAGCGGCGCACCATCGACTGCGCGTTGCTGAAGGTCACTCCCGACATCGTCAGCGTGGACATCAGCCCCAGCTTCCGGTGGCCCAGCAGCGCGACGCGGAAGACCACGTCGTAGAGCCCCGGCAGCTGCCGGTAGGCGCGGGCGCAGAAGACGGTCTTGAGCACCACGCGCCCGGCCGCCTGGCCCCGCACGTTGCCGGTGCGGCAGCGGTAGCCGGTCAGGTCCTCAGCGCCCTCGGAGTCCAGCTCCCAGTCCGCGCCTAACGAGCGGAACTGGTGGGTATAGAGCGAATGGAAGCGGAAGGTGTTGAGCACCTCCGAGGTCAGCAGGTCGTGCTGGAAATCGATGATGCCGGTGCTCTCGTCGCCGGACAGGAACACGTCGTCGTCGGTCGAGCAGTAGTGGTGCACCACCTCATAGGCCTGGTCCTGGTCCTCGGGATCGGAATCGCCCCAGCAGTTGAAGTACGCCGCCGGCCGCGTCGGCACCTTCACGCCGCCCAGATCCACCGTCGGAACGTCGCCGGTGAAGAGCTTCGCGAGATAGGTGTCCTGGTAGCGCAGCAGCTGGTGATCGACGTCGGCGATCAGGCTGTCCGCCGGCCGTGGCGGGGCCGCCAGTGCGCTGCGCAGCAAAGCCGCCGCATCATCCACCGGCACCAGGAAACTCTGCTGGTTGCCGCTGGTCGCCACGTTCACGCCGATCACCTTCCCCGCCAGCGTGATGGTCGGTCCGCCGCTCATCCCCGGATTGATCGACCCGGTGAAATGGATGCGGGGATACAGCGTGTGCGGCAGCCGGCCGTTGTAGGTCCCTTCGACGATCGCGATGCCGAGGTCGGCGGGATGGCCGAGCGAGTAGAGCCGGAGTCCCTGGGCGATCTGGGTCGGCTCGAGGGAAAAGAAGTTCGCGGCCGGGGATCCGCTGGCGAGCACCGCCAGATCGTGGACCACGTCCACCGCGACCACCGTGACCGGCCTGGTCGCGCCGATACTGTCGATCAGCTCGGCATGATAGCGGGCGGGCTTCCGTACCAGGTCGCTGACCACGTGGTAATTGGTGATGACGTGGCCCTGCGCCGTCACGAAGAACCCCGAGCCGGTGACGGTCTTGGCGCCGGAGCGGCCTTCGACCACCTGGACCTTCACCACCTGGCCGGCAAAGCGGCGGAAGACGGCGGGCGTCTCGCCTCCCTCGGACTCGGCCGTTGCGGCAGCCTCCGGAGCAGCATTGCGATGGACCCGCTGGGCCACGGCTTCGGCCGGTAGACCGATCACGAGGAGTACGCCGAGCAGGAGTTGAGGGGCGAGAGCTTCGAGTCGAGGCACGCAGAATGGTCGCTACGTGCCTCCCGTCACGGTAGGGCTGCAACCTGCAGCGTCCCGGTTCCTGTGATCGCCTCCGCTCCACGGTTTGATTCTTGCTTCAACGCAGCGCCGTGGACGTTCGGTTGATGAACTGGCTCCCAACGGGGTGCATCAGCAGCGTATTGCTGTTCGCCCTGGGTTGCGGCTCGGTGGAAACGACCGAGACCCCTCCCTCGGCACCAAGGCCGCCCCACTCACTTGCCTTCGTAAGCGAGCCAACCCTGACGGCCGCCGGCTGCTACATCGCCGCCGGCATCGAGGTTGACGTGGTGGACAGCACCGGCACCTGGGTACCGAGCGCCACCGATCAGATTTCGATTCTGCTAACGGACAGTCGCAGCGACGATACGCTCGCGACCATCCAGGCTGTGAATGGCATCGTCAGGCTGGATAGCATCGCACCGAAGCGCTGGGGATCCGGATTCAGGGTGGTCGCCACTGCACCAGGGCTTCAGCCGGCGGTCAGCGACACCTTCAGCATCCTGCCGCCTCCCGGCTGCTTGCGTCAGGCCAGAGCGCGGCGCATGGTGGCGACGAGGTCCGAGGGCCGATAGGGCTTCTGGATGAAGGCGGATGCCGCGGCCGTGACATCGCTATCGGGTAACGCATCTTCCTGCGAATAACCGCTGGACAACACCACCCGTAGATCGGGACGGATGCGCAGCAGCTCCTGCATCGTCACCGCCCCGCTCATGTCCGGCATGGTCAGATCGAGCAGGACGACGTCGACCAGGTCGGGATTCTCGCGCAGCATGTGGATCGCCTGGATGCCCCCCAATGCCACCTTCACGGTAAAGCCTTTTGCGGAGAGAATCCGCTGTGCCACCGTGCGCACCGTCTCCTCGTCGTCGACGATGAGCACCGATCCCGTGCGCTCGGGTGTGAATCGCGGCTCCGGCGCTTCCTCCGGCTCAACCGCCATCGCCGCCGCCCCGGCGCCGGGGAGCAGCACGCGGATCGTCGTGCCCCGCCCCGGCGCGCTCTGGACGCGGATCGCGCCGCGATGCGAACGGACGATGCCGAGCACGGCGGCGAGTCCCAGTCCGCGGCCGGTGAACTTGGTGGTGAAGAAAGGATCGAAGATCCGCGCCTGGGTCGCGGGATGCATGCCGTGACCGTCGTCCTGCACGTCCACGTAGCAGTAGCGACCGGCCGGAAGTCCGGCGCCGAGCTGCGCGTCGGCCAGGTAGGCGCGATCCACATCGGTGACGCCGGTGCGCACCCGGATCGTCCCGCTCGCCGACCCGATCGCCTCCGAGGCATTGGTAATCAGGTTCATCACCACCTGCCGCAGCTGGGTGGCGTCGGCTTCGATGGTCGGCAGCTCGGGTGAGAACTGGAAATCCAGACGCGCGTTCTTCGCCACCGCGGTGTGGAGCAGGTTCCCCATTTCCTCGACCAGCGACGAGATGTTGATCGGGCCGACGGAGAACTGCCCCTTCCCCGCGTAGGCCAGCAGCTGCCGGGTCAGCTCGGCGGCGCGCAGCGCGGCGGTCTCGATCTCCTTGAGCGTCTCGCGGACGGGCGAGTCGGGCGGCAGGTCCTGGATGGCGAGGCCCGCGTTCCCGAGAATCCCGACCAGCAGGTTGTTGAAGTCATGGGCGATGCCGCCGGAAAGGACGCCGAGGCTCTCGAGCTTCTGTGCGTGGAGCAGCTTCACCTGCACCTTGCGGCGTTCTTCCTCGGCCAGCTCGCGCTCGATGATCTCGGCCTGGAGCGCCTTGTTCGCGGTCTCGATCTCGGCGGTGCGCTCGGCGACGCGGCGCTCGAGCTGCTCGTTGGCGGCCCGGAGCGCGTCTTCCATGCGCTTGCGCTGGAAGTATTCCGGCACTTCAACCGGCGCGGCGTCCCGGCCGCGGCGCGCCAGCCCTACCATCTGGTGGCTCTCGACGTACCGGGCGAGATGACTCTCGATCCTGTCGGGGGGCGCCATGATGAAGCGGCAATGGGCGTCGCCCTTTGCCTGACACTCAACCTCGGCGGCGACCAGCGGAATCCCGAAACTCTCCTCGCACCACCCCGACGAGTAGCCGGCGTTCATGACGCAGACCGGGAAATCGGGGCTGCGGCCGGCGCGCTTCCAGGCGTCGGCCTCGAAGCTGAAAGGATGGTCGTAGATGAGGTAGTACTCGCGGTCGGGCGTCGGCTTCGACTCGGGGAAGATCTCGACGAAGGCCCAGCCGGCGAACGAAAAGTGGATCGGCCCCGCGGAGAGCCGCTCGAGGGGCTCGGTGACACCCATCTTGGCGGCAAAGGCGTGGGCGTCGGCCTTGCCTAACGAGTGGGCCAGGTCGTAGAGCAGATTCTTGGCGACCGCCGACGCCTCCTCGGGACCCTGGTCGGCGTAGAGGGAGCGGACCAGGTCGAAGAACTCCACCGACATCGAGGCGGCGCGGACCAGGATGTAGCGCTCGCCGGATATGACGATCGAGGAGCGCTCGGGATCTTCGGTGCGATCGGAGAAGTAGCGGCGCACGTACTCTTCCGCCTTCTGGAAGAGCGGCGCGATGGTCGCGGGGACGCTGACCGTCCGCAGCTGCGGACGCTGCTGCGTGATCTCGGGCATGGGCCTGTGGTGAAGGCTGGCAGACCGGACCGGATATCGCTAGGTGGGAGTCGAATCCCGGCCCGCGCCGGCGCCGGCCGCGATGGACGGCGAAGCCTGTTGGGGCCCCGCCGTCACCGCCGGCGCGCGCTAAAAGGCCAGCGCGGCCAGGATAAGGAACGAACGCGTCTTGTAGCTCGACGAGCTGGTCGTGGTGCTCAGCTTGAGATCGGTGAGGCCATACATATAACGCCCTTCGACCGACAAACCGCCGCCGTGCGTCCCGCCGAAACTGAGACCCGCGCCGATGACGCCGGCGTAGCTGGTCTTGGGACGGCCGCTGGGACAGCTGCCGCTGCCGGCGCTGCAGTTCAGCTCGAAGGAGACCTGCGGACCGGCATACGCGTACGGCGCCACGCCGGCGGTCGGAATCATCAGCCGCAGGTAGCCCGGGACGTCGATGTAGTCGAGCCGCCGGCTGTCGGTGAAGGACGGCGCCGAAATACCGCGGCGGGCGTAGAGACCTTCGATGCCGAGTCCGATCGGACCCTTCTCGGTGCTCAAGGTCAAACCGCCGGTCCAGCCGGTATTCTGGCCCAGGCTTCCCGGCAGAGCGCCGCTATCGCGCACGTTGTTCCAGACAAGGCCGCCCTTGATTCCCACGCCCTGCGCCTGCGCTGTGGCCAGCGCGGCAAAGCAGAGCGGAACGGCGGCGAGCATTGCGAATGATCGTTTCATGATCTCGGTTCCTCCAGGTTATCTCTGCATACACCGGCACGCCGTACGCCGGTTCCTGAACCACTCGTAAGGCGCCACAAAGCTGGGCGGCGACTGTCACAATGTCCGAATAGGGTGCATTCAGATCTTGTGATCGCCGTCCGCGCCGTACGCATGGGTGGTCAGCAACTCACGCGCGACGTTGATCCGGGAGATGTACGAGATGGTGTTTTCGCCGCGCTTGCGCTGCGGCAGCACGAAATGCGGATCCTCCGGGAGGGGGCTCGCCAGCCCGTTCACCATCAGATCGCCGCCATGCGACACGACCTCGGCCTCGAATCGCTCGATGGCGCTGAGCAGATCGGCCAGCTCATCCGGGCGCTCGCGCCTGGTCACTTTCACGCCGCGGCGGCGCAGCCGGTCGGCGGTTTCGATCATCGCCGCGCGGATCTGCTCCTCGCGATGCGGGTTGAGCTCGTGCTGCAGGCGTTCGAAATCGCTTCCCCGATATTCCATGTTGCGCTCCTCATTCTGTCTCCTTGACTAGAGCGCCGCTCACACGGGAATGTTCCGGAATCCTTCAGCGACGGATACACAGGGAAATGAATCTGCGTCAGGCAAAAACCGATGACCTGCCGGCTGTGAGCGCGCTCCTCGAAGCGCAGCGGCTGCCGCTCGACGGCGTCGCGGACTCGATTCGTGACTACATCATCGCCGAAGAAAAAGGCGCGGTCGCCGGCACCATCGGCCTCGAGCGCTACGAGCGCTACGGCCTGCTGCGCTCCGCGGCGGTCGCGACCGGCTGGCAGGGAAAGGGCGTGGGCCAACTGCTGGTGGAGCGGTTGCTGGAGACGGCGAAGGCCTGCGGCCTCACCGACGTCTACCTGTTCACGACCACCGCCGAGCGGTACTTCCCGCGCTACGGCTTCAAGGTCATTCCGCGGGAGGCGGTGCCCGAGCCGGTGCAGCGGTCGGTCGAGTTCACGTCGGCCTGTCCATCGAGCGCCACGGTGATGGTGCGGGAAATCGCCTAGCGAGGTGAAAAAACCGCGGCGCGACCTCGAGGAAACTCGAAGCCGCGCCGGGGGTTACAGAATGATGAATGCGCCGCGATGGAATCGAACCATCAACCTACTGATTAAGAGTCAGTTGCTCTGCCAATTGAGCTAGCGGCGCGCGGGGCAAAAGTTCGCCAGCGCCGCCGGGTTTGGCAAGCACCGGAGTTCACCCGCCTTTGCCGAATTTCCTTCGCGAGCTGGTCGTGACCACTACGCAGTTCTTCACCTTGCTGCGCAAAGCCGCCAGCGCGTGGAACGACGACGACGCGTCCAGCATGGGCGCGGCGCTGTCGTACTACACGCTCTTTTCCATCGCGCCGCTGCTGGTGATCGTGATCGCCGTCGGCGGACTCATCTTCGGCCGCGACGCGACGCAGGGCCAGATCCTCATCCAGCTGCGCGGGCTGATCGGCGACGCGGGCGCCCGAGCCGCGCAGGATCTCCTCCAGAGCGCCAACAGCCCGGCGAAGAGCGCGATGGCCGCCATCGTCGGCAGCATCACGCTGCTGCTCGGCGCCTCGAGCGTCTTTACCGAGCTTTACGGCGACCTCAACAAGATCTGGCGCATTCCCAGCGCCCCCAAGACGAGCGGCATCGTGCAGCTGATCCGCACCCGCATCCTCTCGTTCGGGATGATCATCGGCGTCGGTTTCCTGCTCGTCGTCTCGCTGGTGATCTCGGCCGCGCTCGCCGCCGCCGGCGCCTGGTGGGGCGCGCGCGTCACCGACTGGCCCAGCGTGGTCCAGGCCATCAACGCGATCGTCAGTCTCGCCATCATCACCCTCGCCTTCGCCATGATCTACAAGGTGCTGCCCCGTGCCGACATCGCCTGGCGCGACGTCTGGATCGGCGCGCTGGTCACGGCGCTGCTCTTCGAAATCGGCAAACTGCTCATCGGCATCTACCTCGGCACGACGCGCATCGCCTCGGCCTTCGGCGCCACCGGCTCATTGGTGGTGTTCCTCGTCTGGGTCTATTACTCGGCCCAGATTTTCCTGCTGGGCGCCGAGTTCACGTGGGTTTATGCCTATCGCCAAGGCTCGCGCGCCAGCGAGGAGCCGCCCGCACCGGCACCCCGCCGCGCCGGCCGACCGATCAAGCGCGTCGCGCGGCACACCCGAACCAGGGTTGCCCCCAGGGCTTGAGATGGCGTCCCCACTGGGGTTTCCCCGCGTTGCCGCGACGCCTCTTACGGGCTCATGACAGCGCTCCTAAGTTAGGCCTCCCATATGGTGAGCCCGCCCCAGCCCGAGTCGTCGGCCACTGAGCCGGTCCACCCGCAGATCGCGGGGCGGATCGGGGGCGCCTCGCCCCCCGCCCGGCTGCGGAGTCTCACCGATGCCGAGACCCTGAAGGCCCTGGTCGGCAACCTCCGCGAAGGCGTGTACGTCACCAATCTCCAGGGCGAGATTCTCGACGCCAACACCGCCTTCCTCGACATGCTCGGCGTCACCTCGCTCGCTGAGCTGAGCCGGATCAACGCCTTCGACATCTTCGTCGACCCCGAGCAGCGGGTCCGCGAGCTGGAGCTGCTGCGCCAGGACGGCGCGGTCCGCGAATTCGAAATCGAGATTCGCCGCCCCGACGGCGGCCGCCGCACCGTGCTCGATTCCTGCACCTCGGTGCGCGACATCGATTCCGAGGAGCTGCTCTTCCACGGTGTCCTGGTCGACATCACCGAGCGCAAGCTCTCCGAGCGGGCGCGCGAAGAATCGCAGGCCAGCCTGGAGCGCTCCACCGCCGAGCTTCAGCGGGCGCTGTCGCTGCTGTCGACCACGCTCGAATCCACCGCCGACGGGATCCTGGTGATCGACGCGTCGGGCCGGGTGGAGACCTGCAACCGGAAGTTCCTGGAGATGTGGCGGCTGCCCGAGGAGCTGGTCGGCACCACCGACCAGGACGGGCTGGTGGGCGTGATGGCCGAGCAGCTCAAGGACGGCGACGCGACGCAGCGCCGGGTGAAGGAGCTGGAGACCAACCCCGAGCTGGAGACCTACGACGAGATCGAGCTGAAGGACGGGCGGGTCTTCGAGCGGTACTCGATTCCGCAACGCCAGGGCGGCACCATCATGGGCCGCGTCTGGAGCTACCGCGACGTCACCGCGCGCAAGAGCGCGGAGATGCGGCTGGTGCACGACGCCTTCCACGACGCACTGACCAACCTCCCCAACCGCGCGCTGTTCACCGACCTGCTGGCGCGATCGATCGGCCGGGCCAAGCGCCGCGACGATTACGCTTTCGCGCTGCTGTTCCTGGACATCGACCGCTTCAAGGTCGTCAACGACTCGTTAGGCCACCTGATCGGCGACCACCTCCTGGTCGCGATCGCGCGGCGGCTGGAACGGTGCCTGCGCCCCGGCGACACCGTGGCGCGGCTGGGCGGCGACGAATTCACCGTCCTGCTCGACGACATCATCGACGTCAGCGATGCCACCCGCATCGCCGACCGCATCCAGCGCGAGCTGAACCTCCCCTTCAACCTGAGCGGGCAGGAAGTCTTCACCAGCGCCAGCATCGGCATCGCCCTCTCGACCTCCAACTACGAGCGCCCCGACGACCTGTTGCGCGACGCCGACATCGCCATGTACCGCGCCAAGGCCCTCGGCAAGCAGCGGTACGAGGTCTTCGATTCGGCGATGCACGCCAAGGCGGTCTCACAGCTCCAGCTCGAGACCGACCTGCGCCGGGCGCTGGACCGCGAGGAATTCCGGATCCACTATCAGCCGATCTTCTCGCTGATCAGCGGCAAGGTCCTCGGCTTCGAAGCGCTGGTACGCTGGCAGCATCCGCAGCGCGGCACCATCCTCCCCGACGAGTTCGTCCAGGTCGCCGAGGAAACGGGGCTGATCGTGCTGATCGGCCGGGTGGTCCTGCGTGAAGCCTGCCGCCAGCTGCGCGAGTGGCAGGTCCAGTTCCCGCACCAGACGCTGACGATCAGCGTCAACATCTCGGCCAAGCAGTTCCGGCAACCCGACCTGGTGGATCATATCTCGCGGGTGCTCACCGCCTGGGACCTCGATCCGCGCTCGCTGCGGCTCGAGATCACCGAGAGCGCCATCATCGAGAACGCGCCGGCCGCCATCGAGGCCCTGGCGCGGCTGCGCGCCCTGGGCATCCTGGTGGACCTCGACGATTTCGGCACCGGTTACTCGTCGCTGGGCTACCTGCACCGCTTCGATATCGACGCGCTGAAAATCGACCGCAGCTTCGTCAGCAACATCGGCGAGGGAGGCGAGAACAGCGAGATCGTGCGCACCATCGTGAACCTGGCCCGCGGCCTCGACATGGACGTCATCGCCGAGGGGGTCGAGCGGCCCGAGCAGCTGGCGATCCTGCGCTCGCTGGGGTGCGAGAAGGTCCAGGGATTCCTCTTCTCGCCGCCGCTGGCTACCGAGTCGGTGCGCGCCCTGCTGAAAGCCCGCGTCTGACCCGTGCCTACCAGCGCGCCTCAAAACATCACGACGGTCATCAGCATTCTCACCCAGCTCGCGCCGCGTCGCGTGCTGGACATCGGCTGCGGTTTCGGGAAGTACGGCGTGCTGGCACGGGAGTATCTGGACGTATGGCACGGCCGGCTGGACAAGCGGGACTGGACCACCGAGCTGATCGGCATCGAGGCCCACGCGCCGTACCGAAATCCGATCCACGATTTCGTGTACGACAAGGTCCACTACACCGAGGCGCAGGCCGCGCTGCCGTCGTTAGGCAGCTTCGACGCGGCGTTGATGCTGGACGTGATCGAGCACTTCGAGAAGCCCGCCGCGCGGGAGCTGGTGCGCGACTGCCTGGCCCGGAGCCGGGCGTTGATCATCTCCACTCCGTCGGCCTTCTATCCCCAGGCGGCGCATTTCGACAACCGCCACGAAGAGCACCATAGCCTCTGGACCCGGGATGATTTCGATCCCGGCGTCCAGGTGCGGACCATCCGGGTCGTGGCCTGCGACATTTTCGTGGCATCGCGGGAAGCGCTCCCCGACTCGGTCTTCGCGCTGGCCGATCCGGCCGACGTCGTGTACCTGCGTTCCAGACAGAAGCTGGGCCCGGCCGGCTTTCCCTTGTCGCTCCTGCTGAAAGGCCTGAACCGGCTCCTCTCGTAAGGCGGTTTGCGCGTCGCGGCCAGGCGACAGGTGGGAACCGGCGGCGACGCGCACTAATTGGTAGCGAACAGGCTCGACGCCGCCCGGATTTGTCGCGATTTTCGCGCTCACCGCCTCCGGCGATGGGGTTCGCTTCTTGCCAATCCATCGTCGGCATGAATCGCTGGCGCTTGGCGGCGCTCCTCGCCTCGCTCGTGGCCCTGAGCTGTGAACCAGCATTGGCGCCCACAGCGCCTCCCCAACCCGGCTCGCCGCCTCCGGCGCCGCCGCCCCCGCCTCCCGGCCAACCCCACACCACAGCGACAAGACTCGCATTTGCCGCCCAGCCGCATGGCACGACAGCCGGGACGCGCCTTCCGGTATTCCAGGTGGCCGTTCTCGACAGCGCCGGCAACGTGGTCAGCAGTGCACAGATGGGAATTTCCCTGACGCTGGGCGCCAATAAGCCCAACGGTTCCCTATCCGGCCGCGTGACCGCGACGCCGGTCCTTGGCATCGCCACCTTCGACAGCGTCGTGATCGCGCACGCCGGCAGCGGGTACTCCCTCGCCGCCAATGGCGGCCTGCTGAAGCCCGTACTAAGCGACTCGCTGGCGATCCAGCCCGCGGCTCCAGCGAAACTTGTGTTCCAGGCCCAGCCCGCCACGACGGCCGCCGGCGCGGCTCTCGCTCCGGTCCAGGTCGCCGTGTCCGACGCATTCGACAATCCGACGCCAGCCGCGACCGGCGTTGTCACGCTCGCGATCGGTCGCGGCGCGACGTTGCGCGGCACCGTCAGCGTGGCGGCATCGGCCGGCATTGCCACTTTCGCAGATCTCCGGATCAACCGGGCCGACAGCGGCTACGTCATCACGGCGACCAGCGGCGCATTGACCGCCGCGATCAGCGCGCTCTTCGCCGTGACCCCGTTGAGCGGGACCAGGCTCGTCTTCCAATCGTCTCCCACCGGCGGTGCCGCGGGCTATGCCTTCGATTCGCCCGTCTCCGTCGCGGTGGTCGACAGCTTCAACAATGTTTCGGCCTCCACCGCGCCCATCACCGTCGCCCTCGGCGCCAATCCGTCGGGGGGTACTCTGGGCGGCACGAAAACCGTGAATGCTCAGCGCGGGGTCGCGAGCTTCACCGACCTTGCCATCGACCGGGCCGGAACCGGATACACCCTGACCGCCGGCGGGAACGCGCTGGCCAGCGGAACGAGCCCGGCGATTGCCGTGGCGAATCCGGTCACGGTGCGGCAAGGCATTATGGCGGCGGGCCTGTTCACGACCTGCGGCGTCAGCACCGGCGGACAGACGAGATGCTGGGGAAACGGCACCCATGGCGAGCTCGGCAATGGACGCCTGCTCCGGAGTGCGACCCCGGTGGCGATATCAGGCGGCCTCAGCTTCGACAGCATCAGCGTCGGTGCGGCCGACGGCTCCTTCGTATGCGGCATTCGCCACGGCGGCGGCGTCTACTGTTGGGGAAATGATGCCTATGGATTGCTCGCCGACGGCGGCTCGATCAGCCGAGCAACTCCGGCGCCGATCGCCGGCAGCTCGAACTTCGTCGCGGTCAGCGCGGGCGGCGACCATGCGTGTGCCTTGGGAACCGATGGTCACATGTCGTGCTGGGGCATCATGGGCGACACCCACGACGCTCCCGGACCGGATCCTTCGTCCGCCACGCCGGTCCTGGTCAGCCCATCGCTCACCTTCCGGGCCCTCAGTGCGGGCGATGAGCACACCTGTGGAATAGAGATTGACGGATCGGTCTTCTGCTTCGATTTCCACTACGGGGATTTCAACACCTCGTTCAGCGGCAACTATCGCGCGATCAGCGCCGGGCTGCTCCATACCTGCGCAATAGCCGCCGACAGCACCGCGTGGTGCTGGGGTCCGACGGCCGCGAATCGGAATGCGCCTGCCGCCGTACCCGGTGGCTACAAGTTCACCGCCATCAGCGCGGGATTTGACTACACCTGCGGCATCACCACGACGCAGGATGGCGTCTGCTGGGGAACCAACGACTACGGCGAGCTGGGCAACGGCTCAACCGGGGCATCGACGAGTCCCGTGATGGTGAGTGGTGGCCTGAAGTTCGCCTCGATCACCGCCGGCAAGAGCGGCGACTGCCTGGTCAGCAACAAGTACGTCGCCTGCAACAACACCTGCGCCGTGACGACCGCGGGCCAAGCCTGGTGCTGGGGTTATAACGGCGAGGGAGAAGTAGGGGACGGCACCAGCCAGATTCGCCTGACGCCCCAGCCGGTAAGCGGCGGCGGCAGTTACTCCCGAATCGCGACGAATGGACGAACCAGCTGCGCCATTTCTAACAGCGGAGCCGTGTCCTGCTGGGGCGCCAACTGGAATGGCGCGCTCGGCGACGGCGCGGCGCCGTCGACCACGGTGCCAATAGCGGTGAGCGGCGGCTTTGCGGCGACGCAAGTGAGCGGACTCGGGCCGGTGCAGTGCGCATTGACGAGCGGCGGCACTACGTCGTGCTGGGGAAGCGGTCCCGCGGGGTTGCTGGGCAATCCTTCGACCGACACGACCAGCTCACCAACGCAGGTCGCAGGCGGCCACAGCTTCGTCACGCTCAGCGTCGGGGATTACCACGCCTGCGGCATTGCCGCCGACGGATCCGCCTGGTGCTGGGGCCAGAATGAGAGCGGCGAGCTCGGCGACGGCTCGACGACCAGCAGTGCAACACCGGTGGCGGTCGGCGGCCCCAAATTCTCCGCGATCGCCGTCTCGAGCAGCGGCCCGTTCAGAAACACCTGCGGCCTTGCCGTCAGCGGCGAAGCGTACTGCTGGGGCGCGAACAACTGGGGCCAGCTCGGCGATGGCACGTTCACGCAGCAATCGCTGCCGGTTCCGGTGCGCGGCGGGCTCCACTTCGCTTCGCTGAGCGCGGGCAGCAGCACCGCGTGCGCGTTGACCGCGCAGGGCAAGGCGTACTGCTGGGGCATCGGCAATACCACGCCGACGCTGGTCACCGGCAATCACACCTTCGCGGCGATCAGCGTGTCCGCGACCACCTGCGCGCTGACGCCGACGGGCGCCGCCTGGTGCTGGGGACTCAATGGTCACGGCCAGATTGGCAACGGTACCTCCGATCCGAACGCGACCTACTTCGATCCGACCGCGGTCAGCGGAGGTCTGAAGTTCGAGGCCATCAGCGGTTCAGGGACCCAGACCTGCGCCGTCACCACGGGCGGCTCGGCATACTGCTGGGGTCTGAACGCATCGGGGCAACTCGGCAACGGCACGACCAACGACGCGCTGGTGCCGACGCCCGTCAGCAGTGGCAGCTTTGGCGCCCCCGCTCGCGTAATGCGTCGCTGATCGGGCACGCGGATGTCGGTGCGGGTGAATCGGATCGATCGGAGAGCATAGCCCCAACGGGAATCGAACCCGTGTCCCCACCTTGAAAGGGTGGTGTCCTAGCCGCTGGACGATGGGGCCGATTCAGTAGCGGTAACGGGATTCGAACCCGTGTTTCGGCCTTGAGAGGGCCACGTCCTAGGCCTCTAGACGATACCGCCATAAACGGACAGGCCCGGCAGGAATCGAACCTGCAACCCCCGGTTTTGGAGACCGGTGCTCTACCAATTGAGCTACGGACCTCCGAGGGTGGCTAACGGGAATTGAACCCGCAACCTCTGGAGCCACAGTCCAGCGCTCTAACCAATTGAGCTATAGCCACCAGGGCTCCGGGCCCGGCCCTCGCGAGCCCCAAAAGTTAATCCTGCCTGGCCCCCACTCTCAACCCCAGAAGCGCTGAGTCAGAAAGCTGGTCCGGTCGTCCTTGACCGCCCGCCAGTCGCCGTGCACCGCCGTTTCCAGCACGCCGCGCACCGCGTTGGCCAGAAACACCGGCAATCCCTCGATGTCGGGCCGGGTGAAACGGCCCTCGCGGACCTCGATCTTGTTCTCCTGGGCCAGCTCGATGACCCGCGCCCGCCCGATCCCCGGGAGGATGCCGATGTCGAGCGCCGGCGTGCAGAGCACCGGTCCCAGCCAGAAAAAAATACTGGTCACGCATCCTTCGGCGAGGACACCGCCCTGCGCCATCAGCAGCGCCTCATCGGCGCGGAACGGGACCACGCGCGCCCGCGCGCGATCGAACATCTGGCGATCGGTGACCTTGTGCGGATATGGCTCGTGCCTGGTCCCCGAGAAGACGATCCGCATCGGCTCGACCGGCGGGGCCGGGCGCGATTCGATGCGCTCGCCCAGCTCATCGAGCATTACGCGCACAATCAAATCGGCGCCATGGGCATGGGCGCGCACCCGCTCCTCGAGACCCGGCTCGGGCAGCGCCCGCGCCAGCGCCTCACAGGAGCGTCTGAGCCGTGCGATGTGCTGGGAGAGGAACAGCGCCTTCCCCTCGCGGAAGCGGATCGTCTCGAAAAGTCCACTCATCAGAGGTTAGCCTACGCTGAGGCGGCCAAACGCTCAAGCGCCGGGGAGTTGCAGGTCGGCCGTTCAAGGTGACATTTACCGTTCACCTGGGAGGTATCAGTGCCGCTCGTTCGTTGTCCGAAGCACGGCCGGGTCTACGATGATGCCAAGGCCGCAGGCTGCTCGGTCTGCATGGAAGAGCTGGCCATGCCGCGCGCGCCCGGCGGCCGCGCAAAAGAGCCGGTGGCCGAGGCTCCGCGATCGATGGGTGGCATGATCATCCTGGCGGCGCTGATCATCGTCGGCGTTCTGGGCGGCGCGATCTACTGGTACTCATCGACCCACAACGCCGAGACCCGGGCGAGCGCCGCGCGCGACTCGCTGCGCGCCGAGGCCGCAGGACCGCCGCAGGCCGACACCACCCACCTCGCCCTTCCCGGCGATCTGTCGCCGGTGCGCCGGGCGCGCGCGCTGCGCGGCGAGCTGGAGTCGCTGCTCCACCACGATCGCGGCGCGATCCTCGGCTTTGCAGCCGGATCGGCCGACACCACCTCGGCCGATCGCACCGCGCAGAAAAAAGCCAAGCAGTACGTGGCCTTCGCCCATCGCTGGCAGGGCGCGATCGACCGGCTGACCCGCGGCGGCACCGACTTCCGCTATCAGCCCGGCGTGCGCCTCGAGCGGCAGATGGACAACGTCACCAACCAGCTTCAGGCCGCGGCCAGCGTGATGCGCGACATGGTGCGGATCACCGAGGTGAAGCCGCGCGCCGAGCGCAGCACCGACGTGCGCGATGCCACTGGATACCTGAATTCGGCAGGCTCGGTGTTGTCGGGGCTTCCGAGGTGAGGCATGCAGACGCGCGGCCGCGCAGCCGCGCGGCGGCGCGGTCGTGACCAATTCCTCGCCCGGCGCGCGGCTGCGCGCCTCGTGGGACCGGCTCTCCCGGCTTCCCGGCGGGCGCTGGCTCTTCAGCAGACTGCTCCGTTTCGTGAATCCCTACTCGGGCGCCGTTGGCGCACGGGTCGAGGAGCTGCAACCGGGCCATGCGCGGCTCACTCTCACGGACCGGCGCGCGGTCCGCAATCATCTGAACTCGGTCCACGCCATCGCGCTGGCGAACATCGCCGAGCTGGCGAGCGGGCTGGCGATGCTCTCGGCACTCCCCGATACCGTGCGCGGCATTCCGACCGGCATTTCCATCCAGTACCTGAAGAAGGCGCGCGGCGTGCTCACGGCCGAAGCGCGGGTCGTCATCCCCACGGTCACCGGCGACATGAATTTCGAGGTGACCTCCACGGTGAAGAACGCCGCCGGCGAGGAGGTCGCCCACGCCACGGTCAGCTGGAAGCTGGGGCTGATCCCCGGGCGATGACCGATTCGGCGCACGACGCACGACGGACGACGCACGATGCACCGCTTCAAACGCCGCTGACCCGCGACGCCGGTTGCGACATCCCCATCATCGGCGGCGCGATGTACCCCTGCAGCAATCCCGAGCTGGTCGCCGCGGTTTCGGCCGCGGGCGCCATCGGCGTCGTCCAACCGGTCTCGCTGACCTACGTCCACGGCCACGACTACCGGGAAGGACTGCGGCTCATCCGCCGGCTCGCTCCCGGCAAGCCGATCGGCATGAACGCGCTGATCGAGAAGTCTTCGAAGCTCTACCTGGAGCGGATGACGACGTGGATCGACGTCGCGCTCGAGGAAGGGGTACGCTTCTTCATCACCTCGTTAGGCAACCCGCGCTGGGTGGTGGACCGGGTGGCGGCGGCCGGCGGCAAGGTCTACCACGACGTCACCGAACGGAAATGGGCGCTCAAGGCGAGGGACGGCGGCGTACACGGCCTGATCTGCGTGAACAGCCGTGCCGGCGGACACGCCGGCGCGCTGACACCCGAGGCCTTGATCGCCGAATGCGGCGACCTGGGATTGCCCCTGGTCTGCGCCGGCGGCGTCGGCGACGAGAGCGATTTCGTCCGCGCCATGCGGCTCGGCTATGCCGGGGTGCAGATCGGCACCCGCTTCATCGCCACCACCGAGTGCAACTCGCGGGCCGACTACAAGCAGGCGATCCTGAACGCCGGCGAGGACGACATCGTCCTCACCGAGCGGGTGACCGGGGTGCCGATCGCGGTGATCCGGACGCCGTACATCGAGCGCATCGGTACCAGCATCGGGCCCATCGCGCGCCGCCTCTTTCGCGGCCGCCGCACCCGCCACTGGATGCGAACCTTCTACGCGCTCCGCTCGTTGCGAAAGATGAAGACCGATTCGGTGACCGGCTCCGGCACCGGCGAGTACTGGCAGGCGGGAAAAAGCGTCCACGGCATCACATCGATCGAGCCCGCGGGGGATATCATTCGCCGATTTGCTGCCGCCGCGTCCTGAAGGACGCTACATTCAGCCCCGACATGACGGGACTTCGGCAGACCCCATTCCACCCCCGCACATCGGCCCTGATGGAAGGCGCAAACTGGCGCCGCTGGGCCGGATACACCGTGGCGAGCTCCTACGAGCTGCTGCACGACCGCGAGTATCACGCGATCCGCAGCTCGGCCGCGCTGCTCGACGTGACGCCCCTCTACAAGTACCTGGTGACCGGCAAGGACGCCGCGCGGCTGGTCGATCGCGTTATCGTCCGCGACGCGCTGCACGCCAGGGTCGGCCAGGTGATGTACACCTGCTGGTGCGACAGCGCCGGCAAAGTCATCGACGACGGCACCGTGTCGCGGCTCGGCGACGAGACGTTCCGAATCACCTCGGCGGATCCCTCGTTGCGCTGGTTCGCCCTCAACGCGGCCGGCCTCCATGCGAAGATCGAAGACGTCACGGAATCCACCGCCGCGCTGGCGCTGCAGGGGCCCAATGCCCGCGCCATTCTCCAGCAGCTCACCGGCGCCGACCTCGCGCACCTCAAGTACTTCCGCGTCGTCTCGACGACGCTGCGCGACATGCCGGTCCAGATATCGCGCACCGGCTACACCGGTGACCTCGGCTACGAGATCTGGCTGCACGCCCACGACGCCCTCGCGATCTGGGACGCGCTGATCGAGGCGGGAACGCCGTACGGCATCGTCCCCTGCGGAATGCTGGGCCTCGACATGGCCCGCATCGAGGCGGGGCTCATGCTGCTCGAAGTCGACTACGTCTCGGCGCACCGCGCCCTGATCGAGGGCCAGAAGTCGTCGCCCTACGAGCTGAACCTCGGCTGGGCGGTGGACCTCAAGAAGGAATGGTTCGTCGGCAAGGATGCCCTGGCCCTCGAGGCGGCGCGCGGACCGGCCTGGCGTTTCATCGGCATCGAGGTCGATTGGGAAAACCTCGAGCGGTTGTACGCCGAGGTGAAGCTTCCGCCGAGACTGCCGGCGCAGGCGTGGCGGGTCAGCGTGCCGTTGTACGTCGAGGGACGGCAGGTCGGCTACGCGACCAGCGGCTGCTGGTCGCCGCTGCTCAAGAAGTACATCGCGCTGGGGCACGTCGAAGCGGCCTACGGCAATCCCGGCTCTCGGCTGGCGATGGAAGTCACCGTCGAGCACCGCCGCAAGCAGGCCGCCGCGACGGTGGTGCCCACACCCTTCTTCAATCCCGACCGGAAGCGCGCCTGATGGCCGCCAATCGCTACGACGCGATCGTCATCGGCGGCGGCCACAACGGACTGATCGCCGCCGCCTACCTGGCGCGCGCCGGCCGGAAGGTCGTCGTCCTCGAGCGGCGCGAGCGGGTGGGCGGCGCGGCGGTGACCGAGGAAATCTTCCCCGGCTTCAAGTTTTCGATGTTCTCGTACGTGGTCAGCCTGCTGCGCCCCGAGATCATCCGCGACCTGCGGCTTCCCGAGCACGGCCTCCAGATTCTCCCGCTCGAGAGCACGCTGACGCCCATGGAAAACGGCGACTACTTCGCCGCCTGGGCCGATCACGACCAGACCCGCCGCGAGCTGCTGCGGCATTCGGCGCTCGACGCCGAAGCGTACGACGAGTACGGCCGGCTGATGTACCACATGGCCCACGCGGTGAAGCCGATCCTCGGCATGGTGCCTCCCGACCCGGCGTCGCTGCGGCCCCGCGACCTCAAGGGGATGCTCGCCGTCGGCAATCACTTCCGCTCGTTAGGCGCCGAGCAGTTCCACGCCATGTTCAAGCTGATGACCATGAGCTCGGCGGATTTCCTCGACGAGTGGTTCGAGACCGACGTCCTCAAGGCCACCAAGTCGGCGAGCGGGATCATCGGCACCTTCCTGGGCCCGCGCTCGCCGGGAACGGCCTACGTCCTCCTCCATCATTACATGGGCGAGCTGGACGGCGTGTTCCGCGCCTGGGGCTTCCAGAAGGGCGGCACCGGCGGAATCTCGGAAGCGATCGCCGCCTCGGCTCGATCGCTCGGCGTTGCAATCAGGTGCGGCCAGACGGTGCAGAAGGTGCGCGAGAAGGATGGCCGGGTCCGCGGCGTGGTCCTCGAGAATGGCGACGAGATCGACGCGAACATCGTGCTGACGAGTCTCGATCCCCGGCGCAGCTTCCTCGAGCTGGTGGACCGGAAGGCGCTCCCCGACGAGTTCGTGGCGGACATCAGCCGCTTCAAGTTCCGCGGCTCCTCGGGAAAGGTGAACCTCGCGTTAGGCGCCCTCCCCGATTTCACCTGCATGCCCGGCTTCGGCCCGCACCTGCGCGGCGCCATGTCGATATCGCCCAGCATGGACTACGTCGAGCGGGCCTACGACGACGCCAAGTACGGCGAGTTCTCGAAGCGCCCGTACATGGACATCGTGATCCCCTCGCTCATCGATCCCGGGATGGCGCCTCCCGGCAAACACGTCATGTCGGTCTTCGTGCAGTACGCGCCGTACAACCTGAACGGCGGCTGGACCGACGCGAAGCGCGAGGCATTCGGCGACGCCGTGATCGGCGCCATCGAGCGCTTCGCGCCCAACATCCGCTCCTGCATCGAGCACCGGCAGGTGCTGACGCCGCTCGACATCGAGCGCATCACCGGGCTGTCCGAAGGCAACATCTTCCAGGGCGAGCTGGCGCTCCACCAGCTCTTCTTTCTCCGGCCCGCTCCGGGCTGGGCGCGCTTCCGCACGCCGATCAGGAATTACTACCAGTGCGGTTCGGGGACGCACCCCGGCGGCGGCATCATGGGCGCTTCCGGACGGCTCGGCGCGATGGCGGTGCTGGAGGACCACGCGTGAGCCGCTCCGTGGTGGTGATCGGCGCCGGGACCAACGGTCTGACCGCGGCGCAGATACTCGCGACATCGGGGCGGCAGGTCATCGTGCTCGACCAGAAGCAGCCCGCCGACGTCGACTTCGACGCCGGTTGGGTGCCACCGAGCGTCCGCGCCGCGCTCAACATTCAGCCGGAGGCCGAGGAGCAGGGTTCCTGGCTGGTGATGCCGATGGAGGGCGGGCGCTTCGAGCTCTTTGCCGACATCGCCCGCTCGGCCGAATCGATCCGGAGGCTCAGCCCGCGCGATGCGTCGCGCTGGCCGGAATTCTGCACCCGCATGCGGCGCCTGGCTGGAGTGCTCGAGACGCTCTATCAGCAGAACGCCCCCGACGTCGAGACCACCGATCCCGGAGAGCTGATGCACCTCGCCCTCCTCGGACTCAGGGTCCGCGGGCTGGGCCGGCAGACCGTGATCGACCTGCTGCGCATTCTGCCGATGCCGGTCGCCGAGCTGCTCGACGAGTGGTTCGAGAGCGAGCTGCTCAAGGCGGCGGTCGGCTCGACCGGCGTCATGGATCTGTGCCAGGGGCCGCGTTCGGCGGGAACGGCGTTCGTGATGCTGCACCATCACGTGGGCCGGCCGGCCGGTGTCTTTCGGCCGCTTCGCACCAGCCTGCGCTCGACATTGTCGAAGCGGACCAACGTCGAGATCCGCCACGACGCCGCGATGCACCTCGAGGTCGCCGGCGAGCGTATCCGCGCCGTGACCCTCGAGAGCGGCGACACCATCGAGACCGACTGCCTCGTCTCCAGCGCTGACCCGCGCCGCACCATGCTCGACCTCCTCGATCCGGGCTGGCTCGACCCCGAATTCATGCGCGCGGTGCACAACATCAAAATGAAGGGTGTCGCCGGGACGGTGACCCTCGCCCTGAGCTGCGAGGCGCCGTTCAGGCAGATGAGCCTGGCGCCGTCGCTGACCCACATCGAGCGCGCCTACGACGATGTGAAATACGGACGACCATCAGCGCAGCCGTGGCTGGAATTGAGGAACAGCGGGCAAAAGATCGAGGTGCAGGTCCAATACCTGCCGCAGGTCCCGCGCGAGGGCGCGTGGGACGAGGCCGGGAAGCGCTCGTTAGGCAACGACGTCGCCCGGCGGGTGGTCGACGCGGCGCCCGAGCTGAAGGATGCCATCACCGGCATCCGCGTCATGACCCCGCTCGATCTGGACGCCCACGGCGGTCTCACCGGCGGTCACCGGTACCAGGGCGACCTGACCCTCGACCAGATCCTCTTCATGCGCCCGGTGGCGGGCTGGAGCCGGTATCGCACTCCGATCGGCGGGCTCTGGCTCTGCGGCTCGGGAACCCATCCCGGCGGCGGCGTCGCCGGCGCGTCAGGACTGCTCGCGGCGCGCGAGATTCTGCGGGACGCCCGGTGACAGCGTTCCAGAAAACGGCCGAGAGTTACCGGCCGGGCGCGCGAACGATGGAAGGGCGCTACTACACGTCGCCCGACATCTTCGCCCAGGAGCGGGAGAAGATCTTCGCCCGCCGCTGGATCTGTGTCGGGCGCGAATCGCAGGTCGCCGTGACGGGCGCCTACATCGTGGCAGAGATTGCGGGCGAGAGCATCATCGTGGTGCGGGACAAGCCGGGCATCCTGCACGCGTTCTACAATGTCTGCCGGCATCGCGGTACCAGGCTCTGCGAAGCGGCGCAGGGAAGCTTCGGCGGCTCGATCCAGTGTCCCTATCACGCCTGGACCTACGGCCTCGACGGGCGCCTGATCGGCGCCCCGCACATGAACGAAGTCGAATCCTTCGACAAGGCCGACTATCCGCTGCACGCCGTCGCCGTTGCGATGTGGGAAGGGTTCGTCTTCATCAACCTCGCGGCCCGGCCCGAGCCGTTCGACCTGGCATTCGCGCCCGTCACCGGCCTATTCGAGCGCTATGGGTTGGCTCGGCTGCGCGTAGTGCGGCGGATCGAATACGAGGTGAAAGCCAACTGGAAACTGATCCTTCAGAACTACAACGAGTGCCTGCACTGCCCGACGATCCATCCCGAGCTCTCCACCACGTTGCCCTATACCAGCGGCGCCAACGATCTCACCGACGGCCCCTTCCTCGGCGGCTACATGGAAATCAAGGCGCCTAACGAAAGCGCAACCATGAGCGGCAGGATGTGCGCGATACCGCTCAGTGGAGCGAGTGGAGCGAGAGCGTACTACTACGCGCTGTTCCCGACCATGATGCTGAGCCTGCATCCAGACTACGCAGTGTATTACACGGTCTGGCCGAAGTTGCCCGACGCGAGCCGCGTGGTCTGCGAGTGGATGGTGCATCCGGACGCCCCATCGGCCCCGGGGTACAACATCGCCGATGCCGAAGAGTTCTGGGACGTCACCAATCGGCAGGACTGGCACATCTGTGAGCAGAGCCATGCGGGCATCAGCTCCCGCGCCTACACTCCCGGACCCTACTCTCCTCGCGAGAGCATCCCCGCCGCCTGGGACCGGGAGTACCTCAAGAGCCTCTAACTGACGGGCCCTTCAGGACGTGCATAGCCGAGCGCGTCCTTCAGGACGCATCTCGCAGCGACCTATCGCATCTTCTTTGACCTCTCCTGCATCCCGCAATATGTTCTGAAGTGTAGTAATGGCATCCACTTGAGGGAGCGCACATGCGCGGCAAGAACGAACGCGGCTACGTCCGGCTCGAAACGCCGCTCGTCCGGGAGAAGGGCGTTCTGCGCCCCGCTTCCTGGGAGAGCGCACTCGACCGGGCGGCGGAGGGCTTTGCCCATATCCGCGAGACCCGGGGCGGCGACGCCATCGGGATCTTCAGCTGCTCGAAGTCGACGAACGAGATGAACTTCCTCGCGGGGAAACTGGCTCGCCAGGCGTTCGGCTCGCATAACGTCGACAGCTGCAACCGGACCTGACACGCTCCTAGCGTCGTCGGTCTGGCGACAGCGTTTGGCGCGGGCGGGGGCACCACCTCGTACCGCGAGATGGAAGAGACGGATGTGATTTTCCTCTGGGGCGCGAACCCCAGGGAGAATCATCCGATCATCTACCATCACATCCTGAAGGGGATTCACCACGGCGCGAAACTCTACGCGGTGGATCCTCGGCGGACGCCTTCGGCCCAGTGGGCCGATGTGTGGATGGGTCTCAACGTCGGCAGCGACATCGCGCTCTCGAATGCGATGGCGCGGGTCATGATCCATGAAGGCCTGGTGCACGAACATTTCGTCGCCCACGCGACGACCGGTTTTGACGCGTATCGGACGTCGGTGGAACCCTGGACCCTCGACAAGGCCGAGCAGGTCACGGGCGTCCCGGCCGACGTGATCCGTGAAGCGGCGATCACGTATGCGAAGGCGAAGAAGGCGATCATCTGCTGGACCCTCGGAATCACGGAGCACCACAACGCCGTCGACAATGTTCTGGCACTCATCAACCTCTCCCTCCTCACCGGCCACGTCGGACACTATGGCTCGGGGCTCAGCCCGCTGCGCGGACAGAACAACGTCCAGGGCGGCGGCGACATGGGCGCGATTCCCAACAAGCTCGTCGGCTTCCAGGACCCGCTCGATCCCGCCATCAAATCGCGCTTCGAGAAGGCGTGGGGCGTGCAACTTCCGAACAAGCTCGGCTGGACGATCACCGACATGTTCCACGCCATGGAGCGCGGCGACATGACCGGACTCTTCGTGATCGGCGAAAATCCGGCGCAGTCGGAAGCGGACCAGCACCACACCCAGGCGATGCTCGAAGGCCTGGAGCACATGGTGGTACAGGACATTTTCCTGACCCGGACCGCGCAACTCGCCCACGTCGTTCTCCCTTCGACGGCGAGCTGGTGCGAGAGCGACGGCACGGTGACCAACAGCGAGCGCCGGGTCCAGCGGGTGCGCGCCGCGCTCCAGCCACCGGGCGACGCGCGCGACGAGCTGTGGATTCTGTCGGAAATGGCGAAGCGCCTCGGCATCGACTGGGGCAAACCCACGGCCGAGAGCGTCTGGAACGAAGTGCGCACCATGGCGCCGGAAATGTTCGGCGGGATGAGCTATCCGCGCCTCGAGAAACTCGGCGGCATCCAGTGGCCCTGCCCGGACGAATCGCATCCCGGCTCGCTGCTGCTCCACGACCGGCTCTGGGCCGAGCCGCGGGGCGGCCCGCCGGCACCGTTCAGCGTCGTGGTCTACGAGCCGCCGGTCGAGATGCCCGACGCCGAGTATCCCTTCCAGCTCACCACCGGGCGCCGCCTCGATTCGTACAACACCGGGGTGCAGACGGCGGGCTACGCCTCGCCACTTCGGCGCGCGGAAACGGTCGACATGTCGCCCGAAGATGTCGATCGACTCGGCCTCGAGGAGGGCGACAGCGTGGAGATCGCGTCCCGGCGCGGCTGCGTCGTCGCCCCGGTGCACGTGGAACCCAATCTCAGGCCCGGCCTCGTCTTCATGACGCTGCACAACCAGGACGACGTGCGCGTCAACCTGCTCACCATCGACGTCACCGATCCCAAGTCGGGCACCGCGGAGTTCAAGGCCTGCGCCGTGCGCATCGAGCCGGTGCGCAAGCCCGCCGCGGCCGCCGGCGACTGAAGCAAGGGAGCTCGTGGATCTCAAGCTGAGTGACGCGCAACCCACCGCCGAGGAGCGCGCGGCGGTCGACGCGCTGCTCGGCGCCCCCGACTCCGGCTGGGACGGCGGCGCGCGCCTCACCGCGCGCGACGGCCACGTGGCCTTCGGCGGCCATGCCGCCCGCGATCAGCGCCACCTGCTTCTCCCCGCGCTCCACGCCTTGCAATCGTCGGTGGGATGGATCAGCGAAGGCGGGCTGATGTACGTCTGCCTCCGCCTGACGGTGCCGCCCGCCGATGCCTGGGGCGTCGCGACCTTCTATGGATTGCTCGCCACCATGCCGCGGCCGCGCCGCGTGCTCCACATCTGCGACGACATCGCCTGCCGGATGAAAGGCGCGAAGCGGATCATCGATCGCGTCAAACCCGAAGCCGGCAACGCGCACCACCTCCCCGAAGGCGATACGATCGAGCTGACGGAGACGGCCTGGCTCTCGAGTCCCTGCCTCGGCCTCTGCGACCAGGCACCGGCCGGACTCGCCACCATCGCCGGTCCCGAGCCTCTGGAACGGCTGATCGGCGCGCTCACCGCCGACGAAGCGGCCGGCTTCCTCAAGACCGGCAGCGTGCCGGCTCGCCCGCGGCCCAAGCTGCCCCAGCAGGGCGATGCCGGACTCACGCTCCTCAAGCGCGTCGGCACCGTGAGCCCCACCGACATAGCGGCATACGAAAGCTCGGGCGGCTTCGCGGCGCTGCGCCGCGCTATCGAGATCGGCGCCGCCGCCGTGATCCGCGAGGTTACGACCTCGAAGCTGATGGGCCGAGGCGGCGCGGCATTTCCCACCGGCCGGAAGTGGGACGCGGTCGCCGGGCAGCCGGAGAAGACGCGCTACGTCATCTGCAACGCCGACGAGTCCGAGCCGGGCACGTTCAAGGATCGGGTGCTGCTCGAGGAGGATCCTTTCGCGATCGTGGAAGCGATCACCATCGCGGGATTCGCCGTCGCCGCCCAGTATGGCTACGTCTACATCCGCGGCGAATATCCGCTGGCTATCGAGCGGGTCGAAAACGCCATCGCACGAGCCCATGCCAGCGGCTGGCTGGGAAAGAGGATCGGCGGCGCCGATTTCGATTTCGATATCGAGGTCCGCAAGGGCGCCGGCGCCTACATCTGCGGCGAAGAGACGGCGATCTTCAATTCGATCGAGGGCTACCGCGGCGAGCCGCGCAACAAGCCGCCCTTCCCCGTCGAATCCGGTTTGTTCCGTAAACCCACCGTCGTCAACAATGTCGAGACCCTCGCCAACATTCCCGCCATCGTGCTGGAAGGCGGCGCGGCCTTCGCCCAGGTCGGCAGCGGCGATTCGACCGGCCCCAAGCTCTTCTGCCTGTCGGGCGCGGTGCAGCGTCCTGGCGTCTACGAAGTGCCCTTCGGCGCGACGCTGCGCGGCCTGCTCGACATGGCCGGCGCCTCCCCCGCCTCGGACACACGGGCGATTCTCCTCGGCGGAGCCGCAGGGATGTTCGTGTCAGGCGATCAACCCGACTTCCCGCTCACATTCGAAGGCGCGCGCGCGGCCGGCGTCACCCTGGGCTCGGGCGTCATCATGGTCTTCGACAAATCGGCCGACATCCCGGACATGTTGCTGCGGATCGCCGCCTTCTTCCGCGACGAATCGTGCGGCCAGTGCGTCCCCTGCCGCGTCGGCACGGTGCGCCAGGAAGAGGCGCTGCACCGGCTCGCGACGAAAAAGTCGCGCCTCGGCACCGCGGGCGAGCTGGCGCTGCTGGCCGAGATCGGGACGGCGATGAAGGACGCATCGATCTGCGGCCTGGGACAGACCGCCTACAGTGCGGTCGAGTCGGCGGTGAAGAAACTCAACCTGTTCGAGACGGCGGAGCCGCGATGAGCGAAGGACCGCGCAACGAGCGCGTCGAAATCAGCGTGGACGGCGAGAACGTCACGGTACCGAAGGGCGGCACCATTCTCGACGCCTGCCGGCAGCTGGGGCGCGAGATCCCGACCCTCTGCTACCTCGAGACGCTGCACCCGGTCAACGCCTGCCGGGTTTGCGTCGTCGAGCTGGAAGGCTCGCGGGTGCTGGTCCCCTCCTGCTCGCGCATCGCGACACCCGGCATGAAGGTGAAAACCGACTCGCCGCGGGTGAAGCTCAGCCGCAAGATGGTGCTGGAATTCCTGGATTCGTCGGTTGACCTGTCCACCGCGCCTAACGTCGAGGGCTGGCTGGCCGAGTACGGTTGCGACAGCGAGCGCTACGGCCCCGAAGCCCAGCCGGCCACGGCCGGCGAGCGTGACGAGGCGCCGGCCGGCCACCATCACAAGCCGGATCCCGCCGTCGCCGCGACCGTGCACCAGCCGGTCAAGGTCGACAACGACCTCTACGTGCGCGACTACTCCAAGTGCATTCTCTGCTACAAGTGCGTCGAGGCCTGCGGGACCGACTACCAGAACACCTTCGCCATCGCCGTCGCGGGTCGCGGATTCGACGCGCGAATCTCGACCGAAATGGCCGTCCCCCTCCCCGATTCGGCGTGCGTCTACTGCGGCAACTGCATCGCCGTCTGTCCCACCGGCGCGCTGATGTTCAAGACCGAGCACGATCGTCGCGCCGAGGAGACCTGGGACGAAGCGAAGCAGCACGTCACCGACACCATCTGCCCCTACTGCGGCGTGGGCTGCACGCTCCAGCTCCGGGTGCAGGAAAACCAGGTCGTCCGGGTCACCTCGCCGCTCGACCACTCCATCACCCGTGGAAACCTCTGCATCAAGGGACGATTCGGCTGGCGCTTCGTCGAGAATCGGAGCCGGCAGCGCGATGTCGACGACTGACGAGCCGCCACCGGAGCTGCAGCCCGATCATCCGCTGAGGGGACTCGGCTACCGCGATCCGGTACGCGGCAGGCCGGTGACGCTGCTCGACGGGAACGCGCGCCATATCAACGAAGCGGCCGTCGTCGAAGAAGTGCCGGTCGCGATGATCTACAATTCCCAGCCCCATGCCGTGATGATGGCGACGCCGGCCGACTTCGAGGATTTCGCGGTCGGGTTTTCGCTGTCGGAAGGAATCGTCGCGTCGGCGAAGGAAATCTCGAAGCTCGAGGTGCTGCGCTACGCCCAGGGCGTCGAAGTGCAGCTCACGATTCCCGATGCGGCGCTGGCGCGGCTCAAGGATCGCGGGCGCGCGCTGATCGGCCGGGTGGGATGCGGACTCTGCGGCGTGCAGACCATCGAAGAGGCGCTGCGGCAGCCCAGGCCGGTCGCGCCGGGCGCGAAGATCCGGGTCGATGCCCTCTGGCGCGCGGAGCGGGAATTGCCCGCACTCCAGAAGCTCAACCAGGATACGGCATCGCTGCACGCGGCGGCATGGGCCAACGATGACGGCCTTCCCGAGATCGTGCGCGAGGACGTAGGACGTCACAACGCGCTGGACAAAGTGATCGGTGCGCTGGCCCGCACCGGGAGAAATCCCGCCGATGGCTTCGTGGTGATAACCAGCCGGGCGAGTTACGAGCTCGTACAGAAAGCCGCGGCGGTCGGAATCAGGCTGCTGGCCGCGGTGTCACGGCCCACCGGGCTGGCCATCGGTCTCGCCGAAACCAGCGGCCTGACCCTGGTGGCCCTGCTCCGCGGAAAGACCGCGAGCATTTACGCCCATGGCGAGAGGTTGCAATGAGTCCTCCTTCCGGCCACGCCGCGCTCGACCAGCTGCGGCACGGCAATGCGCGCTTCACCGCCAACCTGAAATCCGCGCGGTCACGGCCGCTGGAGCTGCCCATCGGCCAGGAGCCTCTGGCCATCGTCCTCGGCTGCTCCGACGCGCGCGTCCCCGCCGAGATCATTTTCGACCAGGGGCTGGGCGATCTCTTCGTGATCCGTGTGGCCGGCAACATCGTCGCGCCCTCGCAAGTCGCCAGCGTGGAGTTCGCGGCCGAGCTGTTCGGCACCCGGCTGGTGGTGGTGCTGGGACATTCGGAATGCGGCGCCATCACCGCCACACTGGCCGAGCTCCGAGGCACGGCGCCGCGCAAGGCCAACCTCGCTTCGATCATCGACCGTGTCCGGCCCTCGGTCTCGCCGCTGATGGTCACCAACCTGCGTAACGACCCCGAGGCCCTGCTGCGCGCCGCGGTCCGTGCCAACATCGTCGCTTCTGCCGCGCACCTGCGTCACGGCTCGGCGATCATCGAGGAACTTGTTGCCACGGAAGGCCTGCTGGTCGTCGGCGCGGAATACTCGCTCGAGACTGGCGTCGTGGATTTCTTTGATGGGGCGTAGGAACGGGGAACGAGGAACGGGGAACGAGGAAGCCAAACCCTTCCCCCTTCCCCGTTCCCCGTTCCCCGTTCTCAGTCCGCTCTTAAGGTCTCCGCTGGATCCAGCGACGCGGCGCGCCACGCCGGGATCGCACCGGCGGCCAGTGCCACCAACCCAAGCACCACGGCCGACAGGGCCAGGGTCAGCGGATCGTTGCGCTGCACTCCGTAGAGGAACGACGCCACCAGTTTCGTCGCCGCCAAGGCGCCGGCGAGTCCGAAGATCGCGCCCAGGCCGATCAGCGTTCCCGCTTCGCCCAGCACCATCTTCAGGACGCGCGAGCGCGCCGCGCCTAACGCGAGCCTGATGCCGATCTCGTTGCGCCGCTGCGCCACCCCATACGCCATCGTACCGTAGAGCCCGATGATCGCCAGCAGCAAGGCCAGGCCGCCGAAGAAGCCCGACACCGTCGCCAGCAGCCGCGGGCGCCGGATCGATTCCGACACTTGCCGGGTCAGGGTCACAAAATCCAGCTGGGCCGCGTGGTTCTCCGCCAGCGCCGCCGCGGTCACTTGTGCCGAGAGCGCCAACGGATCGCCGGCTGCGACCCGCAGCTCATACGACGCCTCGCTCCCGAACCAGTCGGTCTGGCTGTTGGGGACGTAGGCGATCGGCTGGAGCTCTTCGTTGAGTTTGCCGTACTTCGCATTCTCAACCACGCCCACGATCTGGAATGGGTGGCCCGGCTTGCCGTCCACCCCGGAGATCCGGAAGCTGCGGCCCAGCGGCGAGCCACCGGGGAAGTACGCGTGCGCCATGGCCTCATTGATGACGGCCACGAAAGGCGCGCCGATCCGGTCACCCTCGGCGATGTCGCGACCGCCCCGCAGCTCGGTGCCGAGGGTCTGGAACCACCCGGGGCTCACCATGTTGAAGTCGACCGACGTCTTCCGGTCGCGTACCACCGAGTCGCCGTCGGCGATCACCTGCTCGTTCCACCCGCTGCCGCTGATCGGCGACGTGAACGAGAGCGCAGCCGAGCGTACACCCGGGAGGGCGCGCAGCTTCTCGAGCAGGTCATCGCGCATCAGTCGCTGACGCGCGCTGTCGAGCCCCGAGTTCCCGAAGTCGACCGTCGCGACGAGCACCCCCTCGCGCCGGAAGCCCGGATTCATGGTGGTCAGCCGCCGGAAGGTCCCGACCAGCAGCCCCGCCGCGACCACCAGCACCAGCGACAAGGCGATCTGGCCGATGACCAGCGCCCGCGCGACGGGCAGCCGGGCGGCCGTGGTGCCCCGGCTCTGGGCCTTCATCGCCGCCTGCGGATCGACCCGCGTCGCCCGCCAGGCCGGCGCCAGGCCGAAGAGCACACCGGTGGCCACCGCGACCGCGACCGCGAAGCCGAGGACCCGCAGGTCCGGGTGCAGATCGAGCCAGACGCTGCCGTTGCGGGTGGCCAGGTACCGGACCAGCAGCGCGCTGGCCCAGCGCGCGAAGACGATGCCTAACGATGCGCCGAGTCCGGCGAGCAACAGGCTCTCGGTCAGCAGTTGCCGGACCAGCCGGCCCCGCCCCGCGCCCATGGCCAGCCGCACCGCCATCTCCCGCTGCCGCGCCGTCGCGCGGGCCAGCAGCAGATTGGCCACGTTGGCGCAGGCGATCAGCAGCACCACGCCGACCACCACCAGCAGCACCGTCAGTGCCTTGCTGTACTGGTGGCGCACATCGGAGGTGCCGCCGGCCCCCGCTTCGGCCCACAGCGTCCGCTTCAGGTAGTCGTGCTGGTACTCGCGTCCCCAGTTGCCCGGCAGCGTGGCCTGGTACACGCTCGGTGCCATCGCGGCGAGCCGCGAGCGTGTGACTTCGATCGACTGGCCCGGCGGCAGCCGGCCCATGATCCGCAGAAACCAGTTCCCGCGATGATCCAGCGCCTGCGGATCGCCACTGATGATGGGACGGGCGCAGAGCGGCACGTAGATCGCCGGTGCGTTCCCGATCTCCATTCCGGTGAACGCGGGGTCGGTCACCCCGACGATCGTGACCGGATGGCCATCGAGCGGCAGCGAGGCGCCCACCGCGGCGCCGGCGGCGCCGAATTGCCGCTGGGCGAACCCGGAGCTGAGAACCGCCACCGGCGTGCAGCCGCGCACATCGTCGCCGGCGGTGAGGAGACGGCCGGCGGCCGCGCCAACGCCCAGCACCTGGAAGGCGCCGCCGCTCACCCAGTACGCGGGAATCCGCCGAACCACACCGCCGGTCGAGAGATCGAAGCGGGTGTCGCCGTACGCGAAGAATGAGCCGACACCGCTGCTGCGGTCCCGGACCGCTTCCCAGATGGGATTGGTGAGCACGGCGCTGCCGCTGACCGGACCCTGCGAGGGCCGTTCGTCCGTCACGGCGATGAGCGACGCGGGATCGTTCACCGGCAGCGACCGGAGCATCACCGCATTGACGAGGGTGAAGATCGCCGCGTTGGCGCCGATGCCGAGAGCGAGCGAGAGAATGGCGATCGCCGCAAAGCCGGGATTGCCCCGCAGCCCCCGAAGCGCGTACCGGAGGTCGTCCGCGACGGACGCCAGCCAGCCCAGGAGATCGGCGTCGCGGGTCTGTTCCTTCATCACCGTTCGGTTGCCGAAACGCCGCCGCGCTTCAGCCTCCGCATCGGGGCGGCTCATGCCCGCGCGCATCAGGTCGTCCACCCGCTCGTCCAGGTGGAACGACATTTCCCGTTCGGCACCGGCCGAGAGGGCGTCGTCGCGGAAGAGATTCCCGAGCCGCCGGAAAAAGCTCACGCGAACTGCACCACGTGCCGGACGCCTTCGGTCAGCCGCGCCCAGCTCTCCAGCTCCGTTGCGAGCTGGCGTTTCCCCGCCGCCGTGATGGTATAGAAGCGCGCCTCACGATTCTTCTCCGTCACGCCCCACTCGGCGCGCACCCATCCGTCCTGCTCCATGCGATGGAGGGCCGGATAGAGCGAGCCTTCCTCGACCCGCAGCAATTCGCGCGAGGCCGTCTGGATGTGGGCGGTGATCGCATAGCCGTGCATCCGGCCCTGCGCGGTGAGGGTCTTGAGCACCAGCAGGGCGAGGGTGCCCTGGAGAATGTCGGAGCGTCGAGGCATAGGTATCTATGTATCGATACCTAGATGACTATGCAAGAGGCAGGAAGGAACGAGACTCCCTCTACAGATTCTGGCTCACCGCCACCCTCGGCGCGTCTTTCTCGGGCTCCGGCGTAAAGTCCTCGCCCGGATTGATGAAGCGGTCCAGCTCGACCTTGTACTGGCGGTCGTAGAGCTGCCGATACCGCCCACCCGTGGCCAGCAGCTCGCGGTGGGTGCCGCGCTCGACGATCTCGCCATTCTCGAGGACCAGGATCTGGTCGGCGGAGACGATGGTCGACAGCCGGTGCGCGATCACGAAGGCGGTCCGGCCCTTCCGCAAGGCGCGGAGGCCTTCCTGGATCAGCGCCTCGCTCTCGCTGTCGAGCGAGCTGGTCGCCTCGTCGAGGATCAGGATGCGCGGGTCGGCCAGGATGGCGCGCGCGATGGAGATACGCTGCCGCTGGCCGCCGGAGAGCTTGATCCCCCGCTCGCCTACCACGCTGTCGTAACCTTCGGGGAAGCCGCGGATGAATTCGTCGGCGTTGGCGACGCGCCCCACTTCCTCGATTTCGGCGCGGGTCGCGTGGGGCCGGGCGAACGCGATGTTTTCGGCGACGGTGCCATCGAAGAGAAAGTTTTCCTGCAACACCACGCCGAGGGAGCGGCGATACTCGCGCAGCCGGATCGAGCTCAGGTCGCGGCCGTCGATGAGGATCCGGCCTTCGCGCAGCCGGTTGAAGGCCATCACCAGGCTGATCAGCGTGCTCTTCCCCGACCCCGAGCTGCCCACCAGCGCGGTCGTGGTGCCGGCTGGAGAATGGAAGGAGATGTGCTTCAGGACGTCGAGGCCGGGATTGTAGGCGAAGGAGACATTCTCGAAGACCACGTCGCCATTGATGTTGCCGGCGGGGGCGAGGATGGCGTCGTCCTTGTCCTCGGTCTCGACGGTCCGGATTTCACGGATCCGGTCGAGCCCGGCAAAGGCCTCGGAGACCTGCGTGCCGATGTTGGCGATCTGGATCAACGGCAGCGCCATGTAACCCGTAAAGATTGCATAGGTCAGGAGTTCGCCGGCTGACATGCGCCCGGCCAGCACCGTCCGGCCGCCCCACCAGATCATCAGCACGCCGATGGCGCCCACGACCAGCGAGGCAAAGGCGCCGGTGCCGGAAACGGCGGTGATGGACTTGGCGACATTGCGGAAAAGCCGGTGCGCGCCGGTGGCAAAGACGTAACGTTCGCGGCGCTCCGCCGTATAGGCCTTGACCACGCGAATGCCGCCCAGAGTTTCATTGAGGCGGCCCGTCACGTCGGCGTTGATCTTCCCCCGCTCGCGGAAAAGCGGGCGCAGCCGGTTGAAGGCGGTGGCCATCCCGGTGCCGAAGACGATGAGAATTGTCAGCGTCACCGTCGTGATGCGCCAGTTCAAATGAAAGAGGTAACCGAGGGCCAGGATCGCGGTGACAAAGCCGCCGATGAGCTGGACCAGGCCCGAACCCACCAGGTTCCGGATACCTTCGGCGTCGGTCATGATGCGGGAAATCAGGATGCCGGTCTTGCTGGAGTCGAAATAGCTGACCGGCAGCCGGGCGACATGCTCCTGGACCTGTTTGCGCATCTCGGTGATAGCGCGCTGCGCCGCTACGCCGAGAAGCTGGGAGAGGGCGAAGGACGTCACCGCCTGCACCAGCGTCGCGGCGGCCACGGCAATGACGATCACCGGCAGCAAGTCGGCGCGGTGCTTGCCGATGACGTCGTCGATGAGGTATTTCGGCGTGGCGGGAAGTACCAGTCCGGCGATCCGGCTGATCAGCATGAGCACCATGCCGACGGCCAGGCGCCAGCGGTACACCCAGATGATTGCCTTGGCCTCGGCCCAGGCATTGCGATAGTCGGTTTTCTTCTTTCCCTGGGAAGCCGTCATATCTTTAAAGTAGCACACGAGACCAGTCGGTCGGGACTACGCATGCCTCAGTCGGTTTTTTACTCGATTCGCCCCCTCGCCCCCGCCTTTCTGGCGGCCTGTTTCCTTGTCACGGGCTGCGGGAAGGACGCGGCGCCGCCGGCACCCCCCTCGCCGGTGAGCGTGACCAAGGTCCAGAGCCAGGCGGTGCCCTTCGAGCTCGCCGCTACCGGCCAGGTCGAGCCGCTCCAGACTGTCGTGGTCACCGCGCAGGTTGGCGGACTGCTTCAGCATGTCAGGTTCCGCGAGGGCGACGAGGTCCAGCAGGGCCAGATCCTTTTCGAGATCGACCCGCGTCCTTTCCAGGCGATGCTCCAGCAGGCCGCGGCCAGCCTCAATCGCGATATCGTCCAGCTCGCCAATGCAGTGCGCGAGGCTGATCGGGCCAGCGCCCTCGCGACCAACGGCATGGGGACGACTGAGGATGCCCAGTCCAAGGAAGCGGCCCGCGACGCCCTCCTCGCCACGGTGCAATCGGACTCGGCCTCGATGACCACGGCGCGGCTGAACCTCGACTACGCTACGATTCGGGCGCCGATTTCGGGCCGCACCGGCAGCTTGCTGGTCAAGGAAGGCAACCTCGTGGTGACCAGCGCGGTGCAGCCGCTCGTGACCATCAATGAGCTGCGGCCGATCCTGGTCCGCTTCGCGGTTCCCGCGGCCCGCCTTCCCGAAATTCAGCAGCGCGGCAATGCCGAATTGAAGGTCGTGGCGCGGCAGGGAGGTCGTGAGGGCGCGCCGCCGATCGACGGCGTGCTTTCCTTCATCGACAACCACGTCGATTCCGCCACCGGCACGGTGATGCTGAAGGCGCGCTACTCCAATACCCAGGGCGGACTCTGGCCCGGTGAATTCGTCGACGTCACCCTGGTCCTCGGCATGCAGCAGAACGCCATCGTGGTGCCGGCGACGGCGGTAATGACCGGCCAGCAGGGCCCCTACGTCTTCACCGTCGAGAGCGACGGCACGGCGAAGCAGCGGCTGGTCAAGGTCGCGCGCACCGAGGACACCCTCGCGGTGATCGGCGACGGGGTCGAGCCGGGGATGACGGTCGTGACCGACGGGCAGATCCGGTTGACGCAGGGAGCGCATGTGGAGGTACGGGGCGCCGCACACCCGGGCGGCACCACGACGCTGGGCGCGCAGGCGCCGGCGGCCGGCGCACCGCGGGGAGGCCGCAACTCGCCATGAGCGAGCTATTCATCAAGCGGCCGGTCGCGACCACGCTGGTCATGCTTGCGATCCTGCTCTTCGGCATTGTCGCCTACCGTTCGTTGCCGGTGAGCGATCTGCCCAACGTCGACTTCCCGACCCTCCAGGTCAGCGCCAGCCTTCCGGGCGGCAACCCGCAGACCATGGCCTCGGCGGTGGCGACGCCGCTGGAGAAGCAGTTCTCGACCATCGCGGGTCTCGACGCGATGACCAGTTCCAGCACGCAGGGCAACACCAACATCACGCTCCAGTTCAACCTGGCGCGCAACATCGACGCCGCCGCGCAGGACGTGCAGGCGGCAATCTCCAAGGTGCTGCGGCAGTTGCCGCTGGGCATCCTGCCGCCGTCCTACCAGAAGGTGAATCCCGCCGACCAGCCCATCCTCTATCTCGCCATGAGCTCGCCGACGATGCCGATGTCGACGCTCGATGAGTACGCCGAGACCTACCTGGCGCAGCGGATTTCGACCGTGAACGGCGTGGCCCAGGTCCTGGTATACGGTTCGGCGAAGTACGCGGTGCGCATCCAGGTCGATCCGCAGGCGTTGCAAGCGCGGGGCATCGGCATCGACGAAGTGGCCGCGGCAGTGGACGCCGGCAATCCCAACTTGCCGACCGGCATTCTCTGGGGACCCCGGACCGCATACACGGTGCAGGCGGACGGGCAGATCAGCAGCGCGCCCGCCTTCAGGCAGCTGATCGTGACCTATCGCAACGGCGCGCCGGTGCGGCTCCAGGATGTCGCGCAGGTGCTGGACGATGTGCAGGACAATCACGTCATCAGCTGGTTCGACGGCGACCGCGCCATCACCCTGGCCATCCAGCGCCAGCCGGGGACCAACACCGTCCAGGTCGCCGACGACGTGAAGGCGACGATCGCGGCCATGGGCGCGACGCTGCCCGCCTCGGTCAAGATCCAGACGCTGTATGACCGTTCGCAGACGATCCACGACTCGGTCAACGACGTGAAGATGACGCTGCTGATCACGCTGGGGCTGGTGGTCGCGGTGATTTTCCTCTTCCTGCGCAACGTCTCGGCGACGGTGATTCCCAGCCTGGCGCTCCCCTTCTCGCTGGTCGGCACCTTCGCCGTCATGTCGATGCTGAACTACAGCCTCGACAACCTGTCGTTGATGGCGCTGACGCTGTCCGTCGGGTTCGTAGTCGACGACGCCATCGTCATGCTCGAGAACATCGTCCGGCACATGGAGATGGGAAAGCCGGCGATGGAGGCGGCGCTGGTCGGCTCGAAGGAGATCGGCTTTACCATCATCTCGATGACGCTGTCGCTCACCGCGGTGTTCATCCCGGTGCTCTTCATGGGCGGCGTGATCGGCCGGCTGTTCCACGAATTCGCCGTCACCATCGGCGCGGCGATCCTGGTGTCGGGATTCGTGTCGCTGAGCCTCACGCCGATGCTCTGCAGCCGCTTCCTCAAGCCGCCGAAAGACGAGCATCACGGCCGGCTCTACGAGGCGAGCGAGCGCGCCTGGCTCCGGATCCTCGGCGTCTACGAGCGAAGCCTGGGGTGGGTGATGCGGCATCGCGGGCTGTCCCTGGGGTTCTCGTTCCTGGTCCTCGTCGGCACCGTGGTGCTCTTCGTGGTTGTGCCCAAAGGCTTCATTCCCAACGACGACCAGGGATTTCTGACCAGCACGACCGAGGCCACCGAGGGCAGCTCCTACGACGCGATGGTGCCCTACCAGAAGCAGGTCGAAGACATCGTCAAGCACGACCCCTACGTGGCGCACTACATGTCCCGGCTCCAGGGCAGCAACCAGGGCGGCGTCAGCATGCGGCTGGTGCCGCGCAGCCAGCGGCCCAGCGCCGATGAGGTCGCCCGCGAGCTGACCCGCAAGCTGAGCGCGGTGCCCGGGATCCGGACC
>DASXPG010000107.1:0-3471 GCA_036493755.1 Gemmatimonadales bacterium
GCTTTCACCCGCTGCAGGAAGGCCTGCAAAAAGCGCTCGCCGGGCGCGTCGCCCTCGGCCTCGAGATCTAAGTCATCCCCGCGCAGGCGGGGATCCAGCTTTCACTTCGAGCGCTTCAGCGCCTTGTCGAACCCGTCCCGCAGATCCTTGTAGGAATCGGCGAAGGCGTTCTTCGCGCCGTCCCAGGCGTCGCCGGAGGCCTGGCCCATCCTGTCGAGCTTCTGCGCCGCGGTCTTGCGGGAGGCCTTCAGCTTCTTCACCTCTTGCTTGTATTGAGCCTTGGTGTCATCCGAGCCTTTGGCGGCCGCGCGCTCGAGCCGCTTGATGTCGCGGTCCGCGTCTTTCATCAGGCTGCGGCCGTAGTCCACAGCCTCGTTCTTCTTCTCGACGGTGTAGGACTTCATCGTATCCACCGCGTCGGCGGTCTTCTTCGAGAGGTCCTTCGCCGTCGTCTGCGCCATCGCGAGCGGCTGGCACAGGACCGTCGCCAGGATCATCGCCACCAACCTCGAACCGATTCGAAACATGATCATCTCCTGTGTGGTCACTTCTCTCGCCGCCAGCCCTTCAGCTTCATGCAATTTTCCCGGTCCTTCTCGACGCCGCCGAAAAAGCGCTCGCAATCGGCCGCGTCGGCTTTCAATTCTTCGCGGTCTTTTGTCGGATGCGTCCAGACCGGGTCGCTGCCGCAACCCGCCAGAAACGCCAGGACAATCGCTCCGCAGACTCTCGACGCAGTCATGACCTGAGGACCGCTCCGGCCGCCGCGCCGGTGAGCTTGCCGCCCTCCCAGGTCACCGCGCCGTTGACCAGCGTCATCTCCACGCCGCGCGAGCGCATCACCATCCGCTTCGCGCCGCCCGGCAGGTCGTAGAGCCGCTCCGGGCGGCCACCCGATGAAATCTCCTCCGCCGAGAACATCACGATGTCGGCGGCCAGGCCCGGCTTGATGCGGCCGCGGTCGCGGATGCCGAAGAAGTCGGCCGGGTCGGACGTCATGCGCCGCACCGCCTCCTCCAGCGACAGCACCTTCTTTTCCCTCACCCACGTCCCGAGCACGTAAGTCGGGTAGCCCGAGTCGCACAGCATGTCCAGGTGCGCGCCGCCGTCTCCCAGGCCGAGCAACATGTCGCGGTTGTTCAGGATCTCCGCCATGCGATCCGGGCGCGAATTGAACGACTTCATGGTGAACTCGTTCTCCAGGTCGTCGGCCAGCGTGAGGTCGAGGAAGGCGTCCACGCCGTCCTTCCCCTGCTCCGCGGCAATTTCGGCTACGGTCCGGCCCTCGTATTTCTTTAAATATTCCTTTTTAACTTCATGAACGGCAATGCGCGACCAGTTGCCGAAACCGATGGGATTCTTCAGCTCTTCACGAAACCGGTTCCTGAAGGAAGCATCGCTGTAGACCGCGGCCTGGGCTTCCTTCGACTTGTCCGCGAACACCGCCTTCCACGACGGAAAGCCGGCGAACGAGAACGGATTGCGCATGTTCACCTCGCGCGTCAGCGGCAGCGGCGAGGTCTGCGGCCGCGCGCCGCGGCGGATCATCGGCGCCGCCTTGGCGAGCGACGTGCGCACCGCCTCCGGGATGTCGTCGCGGTCGAACATCGCGATGAACGTGATCGGCCGCGCGCTCTCTTCCAGCATGAAGTCGAGCAGCTCGAGCTCCGGGTCGTCCATCACCCCGATCTGCTTCGTCATCGCGACCTCGATCGCGCCCTTGCCGCGCTCGCGCAGCGCGTTGCAGTACGCCTTCAGCTCCTCGCGGCTCGCGTTGCGGCACGCCAGCGGCCGCCCGCCGAAGCCCATGTGCTGGTTGAGCAGCGTGCTCGAGAAGCCGAACGCCCCAGCATCGATGGCTTCTCCCAATAAAAAAGCAATTTCCCGGGTCTCGCTATCGGTGGCCGCCCGCTCCATCGACGCCTCGCCCATCACGTAGTGCCGGAACGGCGTCAGCGGCGCGAGGAAAGCAAGATTCAGCGCCGGCCCCCGCTTCGCCGCCGCGTCCATGTACTGCGGGAACGTCTCCCAGTCCCACGTAATCCCGGCATCGAGGACCTCGAACGGGATCGCCTCCACGTTCACCAGGTCCCGCATGGCGATCTCCCTCGCCGCCGGCCTGCACGGCGCGATCCCCACGCCGCAATTCCCCATCACCACCGACGTCACCCCATGCCAGCTCGACGGCGTAGTCGCCCCATCCCAGCAGATCTGCGCGTCGTAGTGCGTGTGCGGATCGATAAACCCCGGCGCCACCACCAGCCCGTCCGCCTCGATCGTCCTCTTCGCCGCGCCCTTCAGCTCGCCGACCTCGACGATCTTCCCGCCCGCGATCCCCACATCCGCCCGCCTCGCCGGCGCTCCGGTTCCGTCGACCAGCGTTCCGTTCTTGATGAGCACGTCGTAGGCCATGGCGCTTGGTAGATATTAGTCGGTAGCGGGGCGCGCGGCACGCAGGTACTCTTCCTGCACACTCTCCAGGAGCATCCCATGGCCAAAGGCCAGCAGCGCAGCAACCGCGAGAAGAAGAAACCCAAGCAGCCGCCGAAGCCAGTCTCTCCCGTCACTCCGGGAGGCGGCACGCCCTGGAAGAAATGACGGCGACGCCGCTCGCGCCGCCATGGCACTGAAGCGCTACAAGGGCGACCCGGGAAAGGTCGTCGTCCTCGAGCACGTCTCCGCTATCCTGAAGGACAACCCGCTCGGCGACCCGCACGTGCGCAAGCTCGCGGTGTGGCTGCCGCCGCAATACGACGGCCTTCGCGGGCGGCGCCGCTTCCCGGTGCTCTACGACCTGGTGGGCTTCACCGGCTCCGGCCTCTCGCACGTCGCCTGGAAACCCTTCGGCGACAACCTCCCCGAGCGCGCCGCGCGCCTGATGCGCGAGGGCAAGATGGGACCGGCGATCTTCGTCTTCCCCGACTGCTTCACAGCCCTGGGCGGCAACCAGTACGTCAACTCGAGCGCGATCGGCAACTACGCCGACTACCTCACGCGCGAGATCATCCCCTTCGTCGACCGCGAGTTCCGCACCCTCGCCTCGCGCGAGCACCGCGGCTGCTTCGGCAAATCCTCCGGCGGCTACGGCTCGATGATCCACGGCATGAAGTACCCGAAGTACTGGGGCGCCATCGCCAACCATTCCGGCGACGCCTGCTTCGACTTCGTCTACTGGCACGACTGGCCCAACACCCTCAACGAGCTGCAGAAGTTCCGCCTCCCCAAGCGCACCGCCGGCCGCTACGACGCGCTGAAGGAATCCCGACGCAAGGGGCTCGTGGACGGCCGCGACGACGGCCGCATTGGTAGATTTTTAAAAAGCATTTACAACAAAGAAAAATTATCTGCAGCGGAAGTCCACGCGATCATGAACCTGTGCATGGCCGCGACCTACGACCCCGATCCGCGCGCCCGCAACGGCTTCCGCGTCCCGTTCAACCTGGAATCGGGGGAAGCCCTCCCCGAGCGCTG
>DASXPG010000108.1:0-6068 GCA_036493755.1 Gemmatimonadales bacterium
GCGCGCTCGGTACAGGATGTGTGCGAGGAGATCATGATGCGGATGGCGCGCACCGTGCACAAAGAGACGGGGATGGAGAATCTCTGCCTCGCCGGTGGCGTCGCGCTCAACTGCGTGGGGAACGGCAAGATTCTGCGCGACGGGCCCTTCAAGCGGCTCTGGATCCAGCCCGCGGCGGGTGATGCCGGCGGCGCGCTCGGCGTGGCCCAGCTGATCTGGCACCGCCACCTCCAGCAGCCGCGCACCGTCGTCCCCGGCCGCGACAGCATGAAGGGTGCGTACCTCGGACCGGGCTTCACCGACGCCGAGATCGAGGGCTTCCTCAAGTCGGCGGGCGCGGTCTATCACAAGCTCGATCGGCCCAAGCTGATGGATACTGTCGCCCAGGAGCTGGCCGACGGGAAGATCATCGGCTGGTTCAACGGGCGCATGGAGTTCGGGCCGCGTGCGCTGGGCGCGCGCTCGATCATCGGCGATCCGCGCAATCCGAAGATGCAGGCCGACATGAACATCAAGATCAAGTTCCGCGAAGGCTTCCGGCCCTTCGCGCCCAGCGTGCTGCGCGAGCGGGTCAGCGACTACTTCGAGATGAACGTCGAGTCGCCGTACATGCTGCTGGTCGCGCCGGTGAAGAAGGATCGCCAGATCCCGATGACCGAGGCGCAGAAGCAAAGCCTCTGGGGCATCGCGATGCTCAACGTGCCGCGCTCCGACATCCCGGCCATCACCCACATCGACTACTCGGCGCGGGTCCAGACGGTGGATCGCGCGGTCAGCCCCGACTACTACGACCTCATCAAAGCCTTCGAGGGAAAGACCGGCTGCGGCGTCGTGATCAATACGTCGTTCAACGTTCGTGGCGAGCCGATCGTCTGCACGCCCCACGACGCGCATACCTGCTTCATGCGGACCCACATCGACACCCTGGTTCTGGGGCCCTACGTGCTGTACAAGAGCGAGCAGCCGGCCTGGAAGGAGACGGATTCGTGGAAAACCGAGTTCCAGCTCGACTGAGCCCGGCCGAGGGCCGGAAGTTCGGACTGACGGTCGGCATCGCCTTCCTGCTGCTGGGGGCGCTGGCATACTGGCGGCATCCGCTCGGGCTGCCCTGGAAGATTTTCGGCGGATTGGGTGCGCTCCTGGTGCTGGCGGGGTTGGCGATTCCCGGCCAGCTCGGGCCGCTCAACCGCGCCTGGATGGGATTGGCGAAGCTGCTGTCGAAGGTCACGACGCCGATCTTCATGGGCATCGTGTATTATCTGGTCGTCACGCCGATCGGTCTGGGGATGCGACTCTTTGGCCGCCAGCCGATGCGCCACAAGGAGCAGGCGGGCGGATTCTGGGTTGCGCCGACTTCCGGCGGACGGTCCGACATGACCCACCAATTCTAGGACACGATCATGGCGAAGCGCGGAATCTTCAGCGAGCTCTGGGCCTTCATGAAGGTCCGCAAGAAGTTCTGGCTGTTGCCCATCATCATCGTGTTGCTGCTGGTGGGGGCGCTGCTGATCTTCGCGCAGACCTCGGTCCTGGCGCCGTTCATCTACGCCATTTTCTAGGCTTTGTCGGGGACTTTCATCTCTTCGTGATATTCGTAGTCGGTGTTCACCGACCAGACGTCGTGGTGGGCACCCTGCATGTTCCAGACGGTCATCATCGCCGTCAGCATTGAGTGGTCCTGGTTGTTGTACTTGTGCATCCCGTTGCGGCCCACGCAATGCAGGTTCGAAATGGGATCCAGGAACGTCCGCACCGTGTCGAGATGATTGCGGTACTCGCCGTCGTAGATGGGGTAGGCCTTCCGCATCCGCACGACCGTACCGTCGAGCACCTGCGCGTCGCCGATCAGGTTGAGCGAGCGCAGCTCCTTCGTCGCCAGCGCGATCAGGTCCGCGTCCTTCGCCGTCCACAGCCCGTCGCCTTCGAAGCAGAAGTACTCCAGCCCCAGGCAGGTGGTGTGTTCGGGGTCGGCGACCAGCGCCTTCGACCAGTTGTTGAAATTCTGGATGCGCCCGACCTTCACCCCCGGCGTGTGGATGTAGATCCAGTTGTCGGGGAAGAGATTGGCGCGGTCCACCACGAGGGCCACGGTGAGGAAATCCCGATAGCGCAGACCTTCGCCCGATGCGCGGATGGGCGCCGGCGCCGGCGGCTCGATGGCGCGCACGAGGCCGCGTACGTCGGTCGTCGAGATCACGTGGTCCACGTCGATGCGCTTCTCGCCTTGCGGCGTCTGAGCGCGTAGCGCCACCACCAGGCCGTCGCGCACCTCGACGGTTTTCACCTGGTGCTCGAGCAGCACCTGGGTGCCCATGCCCCGCAGCCGCTCCGTTGTCATCTCCCACATCTGGCCCGGCCCCAGCCGCGGATACTGGAATTCGTTAATCAGCGTCTTGATCGTCTCGGAGCGCTTCTGGAGATTCGCCGCCGACAGCACCGCCTTCACCAGCGAGAGCCCCTGGATGCGCTGCGCCGCCCACTCGGCGCGGATCTCGGTGCAGGGAATGCCCCAGACCTTTTCCGTATAAGTCTTGAAGAAAATCGAGTAGAGCCGCCACCCGAACCGGTTGGTGACCCACTGCTCGAGATTCTCTTCGACCTTGCTGGGAAGAAGCCGCGCCTTGAAGTAGCTCAGCACGATCAGAAAGGCGCTGACGAGTCCAAGGCCGCTCAACGCATTGAAGGCCTTCAGCGGATAGTCGAAGAACTTGCCATCGTAATAAATGCGGGACAGGCGCGGGACCGAAATCAGCTCGTTGCCGAGCACTTCGCGCCAGAGCTGCTCGACCGGCGTGATCTTGGTGAAGAAGCGGTGGCCGCCGATGTCGAAGCGGTAGCCCTTGTAGCGCGCGGTGCGCGAGATGCCGCCCACGACGGTGTCGCCCTCGAGGACGGTGACCTTCGCCCCGGCCTTGGCGAGCAGGTAGGCGGCGGTGAGGCCGCCTGGTCCGGCGCCGATGATGCCGACATGCTGGCCGGGTTCGAGCGGCCGGGTCGTGCGCTTCGCCGGGGGCGCGTTCACCTCAACGCACCCGCGCCAGCGCGTCGCCGGGGCCGGCCCAGCAGCCGACGGCTTCGCCCCACGCCCAGGAGAGCGTGAAGAGCGCGATGAGCGGCAAGGCAGGGAGGAGCTGCCCGCGATACCCGGGAACGGCGTACACGCGCGACACGATGCGCGCCAGCAGGAGCGGCGGCAGCGCCAGGGACAACAGGCCCATCAGCATGCGTATCGCGACGCCGGACTGCTGCGTGCGCATCGCGGCAAACGAGCGTGAGTAGAGGTATCGCTGCTCCAGGTAGCTCCCCACCGTGTAGTGCATGTTGTGCTGGACGACGATTTCCGGATGCGAATGCAGAACCACGCCGTCGGCTCGCAGCGCCGCCTGCAAATCATTTTCCCAGCGGCCCCGCGCCCAGGCGTCGCGATGCGACGACAGCAAGGCCCTTCGGTATGTGACGTTGTTGCCCGTCACGCCGTGGCTCGAGCCGCTCGCCGGCGCCAGCGCCTGGTGGTACTCGCAGAGAAACGCCGCGCGGTCCACCAGATTCTCCGTCGCCGCGTTGCGCACCGAGCCACCGACCACGGTTTCGCCGGCGCCCTGCAGCGCCAGCATCGCGCGCGCCCAATCGGCGGGCACCAGCACATGGTCTTCGATCACACCCACCACATCGGCACGGGCCGCGTCGAAGGCCATCGCCCGAAGATCCGGAATCGTCGTTCCCGGCGCGGCCTCGATCAGCCGGGCCGACGGAAAGCGCGAGCGCAACGGCGCCCGCACCGCATCGCCCACGCGGTCGGCGACCAGGATTTCGATGGGGCGATCCAAGTCCTGCGCGGCCAGCGCCGCCAGGCAACCCTCGAGGTCGCTCCAGCCATTGACCGACGGTACCACGACCGACAGTGCTGGAATCTGACCTTCGCCTTGATCCCGGGATCGCATCACCGAAGGGGCGAAATGTGGCCCCCTGTCATCCAGCGTCAAGCGGCAATCGCGAGTTGGACGCTTCCGCGCGGTGCCGCGGAGCGCACGGCTGGGGTTAGGAAGCCCCGGACGAAACCGGAGTCGGTGAGGAGGCGGGAAGGTCGGCGAGCCAATCTTCGTCCATCGTCATGGTGTCGTCGATCAGCGTCACGATGTCCCCGTCTGCCGCCGAAAGACCCACGAAGCGCAGCTGGCGTGCGTTGGCGCCATCGGGCGCCGGCATGAAGAGCACCGATGGATATGCGGTTTCCAAGGCGTGGTATTCATCCGGGGGGCAGCTGCGAGCCACTACGATCTCGATGCTGCGCGTCTGACAGGCGGGCTGCAGCCAGCCGAGCAACCGATCCAGCACATCGCGGCCGCGGGTGGATGCCACGACCACCGAGGTGGTCGGCGCGCCGCCCAGGCGCAGGCCGCGGTGGCCCGGCGGAAGGCGTCGACCGTCATTCATCGCATGTCCACCCGCAGCAAGCCATTACAATTCCCCTTCGATGCACGAGAGAAGAGTGCCCTGGAGGCCCCGCCTCGTACAAGCGGCGGCGATTCTCCTGATCGTTACCGCAACCATCGTGCCCGCGGCGGAACCGGGACGCGGATCCCCCCTCTGCCTGCTCTGCGGAGACGAGGCAACATCGGGCTTTCTCCTCAACATCGCCCTCTTCGTCCCGCTCGGACTGGTGCTCGCCTGGTCCGGATGGTCGGTGAAGCGGACGGCCCTCACTGGCGGCGTCCTTTCGGTCCTGGTCGAAACGGCGCAGTGGTTCATTCCGGGGCGCCATTCGGCGCTCGACGACGTCGTGGCCAACACTATCGGCGCCATGGTGGGCGCGGCGCTGTGGATCGCGCTGCCACGCCTCCTTGATCCGGATGCCTTGGTGCGCCGGAGACTTCTGGTTGTCGCCACCATTGTCGCGGTACTCGCGCAAATCGCCACGGCGATTCTCATCGTGCCGGATCTCCCGCGTAGTACCTGGTACGGACAATGGGCCGCGCACTTTCGCGGATTCGAGATCTACGAGGGGTCGATCCTCGCCGTGACGCTTGGCAGCGAGCCGCTGCACGATGGTGAGCTGAGGGACTCCGGCGCGGCCCGCGACGGCCTGCTTTCCGGCTTCCGGCTTGATGTTGCCGCGATCGCCGGCCGGTCCCCTCAGCGCCCGGCGCCGATCTTCAGCATCGCCGATCGCGAGTACCGGACGATCATCCAGATACTGGCCGATCGCAGCGACGTGCTGCTGCGATTCATGACCCGCGCAGAGCGAGCCGGATTCACGCCAGCCGAGCTGCGCTTTCGCAATGCCACGAGAGACGTCCGCGAGGGCGACACGATTTCGTTGACGCTCACCCATCCCGGACGCTGGTGCGTGAGGCTTCGGGATGCCGCCGACTGCCGGGGATTCACGGTGGGATCGTCCTGGCGATTCGTGGCACCGACGGTCGCCCCCGATTCGGCTCTTCTCGATGCCGCCTGGCTCGCGATTCTGTTCGTCCCAGTCGGCTACTGGGGTAGCAGACGCACCAGACCGCTGGCGTTGGCTGTGGGAGTACTGCCGATGTTCATACTGCCGATCGCTGCGCCGGGCATGATGATGTCGGCCTTGACGTTCGCCGGAGCCGCCGCCGGCATGCTGGGGGGGGTACTGGCGGGTGTTGCTTACGCGCGTCATTCGTTGCGCCGGGGCACAGGACATGCGTAGGTTCGTGGCTCTATTGTGAGCCTTCCGAACCGAATGGTCCCTTTCACAGGCCTGTGGCGACGCTCGATGCGCCTGGCCCTGCCGGCGCTCCTGGCAGCTGCCGGCAGCGTGCGTGCATTGCACGCCCAGAGCCTGGATGCCGGTGCGCTGAGCGGCACGGTTACCGACCGTGGCGGCCACGGCCTGCCCGAAGCCACGATCACGTTGACCGAGCGCATCACCGGCGTAGCCCGGATCAAGCAGACGCCCCGCGGCGGCACCTTCGGCTTCACGCTCCTGCTCCCGAGCAGTTACGACGTCCTGGTCGAGCGCTTCGGCTATCGGCCGCGGCTGGTGCGTAACGTCCCGGTGCGCGCCGGATCGAGCCTCCATCTCGACGTCAGCCTTG
>DASXPG010000109.1:5000-10203 GCA_036493755.1 Gemmatimonadales bacterium
CGGAAAGCGTCGAAGTTCGGATCGGTACGCACATCCACCCCGCCGAGGGTCACCAAGGTATCGCCGACATGGCCGCCGGCCCGTTCGTAGGCGCCGCCCGGGATGACCTGCGTTACCGTCGTGAGACTGTCACTCGCGGTGCCGATTCCCAGGCGCGGCGCCCGGAACGTCTCCGACGAGTAGCGAAAGCCGGCCAGCGGAACAATCGAATCGTAAGGCAGCGGATCGTGGCCATCCACGTAGTGGTCGTAGAAGGCCGCGAACGACTTCCCTCCGGCGGCACGGCTCGCCGCCGCCCAGAATTCCTCGTTGGTGAAGCCGCGATGGTGCTTCCAGGCCGACTCGTAGAGGGAGCGCATGACGCCGTCGAGCGAGCCGTGGTTATCGCTGGCATCCCGAATCATGATGTCGAGGAGAAAGCCGAGGACCGAGCCCTTGTCGTAGTAGAGGAAGTCGCTGCCGTCCCTGGTGTGGGTCCAGATCGCCAGCGACGCGTCCTCGACCGAGGCGGGCGGTGATGCGCCGACCACCTGCATGTGGCCCAGAGTATTCTGGGCGAAGGCGGCCGAGTCGATGGCGCCGCCGCGGACTTCGTCGAGATCGGCATAGTAATCGCTGAAGCCTTCGCTCACCCAGAGCAGCGTGGTGGGATTCGCCTCGTCATAACGATAAGGAAACATTTCGGCCGGCCGCAGGCGCTTCACGTTGAAGGCGTGGAACATCTCGTGCGCGACGACATTGGGAATCCCCGGTGCGGCGATGACCGTCGTTCCATAGATCCCGACGTTCCCGCTCTGGTGCTCGAGAGCGGTCGCGCCACCGAAATTGTCGACGACGATCATGAAGACGGTGTAGTCGTCCCACGGCGTCTCGCCGAACACCGCCGTCTCGGCGGGAATGAATTTCTGCATCGCGCTCCACATCGCCGTCCGGGGGGCGCCGCTCATCCGGCCCGCCGGGTAGCTCGCAAGCCGCGTCCACTTCCCCGACACCATGTTCGAGTCCACGTCGAAGCGGCCGATGAAGAAGGGCATGTCGGCCAGGTCATGATAGTTCGACTCATGGTACGTCAGCGGCCCGCCGGCGGCGTGCATCCCCGTCACCACGCGCCAGTCGGGACGCGTGTGCACGGTCACGGTGGCGGGATATTCGAGCGAGCGGCCCTGCGGAAAGAGAAAGACGTTGGTGCCGTTGACCATCAGGAAGTCCGGCGCGGTCCATGCCGCGGCCGTTTGCAAGGTGTCGGCCTTGAAGTCGAAGCCGACGCGTACCGCACCACGCCCCGAGGGAATCACCCGCCAGGTGTCGTAGTCGAAGCGATCGGCGTGCAGCGGCTGCCCGTTCTGGGTCGCGGTGAAATGGGCGACGTTGCGCGAGAAGTTCATGATCTCGTAATGCCCCGGCGCCCAGGCGGGAAGCGACAGCAGCACTGGCGCCGGTCCAGCGACCTCGAACGACATCGCCACCTGCACGCTGCGCTGGGCGGCGGCGGCGCTGTCGAAGGTCAGCTCGTAGGAGACGTTGGTGATGGGCGCCGAGACCTGGGCCGAGAGCGTGGCGGGGACGGCGGCGAGCAGCAGACCGAGCAGCTTCATGGACGCTCCAGATGGTAGATGGGCTTCATGCGAGCCACATCTGTGACACGAAATCCACGTTCAAGGTTGGACATCAGCGATCACCCTGCGCTCCGGCCCAGCGCCGCCAGGTCCTGCCGCAATCCATCGACGAGGGCCGCCGATTGCTCGTCGCCCTCGGGGCATGCCTGCTCGGCGGCACGAAGCGCGCGCGCGGCGGCGCGACCCGACGCTCCACGCAGCGCCGCCCGCCCGGCGGATTCGGCGCGCCGTACCGTCTCAATTGAAGGGCCGCGCTCCGCCATCAGCTCGGCAGCCAGCACCGCGGACTCGATGTTGCCGTCTTCAACATCCAGCGCGACAATGGCGCGGGCGCGAATTCGCTCGCGCTCGCCGCTGGTGACACAGGCGGTGCGAATCACCGTCGCCAACAGCGGCGCAGTAAACGCATAACGATCCGACGTGAAGGCCAACAAGCTGGCGCGTTCCAGCTCGGCCAGCGCGCCGTCGATTTCGGATGGCGATTGCCCGGTGACGGCGGCCAGCAGGGCCGGATCCGGGCTGCCCGAGACGGCAGCGGCGAGAACCACCGCTCGCTCGCGCGGCGCGAGCAGGGCGAGGCGCGATGCGGCCGCCAGCCGGGCCGACGATGGCACCCCCGGCGGGAGCGGCGCTTCGAAGGTTCGGGAGTGAGGCGGCCAGGCCAGCAATTCGCTGCGCATCCGCTGCGATGCCTGGAGGGCGCGAAGCAGCGTGATGGTCCAGAAGGGGCTGCCACCGGTTTCCATGGCCAGCCGGCGCGATAAACGGTCGACATCCTCACGCTTCTCGCCCGGCACCAGCGCGCTCACCAGCTCGTGCAGATCGGCGGACTCCAGTGGCGTGAGACGGACGAAGGCGCCGGGAATGGCACCGCCAATATCGGCGGAAAGAGCGAGAAGCTCGCGCGGGATGGTGTCGGTGTCGGCGGCGAGGGAGAGAAAGACGGCGACGCGGCTGGGTCCCAGGATGCGGAGGGCGCCGTGCAGCGCTTCGAGGCTGGCGCCGTCGGCGAGATCGGCGTCATCGACGAAAATGGCGACCGGCGCCTCGTCCGATGCGGCGGCGATCAGCGCGGCCAGCGCGCCGGCGACGTGGCCGACGTCGCGGGGCGCCACCGGCGCGACCCGCTCGGCGAGCTCCGGAGCGAAGTACGCGGCCACTCCCACCGTCTCGGGATGGGCGGCAACGATGCCGGGCGCACCGGCTAACCCAGAGCGCATCAGCTGGCGCAGCGTGCTCCATCCCGCGTCCTGGTCGGACCGCAGCGCGCGCGCCGTGGCGACGCTCGCTCCGGCGAGCGCAGCCCGCTTGCGGATCTCGCCGAGGAGCCGGCTGCGGCCCATGCCGGGGGCTCCCATCACGACCAGCGCCTCGGGGCCGGCGCCGCGCAGCGCATCGGCGGCTGCCCGAAAAGCCGTGGCGGCGGCCGAACTGCCGATGAAGGGCGGCTCGGGCGGCGCGGCGATTTCGGCCGTGGTACTCGCTCCCTGCTGGCGCAGCCGCCCGGCGAGAGCGGCGAGGCCCCGGTCGGGCGCCTCGCCCAGCTCGGCTTCCACCCGCCGCGCGTAGGCGTGAAAGGCCGCGAGGGCGGCGGCGGCGTCGCCGCCCACGCCGCGCGCGCGCATGAGCAGGCCGATGGGAGCGGCGCCTAACGAGTCCATCTGGGTCGCCCGCAGCGCCAGATCGGCGGCGGCCGCGGGCGCACCGCGCGCCAGGGCCTGCTCTCCCGACGTGATCAACAGCTCGACGGCCCGCTGGCGCAGCCGCCGCCGCAGGCCTCCCGCCCACTCATCGAACGGCTCGGCATCGCCTAACGCGAAGCCGTCGAGAAAATCACCGCGATAGAGCGCCAGCGCCCCGTCGGCATCGGCGGCGGCCAGCCGCTCGAAGTGCAGCGCGTCGACGCTCATGTCGATATCCGACAGGAGCACGGCGTCGCCATCGGCGCGGAGCCGGTCGGAGCCGAGACTGCCGCGGAGGCGGCGGAGCGCCTCGCTGAGGGAATGACGCGCGGCTTCCTGCGTCTTTTCGGGCCAGAGCAGTCCCACCAGGTGATCCCGGGTGCGGACCCGGTCGGGGGAAAGGCAAGGTAGGAAAGCAGCGCGATGTGCTTGCGCCAGAGGGCGTCTGGCGGCGGGTTGCCGCCCGCGAGCCGCACCGTGGGTGGCCCGAGGCAGATCAGCTCCAGGGGCGGCGCGCTCAGGCCGGATGGGGGCTTCACGGCCGCGAACATAGCTCGCCGGGCCGATTGGGAGCCAATTGTCAGCCAATTGCGAGGGCGTTCCTAGCTTGGCTTTCAACCTTCTGCCGGGAGTCCCAAATGCGTATCGCCAAGCGACTGATGATCCTCATGGGCCTCGCTCTTCTCGCCGGTTGCGGCGAGACCGCCGGTATCAGCGAGCCGGTCCTGCGCCACGCCTTCGCCGTCGACTCGGCCCAGGGAGTGGTGACCCACGCCGGCAGCGGACCCCGGAAGCCGTTTGAGAACTAGTCGTCGCAGCCGCCGCAGTCGCAACAGTCGCCACCGTAGTGAGCGGCCAACGGCAAACAGGAAGGGCGCGGAGCTTATCCCGCGCCCTTCTGGCTGTTCACTACTGCGGCGACGGCCGCGACTGCCTGCTTGCTCTAGTGACAGGTTCCCGAGCCGCTATCGGAAATGCTCGAGTACTGCGTGTTCAGGAACTGCCAGGTGTACGTGCCCTGTCCGAGCTGGAGCTTCAGCACACCGTTGCCGCCGCTGCGGTACTGGCTCAGCGGGTGGACTACCGTTGCCGAGGGGGTGGTCAGCGGCCCGTCGCCGCCCAGCCCCGAGGTGATTTGCCGGATACCGCGCACCGAGTCGGCGGCGAACTCCGACGGCGTCGGGTTCTGGTAGCCGTTGGCGTAGAACATCGGCGCGAAGCGCTCGTAGATGTGAAAGCTGCCGTTGATCACCAGGTCCGCGTTGTGCTGGTAGAGCACGGTCCAGATGCCGCGGATCGGCTGATCGCGATAGTCGTGATTCGGGTTCGGATCGGTCGGCGTCGGCGGATCGCTGGAGCTGATCCACATCGGGTCATAGAAGAAGGCCACCGTGCACTGATTCGAGTGCGCGGACAGATCCTTGTCGAGCCAGTCGAGCTGCTCGCTCCCGGACTTGTAGCGGATATGCACCGGACGATGCGGGCCGCCAGACTGGATATCGAGCATGATGACGTGCCAGCTGCCGAGGTCGAAGCTGAAGTAGTTGTGACCGGCTGGGCCGGCCTTGTTGGCGCCGAAGTAGGCATCGGCACCGGGGGCGAAGCCGGCGGTGGCGCTGGTCGTGTCGCCGTCTACTTCATTCATTCCCATCGCGGCGTAAGTGATGTTCTTGAACTGTCCCCACACCGGATCGTAGCAATTCTGGAAGTCCTGGTACGATGCGACCGCGCCGGAGCTGGGCTTCACCATATCGCCAAGCATGAAGACGTAGTCGGGATGCGTGTTGGCCACGAGGTTGGCAGACGCCTGCTGCAGGCTGTTGCCGCAGGCACCGAGATTCCCGAGCGCCACGAGGGTGACAACGCTGCCGGGGGGCGGCGGTGGCGGCGGCGGCGGAGGTGGCG
>DASXPG010000110.1:0-3151 GCA_036493755.1 Gemmatimonadales bacterium
ATGCGCCTCGGTCGCGACGTGCGCCAGCTCGCTGCTCGAGGTGTGGAAGTGCCGATGATAGCGCTTCCAGTCCGCCGTGCGACTGGCCAGGCCGCGCTCGCTGTAGACCTCGTGGATGAGCAGGTCGCAGCCGTTGCACGCCGCGATCACCGCGGTGGTGGGGCCGGTGTCACCCGACACGACGATGGTGCGATCCGCCGTCTCGAAGCGGTAGCCGAAGGCCGACGGCATCGAGCCGTGGGGCACCGAAAAAGCCGTCACCGTGACGTTGGAGTCGCGATAGATCACACCGGGCTCGATCTCGTGCGCGATCACCCGGTAGCCGGTGGTGTTCTGCGGCTGCCACCCGTCGGTGCGCACGTGCACATCCTCGATGTAGGCGGCGGTGAGGTGCGCGGTCATCGCCTTGATCCCCTTGGGGCCGTACACCTCGAGCGGCGCGGTGCGGTCCAGGACCCAGGGCGTGAAGATCAGATCGGGAAGGCCTAACGTGTGGTCGGAGTGCAGATGGGTGATGAAAACGATCTTCAGATTCGGCTGGGTGAGCGCGTCGATGCCATGCTGCCGCGCCAGCTCGGCCCGGCGGACCACGCCGGGTCCGGCGTCCACCAGGTAGACCGAGCCTCTCACCACGATCGCCAGCGATGGGCCCGAACGCACCGGGTCGGCGTTGGGCGTCCCGGTTCCCAGCAGCACGACACGGGTCTGGGCCGCGGCGGCAACCGGGAGGAAGCCGATCAGGCAGCACAGGGCGAGGCGAATCCTCTGGCGCATGAGTGCCAAAGGTCGTCTATTCCGGCATGCCGCGCGAGTTGATCGCCTATGTGCGTGAGCTCCTCGGCGACCGTTACAAGGTCGAGGAGGAAATTGCCGTCGGCGGCGCGGCGCGGGTCTTCCGGGCCAAGGACCCGGCGGGAAAGACCGTCGCGCTCAAGGTGCTGCGGCCCGAGCTGATGCCGAGCCTCACCGCCAAGCGATTCCTTCGCGAGATCGAAGTCCTCAAGAAGCTCGACCACCCGCTCATCACCCGGCTGCTCGACTACGGCGAAGCCGACTGGTTCCTCTACTATGTGATGGAGTGGGCCGAGGGGCCGACGCTGCGGAAGTACCTGGACCGGCACCGGCAGGCGCCGATCGGTGAAGCGTTGAAGGGGACCTGCGAAGTGCTCGAAGCGGTGGCGCACGCCCACCAGCGCGGCATCGTCCATCGCGACGTCAAACCCGACAACATTCTGCTCACGCCGCAGGGCGCGATGCTCCTCGACTTCGGCATCGCGCGGGCGATCGCGAATTCCGAGGCGCAGCGCGTGACCCGGTCCGGCTTTACCGTCGGTACGTCGTCGTACATGAGTCCCGAGCAGGCGCAGGGGATCATGGTCGACGAGCGGAGCGACATCTATTCGCTGGGGTGCGTGCTTTTTGAGGCGCTGGTCGGCAGTCCACCCTTCAGTCACCCGATGGAGCAGGAGGTCCTGGTCCTTCATCAGAAGGCCCCCATCCCCAGGGTCTCGGGGGCGCGGTCGGATCTGCCGCCCAAGCTGAGCGCGGCGGTATCGAAGGCCCTGTCCAAGGATCCGGCGCAGCGCTGGCAGTCGGCCGACGAAATGCGCGAGGCACTGCTCGCCTCCCGGAGCTGACCTTCCTAGATTTGTTGCTCTGCGCCAGTAGCTCAGGTGGATAGAGCGGCAGCCTTCTAAGCTGCGGGTCGGGGGTTCGAGTCCCTCCTGGCGCGTCCCTCAATTGCCGGCCGATGCTGGCGTCTTCGCGATTCCCGCGATAGCCTCACTGTCATGCGTTCAGCTGTGATTCTTACGTCGCTCGGTCTTCTCGCCGTGGCGCCGGCGGCCCGCGCCCAAGGCGTCTCGACGACGGATGCCCGCGAGGCAACGCGATTCGCTGCCGTGGTCCGCGCCGCCTCGCGCGCCGGCTACGCCAACGCCGTGGTCGTGGGACATGGCGAGAGCGCCGCCACCGACTCGATCTTTGCTCTCACCGCGACCCGCGCCGACAGCGGCGTCCTGATCCTCGTGCTCCAACAGCAGTCGGCGGGAGCCGCCGCTCGCCCCGCCGAGCTGGAGCGCGCCAGCACCCCGGCCGATCTCGGCCTGCGCGGCATCACCTTCGCATCGTTCCTCGGCGCCAACGGGATTGTCGATGTGGTGGTCAATCACGTTCCCTTCCAGCTGGAATCCAGCCGCAGCTTCGAAACCCATCACCTGGTCAGGCGCGCAGCCTCCGGGCTCGATGCCGCCTGCGAGTTTCCCGGCCAGTCGACCAGCTCGGCATCAAAGGGAATCGGATCGATACAAGGCGCTTCGCGGGTGACGATTACCCGGACAGGGCAGGGACTGCCTATCGAGTTCATGGTACGGCAGGTCGACCAAACCACCGAACAATCCCGCGGCGCCGCGCCGGTCACATCCGTGCAGAGTGATTCGACCCGGCGTTACCAGCTTCCTTCCTCCGGGAAATGCCGCCGGGTATAAGCTCGCAAACACTTCGCAGAAAATAAGTTCCCGCCCCAATCAGGTGCAGGTCGCCGCATTTCATCACACTTTTTTTCGGCACGATTCTTTCATTAGTGAGGCTCGACTTCAAATCGCCCGCGACGTCATTGACGCGCCGGCTCCGCCACCATGGCCGACACCCTCACTCGTGCAGGGTCCACGCATATGATGTTTCAGACACCTCGACGCTCGCTGACAGTGTTCCTGATCCTGGGAGCCCTCGGCGCCGCGCTGGCTATTACCAGCGGCTGCGGTCATTCCGTCGCCGATTCCGTGGCGCCACCGCCACCGCCTCCTCCGCCACCGCCGCCGCCGCCCGTCCTGACCATGAAGCTCAATCCGACGGCGATCCAGTTCTCCGACACCGTCGGGACGACAAGCCCCGCGTCCCTCACGGTCGCGATCACCAGCCCCGACTCCCAGGCTCTCACCGGTCTCGCCGTCGGCACGATCAGTTTTGGCACCGGTGCCACCGGTTGGCTCACCGCGGCGATCGACAAGACCACCGCGCCGGCCACCCTCACCCTGACCGCCTCCAATACCGGCCTCGCCGCGGGTTCCTATTCCGCAACTGTGCCGGTGACTTCGACTAACGCCACCAACAGCCCGCAGAGCGTAGGCGTGGTCTTCAACCTCGCCGCCGC
>DASXPG010000111.1:0-2923 GCA_036493755.1 Gemmatimonadales bacterium
GCAGCTCCATGCCGGGTTGGTATGCCGATGTTTTTTCTTTATTTTTATTTAAACCAAGATCTCCGGTGGCGACGCCCTTGACGGCATTATTTTCGAAAAGCAATTCCGAGGCGGCGAACCCCGGAAAGATCTCCACCCCGAGCGCTTCCGCCTGCTGCCCGAGCCAGCGCGTGACGTTGCCCAGGCTGACGACGTAGTGGCCATGGTTCTTGAAACACTTCGGAAGAACGAACGCCGGCGCCTGGAGGGCGCCCGTTTCGTTGAGAAAGAGAAACCGGTCCTCGGTCACCGGAACGTTGAGCGGCGCGCCCCTGGCCTTCCAGTCGGGGATCAGCTCGTCCAGCGCGATCGGGTCCATCACCGCGCCGGAGAGGATGTGCGCGCCGATCTCCGAGCCCTTCTCGAGCACGCAGACGGTGGTCTCGGCGGAGAGCTGCTTGATGCGGATCGCCGCGGCCAGGCCGGCGGGGCCGCCGCCGACGACGACGATGTCGTACTCCATCGATTCGCGCGCCATGGGGGAATTATAATTCGTGGGTTTTATGGAGAAGAAACCGGTTCATGTCGAGCGCATCCCCATTCGCTGGGGGGACATGGACGCGATGGGCCACGTCAACAATACCGTCTACTTCCGCTACATGGAGCAGGCGCGCATCAGCTGGTTCGACGCCCTGGTGCCCGAGGACGAGGCCTGGACGAGCACCGGCATCGTGATCGCCAACGCCACCTGCAACTTCAAGCGCCCGTTCAGCTACCCCGGAACGGTCGAAGTGAAGGTCTATACCGGGGCGCTGGGAGGCTCCAGCGTGCCGACCTTCTATGAATTGCGTCTGCTGGAAAACCAGGTCATCCATGCCGACGGCGAGGCCACCGTCGTCTTCATCGACATGAAGACGCAGAAGCCGGTCCGCATCCCCGAAGACCTCCGCAAGAGACTCGCGTGAAACCGCTCTGGATCCCTTCGCCGGAGCGCGCGGCGGGCACCGGCATGGCGCGCTTCATGGCCCGCGCCGGGAAGGGGAGCTACGACGAGCTGCACGCCTGGTCGATCGCCGATCGCGAGGGATTCTGGAACCTGGTGTGGGACTTCTGCGATGCGCGCGGCGCGCGCAAGGGGCCGACGCTCGTCGACGGCGAGCGGATGCCCGGCGCCCGCTGGTTCCCGGAGGCGCGGCTCAACTTCGCCGAGAACCTGCTTCGCCAGCCCGACGACGCCGATGCGATCGTCTTTTGGGGCGAGGACAAGGTCAAGAAAAGGCTTTCACGGAAAAACCTCCGCGACCTGGTCTCGAGGCTCTCCCAGGCGCTCGCCGCTGCCGGGGTGAAGAAGGGCGACCGGGTCGCCGGCTACCTGCCGAACCGGCCCGAGTCGATCGCCGCGATGCTGGCGAGCGCGAGCCTCGGCGCGGTCTGGTCGAGCTGCTCGCCGGACTTCGGGGTGCAGGGCGTGCTCGACCGCTTCGGCCAGATCGAGCCGAAGGTGCTGTTCTGCGCCGACGGTTACCTCTACGGCGGTAAGCCGTTCGACACCCAGGACAAGGTGAAGGAGATCCTGGCGCAGCTCCCTTCGGTGAAGGCCTGCGTGGTGCTGCCGTACATCGGATCTCCGGTTACGGTGGGGGAAAGCCTGGAAGAATTCGTAAAAGCCTATTCCGCGAAGGACATCGCGTTCGAGCAGGTCGAGTTCGACCATCCGCTGTACATCCTGTATTCCTCCGGCACGACCGGCGTGCCGAAGTGCATCGTGCACGGGACCGGCGGCACGCTCCTGCAGCACCTGAAGGAGCACCAGCTCCACAGCGACGTGCGGCAGGGCGACCGGCTGTTCTACTTCACGACGCTCGGCTGGATGATGTGGAACTGGCTGGTGTCCGGGCTCGCCTCGGGCGCGACGCTGCTCCTGTATGACGGCTCGCCCTCGGTGGGGCGGGGGAAGATCCTGTTCGACTTCGCCGACGCCGAGGGGATGACCCACTTCGGCACCTCGGCGAAGTTCATCGACTCGCTGGTGAAGCTCGGCGTCGAGCCGAAGAAGACGCACAGGCTGGAGAAGCTGCGCGCGGTGCTCTCCACCGGCTCGCCGCTCTCGCCGGAGGGCTTCGACTACGTCTACGACCAGGTGAAGACCGACGTCTGCCTGTCGTCGATCTCCGGCGGCACCGACATCGTGTCGTGCTTCGTGCTGGGGAATCCCGCCGGCCCGGTCTGGCGCGGCGAAATCCAGGCCAAGGGCCTCGGCCTGGCGGTCGAAGTTTTCGATGACGCGGGCGTTTCCCTGGAAAACCAGAAAGGCGAGCTGGTCTGCACGAAGGCGTTTCCGTCGATGCCGATCGGCTTCTGGAACGACCCGGACGGCTCGCGCTACCACGCCGCCTATTTCGACAAGTTCCCGAACGTCTGGCGCCACGGCGACTGGAGCGAGGTCACCGGGCACGGCGGCATGATCATCTACGGGCGCTCCGACACGGTGCTGAATCCCGGCGGCGTGCGCATCGGCACCGCCGAGATCTACCGCCAGGTCGAGCAGCTCGACGAGGTGCTCGAGTCGCTGGTCATCGGCCAGGACTGGGAGGGCGACGTCAGGGTGGTGCTGTTCGTGAAGCTGAAAGACGGGTTTTCGCTCGAGGATTCTCTCGTTTCCAAAATCAAGCAGAGAATCAGGATCAATACCACCCCGCGGCACGTGCCGGCGAAGGTGCTCCAGGTCGCGGACATCCCGCGGACGAAGAGCGGCAAGATCGTCGAGCTGGCGGTGCGCGAGGCGGTGCACGGCCGCCCAGTGAAGAACGTCGAGGCGCTGGCCAATCCGGAGGCGCTGGACCAGTTCCGCGGGCGGCCGGAGCTGCGCACCTGAGGCTGTTCTACGGCTGGTACGTCGTCGGCGCGATCTTCCTGGTGCAGACCACCGGGGCGGGGCTCGCGT
>DASXPG010000112.1:0-2614 GCA_036493755.1 Gemmatimonadales bacterium
TCGTACGTGGCTACCAGCATCGCCGCGCCGAGGCCAGTGAAGAAGTCGGGCGTGAGGCGGAACGCGCCGGGCGGAAATCTGAAGGCGCGCGACGGATTGAAGTGGGTCACGCCGGCGAAGATCACCCACGCGACGGTGATCAGCACCCCGATCCAGAGCAGGCGCGAGAGCCAACCGATGGCGGTGATTCTCCGATACAGCAGGGCGACGGCAAGCGCCAGCGCGCCCACGGCGACCAACGTGCCCAGGCTGAATACCACGCGCGCATCGAGCGCGCCTAGCAGCGGGACGTCGAGGTGCATGGCGTGCGCCGCGATGATACGGTCGAGCCCCGGCCAGAAGAAGCCGGCGTATCGGGCGAGCCCGATGCCGCCCGATGCAATGGAAAGCGGGGCGCTGAACGACAGTTGCCAGATGAAGAGAAACGACACCAGCCGGCCCAGGCGGTTGGGTCCGTAGATCTCCTTGAGGAAGCCATAGGACCCGCCCGAGCCGGGGATCGCGGCGCCGAGCTCTGCCCACACCAGCCCGTCGCAGATGGCGAAGACGGCACCGAGGATCCATCCGAGCATGGCCTGCGGACCACCCATTGCGCTGATGATCAGCGGAATGGTGATGAAGGGGCCGACACCGATCATGTCGGTCATGTTGAGCGCCGTGGCGCTGACGACTCCCACGTCGCGAAGGAGTGGTGTCCCTTCTCTGACCCCGGCCGGCTCATTGGGTGTCATGGCGCGTTGTCCCTCGGTTCGCGTCCCAATCAACACAGCGGCTTACTTGCTCACGCCGAGCTTGATGGCCAGCCAGTCCGCCAGGGTCCCCAGCACTTCCGGCGTGACACGACTGCTCTTGAGCGCGGTGTAGCCGCTGGGCAGGCCGCTCGTGTCGGGAACGAATAGATGATTCAAGCCCGCGAAGACATGCACGGTGACGTCGGAATTGCCGCCGCTCCGGATCGCGCTGGCCAGTTGTCCCGCCTGTTCCGGTGTGACCTGGTGATCCGTGGCGCCCTGCAGGATCAGCACCGGAACCTTGACTCGCCGTGCCGTGGCCAAGGGATCGTAATGCATGAAGAAATCCAGCCACCGGTTGGTCCGCGCTAGTGAGTCGAGCGAAATGGCGGCGGCCCGTATCGCCGAGTCCCTGACGCCTGCAGGGATCGACGCGTCGTGTTCGATCGCACTGCGCTGCTGAAAATGAATGATGTTCATCCCATTCTGCGCCGGACCGGCGAGCAGCACGATGCCTTTGAGGCGCGGATCGGTCGCCGCGACCATCGGAGCGATCATGCCGCCCTCGCTGTGACCAAGCAGTGCGATGCGGTCATCGTCGACATCAGGGCGGGTGCGGAGAAAGGCCACCGCGGCGCGAATGTCATCGGCGTAGTCGGCGCTGGTTCCCAGGCTGCCGCCGGAGGCTCCCACCATCCGGTCGTCGAGCCGGAGCACCGCGATTCCCCGCCGTCCCAGCGTGTCGGCGATCTGCCGGAACGGGCGATAGCCGCCGGCAACCGGGATGTACTCGTCGCGATCCTGCTGTCCGCTGCCGGTAATGGTGATCACCGCCGGTACGCGGCCAGCCGGAGCGGCCGGCATCGTCAGTGTGCCGCCCAGTGTCATCCCGCCTGGCCCGGCCAGGGTGACTTCCGTCGCGGTGTAGGGGGCGCCTGCGGGCGCCGAGTAGTCGGGCCGGCCGAGGCGCAGGCCCGCCGCGGCGGCAGGATCGACCCGGACAAGTTCGATGTGTTGCGATGGAATCGCGCCGCCCTCGATCCGGCCGGATGCGTCGACGCGCAATCGTTCCTGCACGCCGCCGACGGTCAGCGTCATCGAATCGCGGCCGACCGGGCGGATACTTATCGTAAGCGTTACGCCACCGCTCACGCCCCACACGACAATATCGGCGGAATCACCCCCAGCGCGCGCGCGACGGGTGAATAGTTCGGCCAGGGCGAACGAGTTGTTCAGCAGCGGTACGGCGCCCGAGGTCGTCGCGAATCCCCTGGCGGCGCCATTGATGTCAGCGATGGCGCTGTCACCCCGCATGGCGATGCGGACGCGCTGCAACGGAGCGGCATCGACGGCCCCCTCGCGGAACACATTGAGCGACAACGACGTGATGCTGAATGCCGGACCGAGCACCGCGATGTAGTCCTGGCGAGGCTGACCCTTGACCGCGATGCTCCCCTGCAGCGTGTCTCCGGTGTGCTCGAATCGCTCGATGACGATCGTGTCGAGCGGCAGCCGCATCAGGAAGGCACCCCGATCCGCGCTCCGCTGGGCGCACAGCGCCCCGGCTCCCAGCACCAAGAGCGTGCTCACCCCGGCACCGGCGCTCCAGCGACGACGGTTCATGCTTCCCTCCCCTGTGCGTTCGGATCGCGTTTCCACGCGAAGTAGCTCCAGACCACCGAGATCAATGCACTGCCGCCGACGCCTACCGCGGTGACGACGAGCGTCGCCGCGGGCCAGGCAAACGACGTGATGAGCACCGCGAGGCCGGCAACCACGAATCCGTACCCGGCGACGCGATGCGACTCCCGCCAGGAACGGTCGCTCGACAAGGTCCATGGCGTCCGCACCCCGAAGATCCAGTTCGGGCGCACTCGCGTAAG
>DASXPG010000113.1:0-21416 GCA_036493755.1 Gemmatimonadales bacterium
GAGACCAGCTTGTCGAAGGGCGCGACCACGCCCTGGTACTCCGGCAACGTCGTCAGTCCGCCATATCCTGTGACCTGAAAGGTGTACTCCAGCGACCGTGGCGGATCCTGCACCAGCAGGCCCCGGTACTGGAGTCCCAGCGAATAGCCGCGGCGGCTCTCGCGCGTTGGTCCCAGCAGGTCATAGAAATCGGCGCGGTTCAGGGCGGCGGAGACGGTCCAGTGCCAGTAGCGGAAATTCGCCCGCAGGTGGAGACGCTCGTACGACGCCAGGTGCGTACTGGGTGCGTACGACGCGGTCATGTCCAGCCCGGTGGCGCCGACCCGGTCGGAGAGATTCATACGAAGGCCGAAGGCGGGCTCCAGGGTGCCGGACGCGTCCTGATATCCCTCGACGATGGGATAGATGTTGTCCAGCTTGATGTTGCTCAGCGCGTGATACGGCCCGGTCGAAACGGTGAGCGAGTCGATGTTGATGTGCGAGGCATTCGGAATCATCCACGACTGCACGTCGGTCCGCGTCGCGGCGATCTCGTTGCCCAGAAAATGAATCGCGCTCACGCTGTCCGGCACGGCATTGCGGATCAGCGACGGCACAAATCCTCGGCGGCTGTACTCGAAGACCAGTACCGAATCGCCCGGAATGGGGACCGGCTTGAAGAACCCCGTCTCGGCGTTGCTCAAAGCCTCCATGTCTTTGGACTGGAAATCGTAACGGAAGATGTTGGAGACGCCGGAATAGTAGGATGAGCCGAAGAGCTGTTTCCCGTCCGGAGAGAAGACGAAGTTCGACGGCGACCAGTCGCCGAATTCGTAGAGCGTCTGCGGCGTGAAGTCGTTCTGTAGCAGGTCTGCCATATCCATCTTCACCAGCCGCTGCGCGCCGCTGATCTCCGACATCGAGCCGATGAGCATCGTGCCGTCGGGCGACACGTCGATATCGAAGATGTCCCTTCCATATGGAAGCGTGCGGACCTGGTGCCACTCGTGATAGGGCGGGGCGATGCGGACCAGCGTCGAAAAGCCGTTGTCGTGCCTGACGCCCCACAGCGACTTGTCCGCCGGATTGAACGCGAGATCGCCGACGCGGGCGTTGTGGATCAGCTCCTCGGAATGGCCCGTCGTCAGGTCCAGCTTGACCAGGTGGCGCCAGTCGGGATTGTCTGTGGTATAGAAGAGCGTTCGCGACCCGGCATCGAAGGCCATCGATGTCACCGAGAGTCCCGCGGCCCCCAGCACCTCGCGCACATTCGTGAACCCGCCGGACCGAAGATCGATCGCGGCGATATGCGCGACCTGTCCCGGATAGCGGATCGCCACGTAGACGTTGCGGCTCGCCGGATCGTAATACGCGCGCGAGACCGAACCCAGTGCGCGCTCGGTGAGCGGGCGTGACGTGGTGGTGGGATGCCGCCTTATCGCCGCGAGGTTGGTCTGCTGCCAGTGGCGTTCCCAGTCGATCCACCGCGACCACTCGGCCTCGAGCGAGCGGCCGTACACCTTCTGGAATTGCGCCGAGAAATACCGCCGGCTGCCTTCGGTGCGGTTCACCCAGGCCAGCAGGCTGTCGTTGCCGTAGCGCAGGCCGAGGTAGCTGATGAAGCGGGTGCCGTAGAGGTAGGAGTTGGTGCCCACCTGGAAGTCGATCGTCGTGCCTTCGGATTCCAGCCCGACCACGTCGTAGATCCGGCCGCTGTCGCGCACCATGGTGCGGAAGACCATCTCGTCGTAGGGCCCGATGGCGCGGCCCACGCCGCCGTTCATCCAGGTCTCGAGATAGACGGCGATTCCTTCCAGGTACCACCGCGGCGCATACCACCTCGGCGTGGTGAGGTAGCCGTAGAGCATCGAGAGCGGCGCTTCCGCGTTAGGCGTGACTTTGCCGAAGAAGATCGAGCGGAAGAGGCGGTCGGACGAGCTGGCCTTGTCCACGGTGACGATGTGGGCCATCTCGTGGTTGAGCGAGGAGATCATCCGCTCCTGGGCGGGCGCGGACTCGTAGTCGTGGTCGTAGGGCTCGATGCCGACGGTGATGTGATTCTCGGGGAGCGGGCTGGCGCCGGCGTTGCCGTAATGCCAGAGGTCGTGCATCAGCAGGTTGATCTTGCCGGGCGGCGTCCAGTTGAAGAGGCGGCGATGGAACTGGAGCGAGTTCTCGAAGCTCCGGGCGACTTGAGGGACGAGGTAGGACTGGAGCGAGGAGGTATAGACCAGGCGCATGTCGTGCGTGTCGAGCGTTTGGAACTGCGCAACGGCAGCCCGAGGCGCAAAGAGCCACAGAGGGGCTGAGAGGGCCAGGGAGGTGCGGAGGGTGCGGAGGGTCGGCAAGGGACAAAAACTACGCGGGGATCCGAGCTCCCGTTAGAGCCCGAATCCCCGCGGTCAAGCAGTCAAGCAGTCAAGCAGTCAAGCAGTCAAGCGTCTTACTGTTGCGACCGCATTGCCTCTCTCATGAACACATCCGAAAGCTCAGAGGAGCGCGACAGCGACCGGAACGCGTCGCTGGCCTGGAGCGACCGGAAGGCGTCGCTGGACTGGAGCGAGCGGAACGCGTCGCTCGCCTGGAGCTGGCGGAACGCGTCGTTGGCCTGGAGCTCGCGGAAGGCATCGCTCGACTGGAGCGAGCGGAACGCGTCGTTCTGCTGGAGCGAGCGGAATGCGTCGCTCGCCTGGAGCTGGCGGAAGGCGTCGCTGTTCGCGATCTGACGATAGGCGTCGCTGGCCTGGAGCTGGCGGGCCGCGTCGCTGGCGTTGATCGCCTGGCGATTGGCGTCGCTGGCATTGACCTGGCGCGAGGCGTCGCTGGCGGCGATCTGCCGGAAGGCGCCCTGGGCCGCGAGCTGGCGGAAGGCCGCGCTGGATTCCAGCTGCCGGTAGGCGTCGCTGGCCTGGAGCGAGCGATAAGCGTCGCTGGCCGCGATCTGGCGATAGGCGTCGCTGGCCATGATCTGGCGATAGGCGTCGCTGGCCATCAGCTCGCGGAACTGCTGGTTCCGCATCGCTTCGCGGAAGGCGTCGCTCTTGACCAGATTCAGGACCTGCTCGTTCTGGAAGAGCGTCTGGATTTCGGGATTCTTGATGGTGACGTCGGCTTCGGTCATGGTCCGGCCCTTGTAGCGCGCGGCCGGCTCGACGCCGCCGATGGTGCCGGCCTTGTCGCCCGAAGGTGGCCAACCAGTCACTTTACCGGCGATGAAGATTGCGGCCGCCAGCACTACCGCGCCTCCCAGAATCATCGTCTTTCGGTTCATGAAGCCTCCTATGAGGGCGTACAACGGGTTGAATGAGCGAGTCTGCCGAGGCATGGCCTCGAGTATTGCCTGCTTGAGATGCGGCGACGGTTCGCGCTCCATCAGCGATCTGAAGGACGCGCTTTCTTCCGGGCTGTTGCTGCCGTCGAATTCGCGACGGATGATGTCGAACTCTTCGCGATTCATATTTTGCGCCGCAACTTTTCTCTGGCTTCATGCAAGCGGGATTTGACCGTTTGCACCGGGATATCGAGCATGTCGGCAATCTCCTGGTAGGAGAAGGACGCGAAGTGGCTCAGTACCACGACGGCCCGATCATTCGGTTTCAGCTCCATCAGCGCCCGGCCAACCAGGTCATTGACTTCGGCATCGTGGTCGGGTCCGGGTGCCTTGATCGCGACAATGTCTTCGAGCGTCACTGTGCGCTTCTTGCGCTTGAGCAGATTCAGCGACTCGTTCACCGTCATGCGATAAATCCAGCTGAAGAACCGGTACTTCGGGTCGTAGCTTCTGAGCTTGTCGAAGGCGTTGAAAAAGACTGTCTGCGTCACGTCTTCGGCGTCCTGCACATCGCCCAGCATTCGGAGCGCGACATTGAACAGGCGTTTGTGGTAGCGGTCGACGAGGCCGATGGGGCCGTCCGGCTGGCCCTCGAGGCACCGTTTGACCAGTAGCCGATCCTGTTCGTCAGTTGCCGCGGGTAGCTCTTTCAATTACAACCCAAGCCGCCAAAGGTTGGAGAAGTGCGTCGGGGACCCGTAGGTTTCCCGAAGGAACGTGCAGCACGGGCCATTCCTCGGCAAGGATACGATGCCGCCAGCTTTCCGGATAACCATCGGTGCCGATCTTGGGGACGTGGCCAGGGTGGGGGCGGAATTTGCCGGTTTTGCCGAGGCGAATGGGGTGCCGGAGAAGGTGCGGCGGGGAATGGCGGTGGCGCTGGACGAGCTGGTGACGAATACCATCACCTACGGATTCGGGAAACGGGGAACGCGGGAACGGGGAACGGGTGAGGTGACTGTCGAGGCGGAGCTGCGCGAGGGCCAGCTATCGGTCACCCTGACCGACGATGGCAGCGCCTTTGATCCATGGGGGCACACCACTCCCGACACGACTGGCTCGCTGGATATGAGAAGGATTGGCGGGCTGGGGATTCACCTGGTCAAACAGATGATGGATGAGGTCGGTTATCGGCGAGCCGCCGACCGCAACATCGTCACACTGACGAAACGCATTGAGGATGAATCGTGAACATTACGACGCGCACCGATCGAAACGTTACCATCGTGGCCCTCGCAGGGAATCTGGATTCCAATACGTCGCCCCAGGCGCAGCTGGCGCTCGACGCGATGCTGGCGGGTGGCGTGACCAGGGTGGCGATCGACTTCACGGCGCTCGACTACATCAGCAGCGCGGGACTCCGCGTCCTGCTCGGCACGGCCAAGAAGCTGAGCGCCAAGGGCGGCGCGCTGCACGTCTTCGGCTTGAATGAGACGGTGCGGGAGGTGTTCGACATCTCCGGGTTCTCGACGATTCTGGCCGTCTTCCGCACGGAGGCGGAGGCGGTCAAGGGGTTCTAGACTCCGCCAAGCCCGCCTAACGATTCCCTGAAACCTCTCGATCGCTCCATCGTCGACGGCCCGCTCCCCCGGGCAGTCTGGATGCTGGCCTGGCCGACGATGCTCCAGAACATCATCGCCGGCGCCCAGGGTGTGGTCGATCACGCCCTCGTCGGCCACCTCGTCGGCTACGCCGGCAACGCGGCCATCGGCGTCTCGTTCCAGCTCTTCCTCGTGGTCATGATCTTCGTCAGCTCGGTGTTCACCGGCATGGGCGTCCTGGTCTCGCGCGCGGCCGGCGCCGGCGAGCACGAACGCGTCAACCATATCACCTGGCAGGCCTTCCTCGCCGGCATGGGACTCTCGGTCCTGGTGCTCGCCCCGTTGGGCTACTTCGCCGCGCCGCTGCTGCTCAGCCTGGTGAACGCCGCACCCGACGTCGTCGCCCAGGCGCTTCCCTATCTGCGCATCATGTTCGGCTTCAGCTTCGGCATGCTGACCTTCTTCATGCTGACCGGCGCCCTCCGCTCCGCCGGCGATGCCCGCACCCCGCTCATGCTCGGCATTCTCCTCACCGTCCTCAACATCGCCTTCAACGTCGCGCTGATCACCGGGCTCGGCCCGTTCCCCAAACTCGGCACCGCGGGCGCCGCGGCCGGGGTTTCGATCGCCGGCGGAATCGTGACCGTGGTCGGCGTCGCGCTCTTCATGAGCGGCCGCACCCCGATCCACTGGCACCGCGGCATGAGCCTCAAGCCCGACTGGCTCGTTATGCGGGAGCTCTTCCACTTCGGCCTGCCGGCGGGCCTCCAGGGCGTGATGGTCAACATCAGCGGCGTGCTGCTGCTGCGCTTCATCGGCTCGCTGCCGCACAGCGCCGCCGCGCAGGCCGCCTACGCCGTGGGCTACACCGAGCTCTTCTCGTTCATCACCTGGACCTCGGTGGGCATCATGGGCGCGACCGCCGCGGTCGCCGGCCAGAACCTCGGCGCCGGCAAGCCCGATCGCACCGCCCGCGCCGTGCCGATCGCCGCCGGTATCGGCATGCTGCTCGCCGCGTTCTTCGGCGTGCTCTTTCTCGCTATTCCACGGTTGCTGCTCGCCGTGTTCGGCATGAGCGATCCCGACGTGGTGCGCATCGGTGTCCAGCTGCTCCGGTTCCTGAGCGTCTCGGGACTTTTCATCACCGTCGCGCTGGCCTACACCGGCGGTCTCCAGGGCACCGGCGATACCCGAAGCCCATTCTGGATTTCGCTGGTCGCGCAGGTCGTGGTGCCGGTCGGGATCTGCCTCGCGCTCCAGGCCTCCGGCCACCTCACGCCGGCCGGCATCTGGTCCGCTATTCTCGCGGGACACGTCACCCGCTCGACCCTTTCGATCCTGCGCTTCCGGCAGGAGAAGTGGCGCACTATCCGCGTCGCCTCGGTCGACGCGCCGATCCCCGCGCACTAGTCATTGCAATGAAATGCGCCACGGAGCACTATTGCGGCACTCGGCCCGCCGAGCTTACGATGTATAATGGCCTCCGAAAAAGGAGGTCCGGTGCCGATCACGGCAAAGTTGTCGCGCAGGTTCTACGAGAAGCTCGGCGATGACGTCGCCAACGAGCTTGCGGAGTGGCTGAATAGCGTGGACGCGAGCTATCACGAACTGCTGCGAGTCCTTTTCGATGCGAACTTTGGGCGCATCGAGGCGGAGATGCGCGCGCTCAAGGCTGACATCCGCTCTGAAATTGCCGCGCTGCGATCAGAACTCCTGAAGTGGATGTTGCTCTTTTGGCTCGGCACCATAGGGACCGTTCTCGCTATCCTGAAGTTCTAACTCCGTACCGGGAAACGGTGCCTGATCGGCCGATAGCAGACTCTTAGCCCGCGTCCGGGCTATCTTCTAACCCACTCCTGACATGCCTTCCATCACCGGCTGGTTTGACCCGACCCAACGAGGCGGCGCGCTGCGGCTCGCCGCGAACAGCTACCTCCCCGATTCGCGCGACCCGGGAGTGCGCCTCCCCGGACTGCGTAAGGGCGACCTGGTTGTCCTGGAAGACGGTCGCGTGAAGTCGGTCAACGGCCTGGCCCCCGAGACCCTCGCGACGCGCCCCGAGTTCACCACCCTCGGTGCGGTGCATCCCTCGCGGCTGCTCCGGCTCGAGACGCCTAACGCTTCGAGTCCCCGCACCGCCGACATCCAGCGCACCATCGACCTGATCTGCCCCTTTGGCTTCGGGCAACGGGCGCTGATCGTCTCGCCACCCAAGGCCGGCAAGACCGTGATGCTCCAGGCCGTGGCCGAGGGCGTGGCCCTGGCCCATCCAGAGGTCGAGCTGCTGCTGCTCCTGATCGATGAGCGGCCCGAAGAAGTGAGCGAGCTGGTGGACTGGGGCCGCGGCGAGGTCATCGCGTCGAGCTTCGACCTGCCGCACGAGCGGCACGTCGCCGTGGCCGACATGGTGATCGAGCACGCCCGGCGCCAGGTGGAGATCGGGCGCGATGTGGTGATCGTGCTCGATTCGCTGACCCGCCTCGCGCGCTCCCACAACACCGCCGGGCGATCGAGCGGCCGCACCATGTCCGGCGGGCTGGACGCCGCCGCGATGGCCAAGCCCAAGGCGCTCTTCGGGGCGGCCCGCGCCGTTCCCGGCGGCGGGTCGGTCACGGTGATCGCGACCGCGCTCGACGAAACCGGGAGCAAGATGGATGACGTGATCTTCGAGGAGTTCAAGGGGACCGGCAACGCCGAGCTGAGGCTCTCCCGAGCGCTGGCGGACCGGCGGATTTATCCCGCGGTGGATATCTCCGCGAGCGGGACCCGGCGCGAGGAGCTGTTAGGCGATCCCGTCGAGGTGGCGGGACGCGAGTCCCTCCGGAAGCGGCTCGCGGGCCTGGCGCCGGCCCAGGCCCTCGAGACGTTACAGTCTCTGATGCGCCGCTCAAAGACGAACGCCGAGCTGCTTGCGGGGGTCAGTTGATCGTGGCACACGCGCACTGAGAGTGCGCGCTCGGCACACCAGGCGCTAAGAGCGCCTACTCCATACCCTTTGCCCGAGACGCTACCACTTCCTGCATGGCCTTCTTAACGAAGACCCGTGACTCGTTAGGCATCATCTCCGCGATCCGCGCCTTGCCCGCCGCTCCCCCCACCATGCCCACCACGTTTACCGCGGTGACCGAGAAGAGCGGGTCGTAGTCGCCGATCAGACGCAAGGCCACGGCGGTCGCCCGCGCGCTGTCGCCGGTGCGCGCCAGGCCCAGCAGCGCCGACTGCCGAAGGTTGCGGTCCTCGGTGGTCGCGGTCAGCCGCTCGAGCGCATCCTCGGCCTGGGCATTCCGCATGTGGCTCAGAAAGTTGATGGCCGTGAAGCGTGCTCCGGCTGTCTGGTCGGGCGCCGAGGCGGCGATCAGCAGCGGCAGCGCCGCATCCTTCCGCTCGAACGCGATGGCCGCGAGCGCCGCCTGGCGCACCTGGTTGTCGGGATCATCCCGGTACATCGCGTCGGCCGCGGCCAGAGCCCCGGCCGCGTCGAGCGCGCGCAGCGTCCTGATGGCCGTCGCGCGCACCGATCCGTCGGCATCGCGCAACGCCAGCCGTGCTACGCTCCGGCTCGCGTCGTTGGAGTCGTGGGCCAGGTCTCCCAGGGCCTGCTGCCGTAACTGCGGCATGTGCTCGTTCATTACCACAAAACGCCGGGCGGCGGCCGCCGCCGAATCATGCACCTCGGCGAGCTGCTCCAGCGCCCACTCGCGGCCCCGGACATCGAGGTCGTGCATCGCCATCGCCGCCAGCTCGGTTGACGTCTGGTCGCCCGTCACCGTGCCTAACAGCCAGCCTCCTTCGTCGAAGCGGAACGAGAGCGGCTCCGACGGCAGCGCTATCGCGAAGGTCTCCTTCTGATGCGTTACGTTGATCTCATGCCTGATGACCGAATCACGAGTAATGATCCGGATCGTGGCTGGGAAGCGGAACAGCGGGTGGAGCGAATCGATCGGCTGGGTCTCCTCGACGGAGAGGTGCAGCGTCTTCGTCGGAGCATCCCAGTGCCGGGTGAAGTGCACCTTCGGATAGCCGATGCCGTAGGCCCACTGGTCGAAGAACCAGTCGAGATCGCAGTTGCAGGTGCGCTCCATCGCCACGGCGTAGTCGGGCGTGGTGACCGGCTGGTGCGCGTTGTCGGTGAGGAAGCGGTGCATCCCGGCCCAGAAGAGCGAATCGCCTAACAGCCGGCGCAGCTGGTGGGCGAGCTGCCCGCCCTTGGGGTAGACGTGCCCGCTGAAAAAGAGCTGGATGGGATCGGTCCCCTGGTAGCGGCCCCAGACCAGCGAGCGGACTTCGTTCTGGTCGGCGGCCATGGCCTGCTGCTGCTGGCCGAGCCAGTTCAGCTCCGCCTCATCCCAGCCGCGGCTCTTTTCCTGCTGGACCGATTCCATGTAAGTGGTGATGCCTTCGTTGAGCCAGATGTCGGCCCAGTCGGCGGTGGTGGTCAGGTCGCCGAACCACTGATGGGCCAGCTCGTGCGCCACCAGGCCGCGCACGCCTTCGGGCGAGGTGCCGGTGGGAACGAGAGCGAGGTCGGTCTGGGTCGTCGCCGAGACGTTCTCCATGCCGCCGTAGGTGAAGTCGGGAATGATCGACTGGTCGTACTTGGCCCAGGCGAAGGGCACGCCGAGCACCTGCGAGTAGGTCTCGATCATCGCCGGCGTCTCGCCGAAGCTGCGCCATGCCGAGTTCACGGTGTCGGCGTAGGTCCAGTACTCCACGGGAATGCCACGCCACTCGTCGTGCAGGATGGTGAAGGGGCCGGCCACCACCGAATAGAGGTAGGTGGATGCCGGCGTCTCCTGGCTCCAGTGCCAGACCTTCTGGCCGCCGGCGGCCGGCTCGGTCCCGACCAGCCGGCCATTCGAGAGCACCTTCATCGAGCTGTCGGCGGTGACGTAGAACTCCCACGTGGTCTTATCGTTAGGCGCGTCGTAGGTCGGGATCCAGGCCCGGGTCTCGGTGGCTTCGCCCTGGCTCCAGATCACGTTGCGCCGGGGCACGATGTACAGCCCGCGCTGGGGGATGGTGTGATAGGTGAGGCTGAACTCGACCGTGTCGCCGACGTTGGCGCGCCGGCCCAGCCGGACCGTCACGTGCGTGGTGTCGGTCTCGAAGCGCAACACCCGGCCGCGCGCGTCGGTGGCCTTGTCGATACTCAGGTTCTCGGCATCGAGCCGGATGGTGTCGGTCGGCGCCTGCGTGATGGCGACCCGGGTCGTGACTTCGCCGAAGAGCTCGCGGTGTGGCACGTCGAAGCGGACGTGCATGACCTGGTGGAGCAGGTCGAAGCGCCGCGGCTCCTGCGGCCACTCGTGAAGAGCGGTATAGGCGCCGACCACGCCGGTCTGGCGCTGGGCGGCAAGGGGCGCGGCGGCGGCCGCGAGCAGGGCAAGGGAAAGCAGGTTGCGCGAACGCATGAAACGCCTCGATTGGAGTCCGGGTTCGAGACGTAATTTGGCAGGAAAGCGTTTCAAGCGCCGATTCTGGCCGTTTACGGCCTGGTGTTGCCGAGCCCGTCGTTTACGACGGGGCGCTAGACGCCGCTGGCCTCCAGCGGCACCCGGGCCATGGGCGACGCCGCGCCGGTCCGCAGCAGCTCGCCGATCGCCTCGGCCGCGACCGGCTTGGCGAACAGGAAGCCCTGGCCATGGTTGCAGCCCAGCGCCAGCAGCTGCGCCCGCTGGCCGGCGTCTTCCACACCCTCGGCGACCGTGAACAACTTGAGCGTGGTCGCCAGCGCCACGATGGTGCTCGCCAGCGCGGCTTCCTGGCCATTCTCCATCTGGGCGATGAACGCCTTGTCGATCTTCAGGATGTCCAGCGGAAAGCGCTGGAGGTAACTCAGGCTGCAGTATCCGGTCCCGAAATCGTCGATCGCCAGCCGCACGCCTAACGCTTTGAGCTCGTTCAGCCGCTCTACCGCGTCGGGACTGTCGGCCATCAGCGTGGTCTCGGTGATCTCGAGGATCAGCCGGTCGGCCGGGAACTGGCTTTCGGCGAGCGCCGCCGCCACGTCGCTCGCGAAATCGGGGTCGACCAATTGCCGCGCCGACACGTTCACGCTCATGGTGGGGGCCACCCGGTTCGGCCTCGCCAGCTGCCAGCGGCGACCCTGGCGGCACGCCTCGCCCAGGACCCAGCGGCCGATCGGCACGATGAGCCCGGTCTCCTCCGCCAGCGGAATGAAGGACGCGGGTGAGGACATGTCCAGCGTCGGATGCTGCCAGCGCAGCAGCGCCTCGACACCGGTGAGCTCGCCGCTGTCCAGCTCGACGATGGGCTGGTAGAGCACGTTCAGCTCGCCCCGCTCCAGCGCGTGGCGCAGATCGCTCGCCAGCTCCAGCCGCTGGAGCAAGTCCGCATACATCCCGGGCTCGAACACCGCGGTCCGGCCCTTGCCCTCGTCCTTCGCCCGGTACATGGCGACGTCGGCGTTGCGCAGCAGCTCGTCCACGTTCTCTTCGCCGCGCGCGTGGGCCAGCCCCAGGCTGGCGCCAATGGTCACCTCGCGGCCCTGGAGCTCGATGGGCGGACGCAGCGAGTCGGTGATGCGCTCGATCACCAGCATCGCGTCCTCGAGCGTGGGCACGCCCTCGAGCAGCACGGCGAACTCGTCGCCGCCGATGCGCGCGATGGTATCGCAGCCGCGCGTCGCTTTCCGGAGGCGGCTCGACACGATTTCCAGCAGCCGGTCTCCCTCGACATGGCCCAGGGTGTCGTTGACGCTCTTGAAGTCGTCGAGATCGAGCAGCGCCACCGCGATGGGCTCGCCGCGCGACACGCGCGCCAGCGCATGCTCGACCCGGTCGTGGAACAGCGCCCGGTTGGCCAGTCCCGTCAGCGTATCGTGGAAGGCCTGGTAGACGAGCTTGGTCTCCAGCGCGCGGTTTTCGTCCTTGAGCGTCTGGTAGAGGTGGCGCGTCTCGAGCAGGTTGCTGGTGCGCAGCAGCACCTCGGTCCGTTCGAGAGGCTTGAGCAGAAAGTCCACCGCGCCGCCGGAGAGCGCGCGCTCCCGGGCGTCGCCGGAGGTGTCGCCGGTCAGCACCACGATCGGCAGGTACTCGTTAGGCGCGCAGCGCGCCTTGAGCGCCTCGAGCACCGCGAAGCCGTCCAGGTGGGGCATATGCAGGTCGAGCAGGACCAGGTCGGGCTTGACCTCGTCGAAGAGCTGCAACGCCCGCCGGGAGTCGGTCGTGCTGGTGGTTTCGGCGAAGCCACCCGAGAGCAGCAGCCGCTCCAGCAGCCGCGCGTTGGCCGGCTCGTCGTCGATGATCAGGATCCGGGCCTGGGCGATCAAGTCGTGGCTGATCATCAGGCGGCCTCATGGAGGGCGAGCACATCGTTCACCACCTGCATGAACGGCTTGAGGTCGAGCGGCTTGGTGATGTAGGCGTGCGCGCCCGCGGCCAGCAGCTTGTCGATCTGGCCCTGGGTGGCGTCGGCGCTCAGCACCACGACCGGAATACCGCGGCAATCGGGCGTCTGCCGTAGCTGGCGCAGCACGTCTTCGCCTGGAATGTCGGGGAGGTGCAGGTCGAGCAGGATCATGTCGGGGCGGTGAAGGCGCGCGAGATCCAGGGCCAGGCCGCCCTGCATCGCGGGGATCAGCTGGACATTGTAGCTGCGCGACAGGATCCGCTGCACCAGCGTCAGGTTGGAGAGATTGTCCTCGACGTAGAGGATCCGCCGCGGGCGTCCGATGGTGGCCGGCGCGTCGGTCTGCGCCGCGCGCTCCATTTCCTCGCGGCGCGCGACCTCGCGCTCGGCGCCGGGAAGCTCGATCCAGAAGGTGCTCCCCACGCCCTGTTTGCTGGTCACGCCGATGGTGCCCTGCATCGCCTCGGCGAGCCGGCGCGCCAGCGCCAGGCCCAGGCCGGTGCCTTCGACATCGGTCTGCTCGGCGCCGAGGCGGTCGAATGCCGTGAACATCCGCGGCAGCTTGTCGGCCGGAATGCCGAGGCCGGTGTCGCGGACGACGATCCGCAGCCGGTCGCCGCCCATGACTTCGCAGCCCACGTGCACCGTGCCGCCGGTGCGATTGTACTTCACCGCGTTGGCGACCAGGTTGAGCAGCACCTGCTTGAGGCGCTGGCGATCGGCGTGCACCCACCGCTCGGCCATGGCCGGCTCGTCGGCCGAGATCTCGACGCGGCGCGCGGCAGCCAGCGGACCCATGAGGTCCAGCGTTTCGGTGACGGCTTCGAGCACCCGCACCGGCTCGGACGACATCCTGAGCCGGCCCGACTCGATGCCCGTGATGTCGAGCACTTCGTTGATGAGGTGGAGCAGGTGCTGGCCGGCCTTGAGCACGTGGTCGGCGCTTTCCTTGTGGCCCGGCGTCGTCGCTTCCAGCTCCATCAGCTGTCCGAATCCCAGGATCGCGTTGAGCGGCGTGCGCAGTTCGTGACTCATCCGCGACAGGAATTCGCTCTTGGCGCGGCTCGCGGCTTCCGCGGTCTCACGTGCGCCGCGCAGCGCCTCCTCGGCGTGGCGGCGCTCGGTCACGTCGCGGATCACGCCCGCGGTGCCGACCAGATCGCCCTTGGGATTGCGGCTGGCCCGCGCGTGGACTTCGCCCCAGCGCGATCCGCCGTCGCTGGTACCGAAGCGCACCTCGTAGCGGCTGAAATCCGAACGCCCCTCGGCGACCACGGCATGCTGCGCCAGGGCCGTGGGCCGGTCCTCGTTATGCACCGCGTCGAACGACGCGGTGTCGATGCTGTCGGCGGCGGCGAAGCCGGTCATCGTCGTCCAGGCGGGATTCAGGAAGGTCCACCGGCCCTTGAGGTCGGTCCGGAAAATCACCTCGTCCACTTCGCTCACCACGGTGCGGTAGCGCTCTTCGCTTTCGCGCAGCGCCTCGGCGTTGGCCAGCTGGACCCGCACCCAGTGGTCGGTGATGGTGCCGACGACGGTCAGGGTGAGGATCACCAGCGCGCCCATCACCACCGGCACGGCAAGCCCCGCGGTGCCGATGATCATGCCCCCGGTCGGTAGCGCGTAGGCGCCCGGATCGGAGAATTGCGCGGCGGCCATGGCGGTGTAGTGCATGCCGGCGATCGCGACACCCATGACGACCGAAGCCGCGATCCGCAGGGAACGGCCGCGCTGCGAGTGATCGTTGCGAAGCCAGCGGAACAGCAGCAGCGCGACGGTCGAAGCGACCACCGCGATGAGGACCGACGCGCCGACCAGTGTCGGGTCGTAGGTGAGCCGTGCGGTGGTACGCACCGCGGCCATGCCGGTGTAGTGCATGGTCACGACTGCCAGCCCCAGGCAGATGCCGGCGCCGATGATGCTCGGCATGCCGACGCGGTTGCGGCCGGCGACGAAGAGCGCGAAGGCCGACGCGCCGACCGCCGCAAGCCACGACAGGGCGACGAGCGGAACGTCGTAGGCGATGACGATGGGGAGATGGAAGGCGAGCATGGCCACGAAGTGCATGCTCCAGATCCCGCTGCCCATCGCGACGCTGCCGCCTGATAGCCAGGCTAGACGGGCGCGACCACGCGCCACGGACACGCGGCCGGCCAGGGTAAGCGCCGTGTACGACGCGCACATCGCGATCAGGAAGGAGAGCGCGACCAGCGGGGGGGTGTGGGAGCCATGCAGCATGTGACCCATGACCACTCCATGAATGTCGGGTTGTGGGGCTTGGTCGGGCCCCATGCCCGGATAAAGCAAAGGCCATTCCTTTAGCCGGAGGAATGGCCCTAACTCCTTTAATGGTAATGCCCTATGTCTCTATGAAGGCGAACGGCCCCGGTATATGAAGACTCCTTCATTTGGCGAGAGCTCAGGCAGGATGCCACCCCTTCATGACTTGCAGCGGCTCGCGAGCAACCCCGTGGCCGCGGCGAGATCGAGGTCCGCGACCAGCAACCCTTCCTTACCATAGGGTTGCCATGCCAGCAGGGTGCCGTCGGGCTTCGCGATCGCGGACGTCGTGCCCGAGCCCTCGCTCGCGCAGTTGATACTGGCGAAGTACACCGTGTTCTCCGCGGCGCGGCAGAGCATCGCTTTTTCGTGAAAGCTGTTCCGCGGATCGCCGAACTCGTCAGGCACGTAGCTCCCCGGCTCCTTGATATGGAGATGGGGATGGAACACCACCTTGGCGCCGCGGCGAGCGGCCCACCGCACCGTCTCCGGATAGCGCCACCCCTCATGGCAGATCGCCACGCCGAAGGCCAGCGGGCCGATGGTGAATGCTCGCCGCTCGGTCCCCGGCCAATAGGTCGTATCCTCTGACGGATCGAGCTGGATCTTGTCCTGGAAACCGGCCCGGGTTCCGTCGGGATTGATCACCAGCACCGTGATCAGCGGCTTGCCGTTGGCGATGCGCTCGGTGCCGAGGAGGACGCCGATCCTGGCGCGCGCCGCGGCGGCGGCGATCCTGGTCCAGGCCGTTTCCATCCAGGCCGCATCGGGCGCCTCGACCTTCCGAGGGAAGATCCGGTAGCCCGGGACGTACGCCTCGGGAAAGGCGACGACGAGCGCGCCGGCCGCCGCCGCCTCGGCAATGGCCTGCTCGGCGATCTCGACTGACTCGTCCCGTGAGTTGGCAATTCGGACGTTGGCGAGGGCAATTCTGACGTTGGTCATCTAGCGGGATAATCTATGCCGAAGTAGTCTCGAAGGATGAAGACTTCCCTTCTTGTAACCATCGCGCTCGTCCTCGCCGCCCGGGGCGCCGAGGCCCAGCTCCCGGCGAGCAATCCCTTCGCCGCGCCCAGCTCGCTGCAATACCAGGCGCCTGACTTCAGCCGTATTACCAACGGCGACTTCCAGCCGGCGATCGAAGAGGGGATGCGCCAGCAGCTCGCCGAAGTCGGGGCGATCGTTCACGACGCGTCCGCGCCGACATTCGCCAACACGATCATCCCGCTGGAGCGCTCGGGCGCATTGCTCAGCCGCGTGCAGCGGGTCTTCGGCGGCCTCACCCAGAGCAACACCAACGACACCCTCCAGGCGGTGCAGCGCGCTCTCGCGCCCCGGCTCGCCGCGCATCGCGACGCGATCAACCTGAACGACACGCTCTTCCAGCGGATCAAGAGTCTTTTCGATCGGCGCCAGAGCCTCGGGCTCGATTCGCTCCAGCGTCTGGTCGTGGAGCGCTACTACAAGGACTTCGTGCGCTCGGGCGCGGCGCTCCCCGAGGCCGACAAGGGCCGGCTCCGCGCGATGAACCGCGAGATCGCGCAGCTCTCCAACGAGTTCGGCAGGCACGTGCTCGCCGGAACCCGGGCGAGCGCGGTAGAAGTGGACGACTCGACCCAGCTCGCGGGGTTGAGCGCGGGCGAGATCACCGCGGCGAGCACCGCCGCCCAGGCGCGCGGCCTCACCGGCAAGTGGCTGATCCCGCTCCAGAACACCACCCAGCAGCCGGCGCAGTCGGAGCTGACCAACCGCCCGCTGCGGCAGCGGCTCTTCGATGCGTCGACGCTGCGCAATGCAAAGAGCGACAGCAACGACAATCGCGCCGTGATCATCCGGCTGGCCGATCTGCGCGCGTCGCGCGCCCGGCTCCTCGGTTACCCGACCTTCGCGGCCTACGGCCTCGAAGAGCAGATGGCGAAGAATCCCGACAACGCCATCGCGCTGATGGCTCGGATCGCGGCGCCCGCGACAGCCAAGGCCGCGGGCGAGGCCGCCGATATGCAGGCTCTCGTCGACCAGCAGCACGGCGGCTTTCAGCTCCAGCCCTGGGACTGGCAGTACTATGCCGAGCAGGTGCGGGCCTCTCGGTTTGCGCTCGACGAGGCGCAGATCAGGCCTTACTTCGAGCTGGACAGCGTGCTGGTGAACGGCGTCTTCTATACCGCGAACCGGATGTACGGGCTGACCTTCCACCGGCGCACCGACATTCCCGTGTATCAGCCCGACGTGCGGGTCTACGAGGTGTTCGACCACGATACCTCGTTAGGCCTCTTCTACGGCGACTACTTCAAGCGCGACAACAAGGCCGGCGGCGCCTGGACCAGCTCCTTCGTCCCCCGCTCGGCACTGTTAGGCACCCGGCCGGTGATCACCAATACCTGCAACTTCCAGCCGCCGGCGCCGGGGCAGCCGCCGCTGATCACTCCCGGCGAAGTGACCACGATGTTCCACGAGTTCGGCCACGCGCTGGCGGCGTTCATGAATGCCGCGCCGTATCCCCGGCTTCAGGGGCTGCCGCGGGACTTCGTGGAAGTGCCGTCGCAGTTCAACGCCCACTTTGCCTTCGATCCTTCGATCTTTGCGCACTACGCGCGCCACTACCAGACCGGCGCGCCGATGCCCGCCGAGCTGGTGGCGAAGATCCAGCGCGCGGCAACCTTCGACCAGGGCTTCGCGACCACCGAGTACCTCGCCGCCGCGCTGCTGGACATGGCGTGGCACACCCTGGGACCGGACGATCATCCGGCCAACGCCGATTCGTTCGAGACCGCGGCGCTTCAGCGCTACCACGTGGACGTCGCGCTGGTTCCGCCGCGCTATCACTCGACCTACTTCTCGCACATCTGGAGCGGCGGGTACTCGGCGGGTTATTACGCCTACATCTGGAGCGAGGTGCTCGACGCCGACGCCTTCGCCTGGTTTACCGAGCATGGCGGCGCCACGAGGGCGAACGGCCAGCGCTTCCGTGACCTGGTGCTCTCACGCGGCGGCAGCGGCGACATGGCGACGATCTACCGGCAGTTCCGGGGCAGGGATCCCGATATCGGGCCGCTGCTGCGGATTCGCGGATTGACGGAAGCGACACCATGAGGTGACGACCGCGAGACGAGCATGGGCGAATCCCTGTCACACCCCCCGTGCAGATTCGCGGCATGGAAAACACCGTCGGCTACCTTGCCTGTCCGGCACCGGTCTGGTCCATTCTCGGCGCAGCGCTCGGCGGGCTGCTGATCGGTTTCACCCTCGCCCGCCGCCGGCGTTAGGTTCACCGTGAGCGCGAGCAAGACGAGCCGCTGGCTGGATCTGCTGGCCTATCTCCTCCAGCACCGCTTCCCGGTGACGCGCGAGGAGATCTACCGGCACGTTGCCGCGTACCGGGCCGATTTCGAGTCCGCCGCCGACGATCGGGCCCAGGAATCGCTGCGCCGCAAGTTCGAGCGCGACAAGGACGAGCTGCGCGAGCTTGGCATAACGATCGAGAGCATCACGCTCGAGGGCGCGCCGGGCGACGAGGCCAACACCGGCTATCGGCTGCGCGAGCGCGATTTCTATCTGCCATACCTGGTCGCCGAGAATGCGCCGGGTCCAACCCGGCCCTATCCCGGCCTGAAGCGCCTTCCATTGGAGAAGGGCGACATCGCGTTGCTCGATCGCGCCACTCGCCGCGTCGCGCAGTCGGGACTTCCCGGTCTCGCTGAGGCCGCTACTTCGGCCCGCCGCAAACTGGAATTCGATCTTTCGCTGCCGCTGCATGCCATCGAGCGCGTTCTCTCCCGGCCCCTGACGGGAGACGCGGCCAGATCGCTCGACACCCTCCAGCGCGCGGTGCAGGCGCGAAACGCGGTGGGCTGCCGGTATTTCGCCATCGGCCGCGACCAGGATGAGGAGCGCCTCATCGAGCCATTCGGGCTCTTCTTCAGCTGGGGCCGCTGGTACGTCGCTGCTTTTTCGCGCGAGCGGAAGGCGATGCGCGTGTTCCGGGTCGACCGGATGCGCGATGCCGAGCTGCTCAGGGGCGCCGAGGCCGCGTTCGAGGTGCCGGAGTCATTCAACATCCGCGACTATGGTGTGCGCGCGCCCTGGGAGCTGAGCGACGCGCCGCCCGTCGCCGTGGAGGTCCGCTTCACCTTTCCCGATTCGCGTTGGGTGCTGGCCGAAGGCATCGGCAACGCCGTGGACGAGATGCTCGATGACGGCGGGGCGGTCATCGCCTTCGCGGTGCGGGACCGCGGGCCATTCCTGCGCTGGCTGCTGACCTTCGGGCCTCGCGCACAGGTTCTGTCGCCTGACGAGGTGGCGGCCGCGCTTGCCGAGCTACGCGGCAGGGTCGCGGCGTTGTACGCGGAGGCGAAGTGAGCGGCACCGCCGGCGCGCAGATCGACCGGATTGTCGCGCTCGTTGCGGAGTTGTCGCGCCGCACCGAGGCGGGGAGCGACGACGCTACCCTGGCGGAGCTGGCGGTGCGCTTCGGTGTCACGCCGGACCAGATCCGGCACGACGTCGTGGCGCTGACGGCGGCGAGCGAGGATGTTGGCGCCGATTGGCTCAGCTCCATCGGCATCCAGCAGGAGGGGGACCGGCTGTCCGTCACCAGCCGTGGGCCGTTCCGCCGGCCGGTGCGCCTGACGATGCCGGAGCTGGCCGCGATCCAGATCGGCCTCGCCGCCGAATCGGTCACGCCGTCGCCGCTGGCCCGGGCGTTCTCGGCGCTCATAGAGAAGAGGGGCGGGGCGCAGAGCCGGACGTCCGGGATGCGCGTGGCGCCGGCGGCATCGGATGACGAAACGAGAGAGCTCCGGCTGACTCGTGAGGCGGTGGATCAGCGGCGCCTGTTGCTGTTCAAGTACGCCGGAAGCGGCGATCTGGTCGGCGTGGATCGCGCCGTCGAGCCCCACGACATCGTGTACCAGGAGGGGCGGTACTACATCGTGGCCTTCTGCCGGCGCGCCGACGGGTGGCGAAACTTCCGCGCGGACCGGGTGCTCGACGCGTCGCTGGATGACGCGAACTTCACCCGCCGAGCCGACGTGCCGAGCGCGGCGTCAGGGACGGTGTTCCGGGCCGCGGATGTGGTGGATGCGGTGAACGTGAGGTTCGCGCCGAGCATCGCGCGGTGGATTCGCGAGCGCCATCCGGATGCGCGGGATGACGAGGATGGCGGGGTGATCGTCACCTACCAGGTGTCGGATCCGCAGTGGCTGGTGCGGACGGTGCTTCAGTACGGCGCGGATGCCGTGGTGGTGGGGCCGGAGGAGTATCGGGCGGCGATGCGGGCGAGTCTAGGCGCTTGAAGGGTGATTCTGCGCCACGGCGCGATGTTGCGATACTCGGCCGGCCGAGCTTACAGTGTACTGTGGCGGCTGACCTCATGCGCTTCGATTCTCGGCTGTCCGAAACCAGGGCGGACATCGACGCCCTGCGTGGCGACCTTCAGAAGAGCGTTCTTGATCTGCGTGACCGACTGTCAACCAGCGAAAAGAACCTGATCCATTGGATATTCCGATTCTGGATCGGGCAGATCACCCTAGCAGTCGGATTGGCTCTCGCATTTCGTCAGTTCTGGGAACGCTGAAGCGCCGATCGTTCTCGATCCTGAAGTCGCCGATCCAGGGCCGCGGCGCCTTTGCGACGCGCACCATCGAGTCCGGCACCCGCCTGGTCGAATACACCGGCGAGCTGCTCACCCCCGCCCAGGCCGAGGCGCGCTATCCCGACGTCGAGGGCGAGCGGCACCACACCTTCCTCTTTGCCATCGACGACCGCATCGTGATCGACGCCGCCGTCGGCGGCAACGCCGCCCGGTGGATCAATCACTCCTGCGCGCCTAACTGTGACGCCGTTGCCGAGGGGTCGAAGATCTGGATCGATGCGATCCGGGATATCAAACCGGGCGAAGAGCTGACCTATGACTACGCGTATGTCCTCGAGGAACGCCACACCCCGGCCGCCAAGCGGCGCTTCCCTTGCAATTGCGGTGCGCCGACTTGCCGCGGAACCCTGCTGATACCCAAACGAGACGCGCGCTGATGGGCAAGCGAGACGCGCGCTGAGAGCGCGCGCTCGGCACAACAGGCGCTAAGAGCGCCTGCGCTTACCGACTCGCCTCGGCGACCAGAGCAATTCCCCCGCGCACATTCTGATGGACCTGCACGATCACAGATCGGGGCGAAATGGCTCGGGCAATGTCGTCGGCTATTGTTGCCGCCAGGCTTTCGCAGAAGGCCGGGGCATCGCGGAACGACCAGAGGTAGAACTTCAGCGACCGTGACTCGATGCAGCGCTTGTTGGGGACGTACTCGATGGTCACTCGGCCGAAATCGGGCTGGCCTGATCTCGGGCATATCGACGTGAACTCGAGCGCTTCCATCCGGACCCGCTGAACGTTTGGTGCGGGGAAGGCTTCGCTTTTCAGTGCGGCCCGCGCTTCAGCCGTGTCCTTCGGCTTGGGGAGCGAGCCGGATTTCGGCAGGCCTCCCCCAATGGTTGTCTTCACGCCTCAATAATAGCTTCCTTGGCTATGACCGCATCCAGACGAGCGGTGGTTCTTCTGAGTGGTGGCGTGGACTCGGCCACCGCCCTCGCCGTTGCCAGGTCGCAGGGCCTCGAGTGCTACGCGCTGTCTTTCGCCTACGGCCAGCGGCACGCCTATGAGCTCGAGGCCGCCGGGCGGGTCGCGGCCGCGCTCGGGGTGGCCCGGCACGAGACTCTTCAGATCGATCTGCGCGCCTTCGGCGGCTCGGCGCTCACCGATGACATCGCCGTTCCCAAGGATCGCCCGGAATCAGAGATGAGCAGCGCCATCCCCGTCACCTATGTCCCGGCGCGCAATACCATCTTTCTCTCATTTGCCTTGGCCTGGGCCGAGACGCTGGGCGCGCACGACATCTTCCTCGGCGTCAATGCGTTGGACTACA
>DASXPG010000114.1:0-2832 GCA_036493755.1 Gemmatimonadales bacterium
GAACGAGAAGCTCGTCGGCCGCGCGATCGCAGGTCGCCGCGACGAGGTCGTGCTCGCGACGAAGTTCGGCAACGAGCGCAATCCGGACGGCAGCTGGGTCGGGATCAACGGCACGCCCGAGTACGTCCGGAGTGCCTGCGACGCGAGCCTCGAGCGGCTCGGCGTCGACCACATCGACCTCTACTACCAGCATCGGGTGGACCAGAAGGTGCCCATCGAGGAGACGGTGGGTGCGATGGCCGAGCTTGTGAAGGCGGGGAAGGTGCGCTACCTCGGGCTCTCCGAGGCCGCGCCGGCGACGATCCGCCGCGCCGCGCAGGTGCATCCGATCGCCGCCCTCCAGACCGAGTACTCGCTCTGGAGCCGCGACCCCGAAGACGAGATCCTGCCGACCTGCCGCGAGCTGGGGATCGGCTTCGTGCCCTACAGTCCGCTGGGCCGAGGTTTCTTGAGCGGGCAGATCAAGCGACCCGAGGATCTGGCCGAGGGCGACTGGCGCCGCAACCATCCGCGTTTCCAGGGCGAGAACTTCCAGAAGAACCTCGACCTGGTCGCGCGGATCGAGCAGATCGCGAAGGAGAAGCGCTGCACCTCTTCGCAGCTGGCCCTCGCCTGGCTGCTGGCACAGGGCGAGGACATCGTGCCCATTCCCGGAACCAAGAAGCGCAGCCGGCTCGAAGAAAATGCCGGCGCGGTCCTGGTGGAATTGAACGCCGAGGACCTGCGCCGGATCAACGGGGCGCTGCCGCGCGGCTCGGCGTCGGGTGCGCGCTATCCGGAACGCGGGATGGCCACGGTAAACGGCTAGTCTTATCTGCTTTTGTTTTCAGTCAGCCCGCAGAGCGGTGTTGGGGTCTACCCGTGAGGCCCTCCAGGCGGGCACCAGGCTGGCGACCGCCGCGATGGTGATGAGGCAGAGGGCGACGCCGCCCAGGATGGCGGGATCCTGCGCAGACGTATCGAAGAGCAGCGAGGCGATCCACCGCCCCGCCAGAAGCGCGGCAACGGTACCGAGGCCCGCCGCGATCGCCGCGAGGCGGAGCGCTTCACCCAGCACCAGCCCGACCACATCGCCCGCCTGGGCGCCTAACGCGACCCTCACCCCCAGCTCGTGGGTGCGCTGGGCCACGCCATAGGCGATGACGCTGTAGAGTCCCACCGCCGCGACTACCAGCGCCAGCACGCCGAAGATGGTGAACATCGTCGCCCCCAGCTGCCATTGGCGCATGTTGGGCGCGAGAATGTCGGTCAGCGTCATCACGGTGATGTATGACGCACCCGGCATCTCGTGCTGGAGTGCCCGCCGGACCGTCTCGGCCTGCTCCGCCGCCGGGCCGCGGGTGCGCACGAAGACTCCGCCTGCCTCTCGCCGGAATTGCGACAGAGCGATGTAATAGGTGAGGCCCGGATCGGCCCGAAAATCGTCATGGCGGATATCCTCGGCCACACCCACGACCCTCCGGCACGGCATCGAGTCCGATTCCATTTTTATGCATCCGCCGAGCGCGTCACGGCCCGGCCACAGGGCCCGCGCCAGCGATCGGCTGACCACCACCACCGGCTGGCTGGTCGGCTGGTCCTCCTCGCCGATCGCGCGGCCCTCCACGATGCGCGTCCCCATGGTCGCGAAATAACCGGGCGAGACCGCCTGGAGCAGCATGTTGCCGTCGCCGAGATGGTTGAGGTACGCCGTGTCGAGACCCGGCACCACGATGTTGAAGCTCCAGGTCGCGTAGAAGGGGACGCTGACCGCGCGAGCGCTCTGCTCCACGTTCGGCAGCGTGCGCGCCAGGGCCAGCAGCCGATCCTTGAGCGCGCTCTCCGCCACCGAATCCATCTCCAGGCCGCGCATCTCGGTATTCACCCAGAGCAGGCGGTCGGTATCGTAGCCTAACGGCAGGGCGCGCACGTGCGAGAAACTGCGCAGGAAGAGCCCCGCCCCCACCAGCAGCACCACCGACAACGCGCCCTGGAGGACCAGCAGCGCGGTACGAGTCTTCGAGCGATGGTAGGTCCCTTCGCGGGCCCCTGATTTCAGCGCGCCCGCGACATCGGCGCGCATCGCGTGCAGCGCCGGCGCGAGTCCGGCGAGAATGCCAGCGGTGAGCGCCGCCACCGTGGCGAACAACAGCACCCGCTGGTCGCTGAGCATGTTCGGCCAATCCACATCAGGCAGCAGCGTGGCACGCAACAGGCCGCCGCCCCACTGCGCGATCGCGATGCCCGCCGCGCCACCCAGCAGCGCGAGCAGCACACTCTCGGTCAGCAGCTGGGCCAGCAGGCGGCTGCGGCTGATGCCGATGGCGAGCCGCACCGCGATCTCGCGGCGGCGGCCAAAGGCGCGCGCGAGGAGCAGATTGCCCACATTGGCGCAGGCGATGATCAGTACGATCGCCGCGACGCCATCGAGCCAGAGCGCGACCTTGGCCGTCGCGGAGTTGGCGTCGCCGGGCTGGGTTGGCCCGCGGTCTTTGAGAACGGACGCCGCCACGGCGTGGGGCTTCAGCACTTCGGGCGGGGGCGCCTGGGGACTCGCCGCACGCTGCAGGTCGTAACTGCGCAGGAAAGCGGCGGTGAGATCGGCCGTGGCAGCCGCAACGCTCACCCCCGCCTTCCGGCGCACGAACACCTCTGGGTAACTCCAGCAATAGCACTCCATGAGCCGGGGCGGCGTGTCGCTGTCGATCAGGCCGGCGTGTATCGGTACGATCGCAATCGGCTGCTCCATCGCGACGCCCATGAATCCGCGCGGCGCAACCCCGATGATGGTGTAGTCGCGCTTCCCGATGCGCATGCGGCTGCCAAGCACGTCGCGCCGGCCGCCGTACTGCG
>DASXPG010000115.1:0-13078 GCA_036493755.1 Gemmatimonadales bacterium
CGCGAGAGTCTGACCGGCCGCCGTGACCTCTTCGCCGCCCTTCGGTCCGGGGCCATTCCTCATCGCCGGCCCTTGCGTCGTCGAGGATGACAAGCTGAACATCGGCGTCGGCGAGCACCTCGCGCGCCTCGCCGAACGCCGGAAGATCACCATCACCTACAAGGCTTCCTTCGATAAGGCCAATCGTTCGCGCCTCGACGCCGCCCGCGGCCCGGGACTCGACGAGGGGCTCGCCGCGCTCGCCAGGGTGCGCGCGGCGACGGGACTCAAGGTGCTGACCGACGTGCACGACGCGTCGCAACCGGCCGCGGCCGCGAGCGTCGCCGACGTCCTCCAGATACCGGCCTTTCTCTGCCGCCAGACCGATCTGCTCGTCGCCGCGGGGCGCGCCGGCAAACCGGTGAATGTGAAGAAGGGCCAGTGGATGACGCCGGAGGGAATGGCCGGCGCGCTCGAAAAGGTCTCCGAGGGCGGCGCGCCCGCTGTCGCCGTCACCGAGCGCGGCACCTTCTTCGGCTACGGCGACCTCGTCGTCGACATGCGGTCCTTCGCGCGGCTCCGTGCCGCGACCGGCGCGCCGGTGATCTTCGACGCGACCCACAGCGTGCAGCAACCGGGGAAAGGGGAACGGGGAACGAGTGGGGGATGCCGCGAATACATCCGTCCGCTGCTGCTGGCCGCGGCCGGCGCCGGCGCCGACGGATTCTTCCTCGAGACCCATCCCGATCCGGCGCACGCACCGAGCGACGGACCGAACATGATTCCATTGGATCAGCTCGACGAGCTGGTTGCCCGAACGCTCGATGTCTGGCACGCGGCGAGGAATGCGTGATCGCCGCCGACGTCGCCGCACGCATTCGCCTGGTCGGAATGGACGTGGACGGAACGCTGACCGACGGCGGGTTGTATATCGGCAGCAGCAACGGCGAGAGGGTCGAGCTGAAGCGCTTCGATATCCAGGACGGCATGGGGATGAAACTGCTCCAGAAAGCCGGGCTCAAGATCGCGCTGGTCACCGGGCGCGCCGGCGATGCCGCGAGGCTGCGCGCCGAAGAGCTGAAGGTCGACGAATTCGTGATCTCCGGGAAGCACAAACTGCCGGCCTTCCAGACGATACTCGACAAGCACCAGCTCACCTGGGAAGAGACGGCGTATGTCGGCGATGACCTCATCGACATTCCATTGATGAAGCGGGTCGCGCTCCCGGTCGCGGTCGCCAATGCCGCGGCCGAAGTGAAGAGCTGCGCGCGCCATACCACGGCGGCCGCGGGAGGCCATGGCGCGGTGCGCGAGTTCTGCGAGGCGTTGTTGCGCGCGCGGGGTTGCTGGGACACGACCGTCGGGAACTACGTATCCGAGCGGAGTGGCGATGGCCACGACTGAGCGCGCCGCCCCGGTGAAGACCGAGGCGCGGTCATCGTCGCTGGCCCGCGGACGGGACGTGCTCCAGCAGGAAGCCGCCGCCATCGCGGCATTGGCCAAGCGGCTCGATGGCCGTTTCGACGATGCCGTCGCACTGCTCGCGGCCTGCGATGGACGCGTCATCGTATCCGGCGTCGGAAAGTCGGGGATCATCGCGCGGAAGATCGCCGCGACGCTCACCTCCACGGGAACAGCGGCCAGCTTCCTGCATCCGGTCGATGGCCTGCACGGCGATCTCGGCATCGTCGGCAAGGGCGACGCTGCGGTGGTGCTCTCCAAGAGCGGCGAGTCGATCGAGCTGCTCGAGCTGGTGGACCACCTCAAGCGACTTGGGGTGCCGGTGATCGCGCTGACGGGCAATGCCGGCTCGCGGCTGGCGAAGAGCGCCGATATCGCCCTGGACGTCGCGGTGGATTCCGAGGCCTGCCCGTACGATCTCGCTCCCACGACCAGCACCACCGTGTCGCTCGCGTTAGGCGACGCGCTGGCCCTGGCGCTGCTCGAGGCCAAGGGGTTCCGGTCGGAGGACTTCGCGCGGCTGCACCCCGGCGGCGCCCTCGGCAGGCGGCTGCTGCTCACGGTGGACGAGGTGATGGTATCGGGCGACCTGCCGGCGCTGGCCCAGAGCGCGACGATGCGGGAGTGCGTGCTGTTGCTGGCCGAGAAGCGGGGAACCGTCGCGGTGGTCGACGAGCGCCGCATGGTCCTCGGCGTCGTGACGACCGGCGACCTGGCGCGCCTGATGGAGCGCGACGGCGATTTTCTGTCGCTCACCGTCGGCAGCATCATGACCCGGACGCCCAAGCTGGCCCGCGCGGGCGAGCTGGCCGGCGCGACCGTCTACCGGATGGAGCAGCACGGCATCATGGCGATGCCCGTGGTCAACGAGGACGGCATGCTGGTCGGCATGGTGCATCTGCACGACCTGATGAGGGCAGGGGCAGCGTGAGCAGAGCACGAGTATGCGAACGCAGGGGCTCGCTCGAGTCGCTCGGCCTTCGTGGCGCGCTTCGGGTCTTCTCGACTGCCGAGCATACTCTCGCACGCCCCTGCGCTCACATGCTCGTGCTCCTCACTTTCTCTCTCCTCAGCGCTTGCTCTGGTCTCAATGGGCCCGATCGCACGGTGCGCGGCGCCGCGGCCGCCGACTCGGCAGACCAGGTGATGTTCGGTATGCGCACGCTGATCACCTCCCTCGGCGTGAAGGCCGCGAACGTGGAGGCCGATACCGCTTTCATGTACGAAACCGCCGGCCGCGCCGAGCTGAAGCATGTGAAGCTGACATTCTTTTCGGCGACCGGAGTGCAGCAGTCGGTGCTGACGTCGGACGAAGGCACCTACATGCTGCGCACCGATTCGATGGAGGCGCGCGGGCACGTGGTCGTCGTGAAGACCGATGGCTCCCGGCTGACGACCACGATCCTGCGCTACAACAAGGCGCGCAACGAAGTCACCACCGACCAGCCGTACACCTACGATTCCGGCGACAAGCACATCCAGGGCACCGGCTTCACTACCGACCCGTCGCTGAGCAACATCAACACCAACCGGGTTCACGGCACCGGTGGCGGGATCCGGTTACCGGGCTGATGCGACATCTCATCCTCGTCGCCTCGCTCCTCATCGCGGCCCGCGGACTGGCTGCGCAGCAGGCCGAGCAGCCGACGCGGCCGTGCACCATCGTCCTGGATACCGCGGAGCGGCTGCACCAGGGCGGCGTCATCGGGGAGCGATTTGCCTATGTAGGTGGCCGGGTGGTGGCGCACTGCGACAACGAGCCGACGACGATTTCTTCCGATTCGCTGGCGTATACCGAGTCCAACCACGTTGCGATTTTCGTGACCCATGTGAAGTATCGTGACAGCACCGGCATTCTGGATTCCGACAAGGCCACGTACTACCAGCGGACGCAACGGCTCTATGCCGAAGGCCATGTGTACAGCCGTAATCTGTCGACCGGTACGGAGATGCGGGGACCCAACCTCGACCTGTTGCGGGTGGCGCCGCCGGTCCGTGACACCCAGGAGCTCACGGCGACCGGCCGGCCGACCATCCGCTTTCATCCGGCCGGAGATACGTCGTCGGCCGACTCGTCGAAGCCGTTCATCATCATCGGCGACCGGGTGCACATGCGGCACACCGACCGGATGTGGGCCTCGGGCCACGTGGTGATTACGCGGCCCGACATGGACGCCCGCTCCGACTCGGCGCAGCTCAGGCTCAACGACAGCGTCGGCTACCTGATCGGCCAGCCGCTGGTGGCGGGGCGCGACACCGCGAAGATCCGGACCCACTCCGGCAATCCCGACGTTCCGATCGACACCTCGGGCGCCGACTCGAGCATCCTCTATCGGCTGACCGGACACCGCATCCGCTTCAACCTTGGCGAGCACCAGCAGATCCACCGGGTCCTGAGCTCCGGCGACGCCGACGCCCGCGGTCCCGACTGGCACCTCACGAGCGATACGCTCGACATGACCGTGGACAGCGGCCAGATCCAGCGCACCGAGGCGTGGGGGAAGAACGACCGCGCCTTTGCCTACTCGGGCCTCAACACCATTACCGCCGACTCGCTCGACATCCAGATGCCGGCGCAGGTGATGAAGCAGGTGTGGGCCTACGGGCATTCGCGGGCGACCTCCAAGCCCGACAGCCTGGTGGCCGAGGACGACTGGCTCTCCGGCGACTCGCTGATCGCCATGTTCGTCCCGATCGACACCGGCGCGGCGAAGAAGAAATCGCAGATCGATCACGTCATCGCCTTCGGCACGGCCCGGGCCTATTACCACACCGCGAACCAGCGCGACTCGCTGGGCGAGCGGGGGATCAACTACTCGCGCGGCGACAAGATCAACATCGCGATGCAGCAAGGGAAAGTGCACACCGTCGACATCGTCGGAAAAGTCGACGGCGTCTACCTCGAGCCGATTCCGCCCAAGCTCGACACCGCCACGGTGGACTCCGCGGGCAACCCGATCCCGCGCGACTCGCTGGGCCGCCGGATCCTCAGTGACTCGGCAAAGACCCTGGTGGTGCCTAACGACACTAGCCGGCTCCGTCCGGCGGCCGACACCATGCCGAGCCGGCCGCCTGCAAGCCCCGCTCCGGCGCCGGCTCCGCCTAGTGCGCCCCAGCCCGTTCCCGCGACACCGACGCCGGCGCCGGCCCCGCGGCCCGGATCGAAAGCGCGCCGCCAATGACCGCTGACGAGCTGCTGAGCCAGCTGGTGCGGCGCGATCTCTCGCACTGCCTGGCCGTCGCGTCGCTGCTCAAGGCGCCCGACGAGCAGGGCGGAACGACCGTGGAGCAGCTCGCCGTCACGTATCGCGAGGACTACCTGCGCGCCCAGGAGGCGGCGGGCGTGAAGGGCCAGCTCGACGCCGGCACCCTGGCAATGGACGACGTGCGGCGCCACCTGGTGACGTCGGTGCTGCCGCGGCTCGCCACCGAGGCGATCATCGAGGAACGGATCGGCTGGACCGACGAAACGGTCACCCGGCTGGGCCCCGACATCTGGCAGACGCTGGGTCCGGTGGCGACTGAGGCGCGCGATCGCCTGATCGCCGCGGCCGCATCCAGCATGCTGTCGCACGACGCGGCCCCCGCGCGGGTATCGAGCCCCGCGAGCGACGGCAGCCGCATCGAGGGCATCGGCCTCACCAAGTCGTACGGCGGCCGCACCGTCGTCAACAACGTCAACATCCGGCTGGCGCAGGGCGAGATCGTCGGGCTGCTGGGACCGAACGGTGCGGGGAAGACGACTACCTTCTACATGGTGACCGGTCTGATCGCGCCACAGTCGGGGAAGATTCTCCTCGACGGCACCGATATCGGCCGGCTGCCGATGTACCGCCGCGCGCGGCGCGGCATCGGGTACCTGGCGCAGGAGCCGTCGGTATTCCGCAAGCTGACGGTAGAACAGAATCTGCTGGCGATTCTCGAGACGATGCCGATGTCCCGCGGCCAGCGCCGCCAGAGGCTCGAGGAACTGCTCGACGAGCTGTCGCTCAAACACCTGCGGCGCAACAAGGCCTACTCGCTTTCGGGCGGCGAACGCCGCCGGCTCGAGATTACCCGCGCGCTCTGCACCCGGCCCAAGTTCATGCTGCTCGATGAGCCTTTCTCCGGCGTGGATCCCATCGCGGTCCACGACATCCAGAAAATCGTCGCCGGGCTGCGCCATCGCGGCATCGGCGTCCTCATCACCGACCATAACGTCGAACAGACACTCGATATCGTGGATCGCGCCTACATCATGTTCGAAGGAAAGGTCCAGGTCGCCGGCACCGTCCGCGAGCTGGTCTTCAACGACCGCGTCGCCGAGCTGTACCTCGGCCCGACGCTGACGGCACGGCTGCGCGAGCGGCTGGGAGCGGCGGCATGAGCCTGCGCCAGGGGTTGGGCCAGCAGGCGATCATGCGCCAGGATCTGCGGATCAATCCGCGGCTCTACCAGGCGATGGACCTGCTCTACATGCCGCTCATGGATCTCCAGCAGCACCTCAAGCAGGAGCTGCTCGAGAATCCCTTCCTGGAGCTCGAGGAGCCCGAGGGAGAGAACGAGGTCGCGGTCTCCGAGGTCGAGCAGGTCCGGGAGCAGCAGTCCAACGTCACCGAGAAGGAAGAGACCAACTGGGAGGACATCCTCCTCGATGGCTTCAAGGACGGCGGCTGGAAGGCCGACAGCGAGCAGACCGAGTATCGCGAGCCGGTCACGGTCCAGCGCCAGGGGCTCGCCGACTATCTGCGCACCCAGATCGTCCTCCTCTCCCTGACCGAACGCCAGATGCTGCTCGCCGAGACGATGATCGGGAACATCGCCGATGACGGATACCTCACGGCGACCCTGGGCGAGGTCGCGGGCGGGGCGAATCAGCTGCTCGAGGAATTCGCCGAGATGCGGCCCAACGTCCCCAAGCCGCCCCTCTTCACCGACGAAGAGGCGCTGGAGACGCTGAAGGTGATCCAGAACCTCGATCCCCCCGGCATCGGCGCGCGTAACCTGCGCGAATGCCTGATGCTCCAGCTCAAGGACCTCAAACAGGAAGCCTCGCTCGAGTACCAGCTGCTCGACGAGACGTACGACGACTTCATCGCGCACCGCTGGAGCGAGCTGGGCAAGCGCCTCGGCATCGATCCCGCCGCGGTGCAGGACGCCGCCGACCGGGTGGCGCGGCTGGACCCCAAGCCCGGCCTGCGCTTCGGCGGCCAGGGCGAGGATTACATCACCGCCGACCTCGTGGTGGAAAAGATTGACGCCGACTACCGGGTCTACCTCAACGATTCCAACCTCCCGCGGCTGCGGCTCTCGCGCGCCTACCAGGAGGTCGCCCGCGACAAGAAGAAGTTCGTGGGCGAGAATCGCGACTTCATCACCCAGCGGCTCAACAGCGCGCAGTGGATGATCCAGGCGATCGAGCAGCGCCGGCAGACGATGCTCAAGGTCATGAATTTCATCGTCGACCGGCAGCGCGAGTTCTTCGAAAAGGGGATCGAGTTCCTCAAGCCGTTGACGCTGCGCGAGGTCGCCGAAGTCATCAACATGCACGAGAGCACGGTGAGCCGGGTGACCAACGAGAAGTGGGTGCAGACGCCGCGCGGCGTGCTGCCGCTGAAATTCTTCTTCTCGAGCGCGCTCTCCACCACCAGCGGCGAGGATGCCAGCGCCCGGTCGATCCGGGCCGCGATCGAGAAGCTGGTCGGGGAAGAAACGACCACCGATCCGCTGACCGATCAGCAGATCGTCCAGAAGCTGAAGGAGCGCGGGGTGCGCATCGCCCGCCGAACCGTCGCCAAGTATCGCGACCAGCTCGGCATACTCTCGGCGCGAATGCGGCGACGCGTATGAGTCTCGCCAACGGCCGCGCCGCGGTGGATGTCAGCGTGCTCGTGCCGGCCAAGGACGAGGCCGAAAACCTGCCGGAGTTCGTCAGGCAGTGCGAGGCCGCCTTCAAGGACACCAATTTTCGCGCCGAGGTCGTCATCGTGGACGACGGCAGCGCCGACGACAGCCAGGCCGTCCTCGAGAAGCTCGCCGCCCAGTATCCTTTCGTGCACGTCGAGCGGCATCGCACCCGCCAGGGGATCACCGAGGCGCTGCGTACCGCCGGCATCGTCGCGCGCGGGAAGGTGTTCGTCTTCTATCCCGCCGACCTGCAATTCCTGCCGGCCGAGATTCCCGGGCTGGTCGAGCCGATCCTGGCGGACCAGGCCGACCTCGTCACCGGGGCGAAGCAGGGCGTCTACGAAAAGGCCTTCGTCTCGAATATCTACAACGGCCTGTGCCGCCGGCTCTTCGGCGTGAACGTCACCGACCTCAACTCGGTCAAGGCGTACCGGCGCGAGATCATGGAGTTCGTGCCGATGCGCCCCGACTGGCACCGCTACTTCGCGGTGGTGGCGAGCACCGAGGGCTTCAGGCTCACCGAGCGCCCGGTCACGCTGCACCCGCGCCAGCACGGCGCCAGCAAGTTCGGCAAGGGACGCATCGCCATCGGCGTGATGGACCTTCTTTCGGTCTGGTTCCTGCTCAAGTACGGGCGCAAGCCGATGCTCTTCTTCGGCGTTCTGGGCACCATCCTCTTCGGGCTGGGGTTCCTGTCGGGCGTGGTCGCGCTGGTGGTGCGCTTCGGCTTCGGCATCGGCTTCCGTCCACTGCTCAACCTGATCGAGACGCTGGTCATCAGCGGCATCGCGCTCTTCGGTTTCGGCTTCCTCGGTGAAATTCTCGCCGGCCAGCGCGAAGAGGTCCGCGAGGTACATCGCCAGCTTCGCGACCTCCAGCACCGGTCCCGGTGACCGGCCGCTTCTTTCGCCGCTCGTCCTTCGCTTCTCGCCGGTAGACCATGCGCGTCGTCATGGTGTCACACCTCTTCCCGCGTGCCGAGGAAGATGTGGCCGGCGCCTCGATCTGGCGGCTGGCCGAGGCCATTGCCCGGCGCGGACACGAGGTGACGGTCGTGGCACCCAGCGACCGCGGTGACGTCGGCGAGAGCAAGCTCGGCGAGGTGAGTGTGCGGCGGGTTCGTTATGCGCGTGCCGCGCGCGAGACGCTGGCGTATCGGGGCTCCGTGCGACCCTTCCGCGATCCATTCACCGCGGTGTCGTACGGCAGCCTGATCTGGACCATGGCGCGCGCCACCGGCGATGCCGTCAAGCAGGTTCATGCGCAGGTCATCCACGCCCATTTCGCCCTGCCGTCGGGGCTCGCCGTGCGCCTTGCCGCGCGCGCCGGCCGGCCCTACGTGGTCACGCTGCACGAGGGCGAGGAGACCCAGATGCGCCGCGTACCGGGCGGCCGCCGCCTCACGGCGTGGGTGCTCGAAGGGGCGGGGACGCTCACCGCGGTGACGTCCGCGATCGCGGCGCAGGGCGCCGAGCTGATCGGCGCGCCGCGCGAGCGCTTCACCGTCACGCCGATGCCGATCGCACTCGGGCTCACGGCGCACCCCGATTCGGCGCGGTCCGGCGCGATTTTCGTCGGCCGGCTGGAGCGCGCGTCGCGCGTCGACCGGATGCTGGATGCGCTCGCCGAAGTGAAGCGGCGCGGCCGCCTCATCGATGTGACGATCGTCGGCGACGGCGCGGAGCGCGCGGCACTCAAGGCTCGCGCCATCTCCCTCGGCCTCAACGCCGACTTCTCCGGCTATCTCGATCCCGGCGAGTTGTCGCGCCGGATGCGCGACAAGCGCCTGCTGATTCTGCCGGCCGTCGATGATGAGGCGGGGACGGTTGTCGCCGAAGCCCTGACCCACGGCGTGCCGATCGTCGCCGCGCGGGGCGGGGCGATGAGCGATCTCTTTCTCGACCCCGACGCCGGCCTGCTCCTGTCGGAAACCGACATATCGTCGTTCGCCGACGCCATCCGCGCGGTTGCCGAGGGTGACCGGTTCACCGTCGGTGCCCAGCGCGCCGGCCGGGTACTGGTCGAGCGGCGCTCGCCGGAAAAGCTGGCGCAACAGTGGGAAGCGATCTACACCAAGGCGCGCGCCGCCGGAACACGCGCGTCGGTGGCCGGCTGATGCGCCGACTCTGGCTGGCGGTGCAGATCCTGGCAGCCGCGGCCGTCGCCTGGTTTGTCGGCTCATCCGTCGTGAAAAACTGGGGGGCGCTGCGCGAATCGCGCGGCATCATCCATCTCGATCCGATCGCGCTGGCTGTTTCGGCGGCGATCATCCTCGCGGCCTATGCGTTCCTGATTTCGGCCTGGCGCGCGGTGCTCATGGGGTGGAACGAGAAGCTGCGCTATCTCGCCGCGGCGCGAATCTGGAGCCTCTCGAACCTGGCGCGATATGTCCCCGGAAGGATCTGGCAGATCGCCGGCATGGCTGCCATGGCCCGCCGCGCCGGCGTGTCTCCATGGGCGGCGGCCGGCTCGGCGGTCGTCGTTCAACTCCTCGCCATCGCGACCGGCGCGCTCGTCACCGGCATCGCCGCGCCGCAAGCCGGGCAGGGAATTCTCATCGCCGCTGCGGGCCTCGGCGCGGCGGCGGTCGCGGCATTTCTCGCCTGGCCTCCCGCCGTTCAGCTCCTGAGCCAGACGCTGGTACGGCTGACCGGGAAGGAAATCCGGATCGAGCCGGTCCGGGCCGGCCCGCTCCTGATGTCGATGATCGTCACGACCCTGGGGTGGATCGCCTACGGTATCGCGCTCTACTTTTTCATCCAGGGAATGCTGGGCGAGCCGCTGCTGCCGCTCGTGCGGTGCATCGGTGTCTTTACCGCGAGTTACCTGGTGGGGCTGATCATCGTCTTCACGCCGGGCGGGCTCGGGGTACGCGAGGGGACGATGTACATACTGTTGAAGGAGCCGCTGGGACCGGCGGCGGCCCTCGTCATCACCTTCGGATCGCGGATTCTGCTGACATCGACGGAGCTGATTGCCGCGGCACTGGCGATGGCGCTGACGCCGCGCCTTGCGGCCGAGGTACGGACGCCGGAAAGTCCGCCCGCCTAGGACTGCTCCAGCAGGGGCAGGATTTCCTCTTCCTTCAGCATCGCCTCGAAGTTTTCCCGAGTCTCCAGGGCCCGCCAGAATTCCTCGATCTTGTAGGCCGCGACCCGGCCGCCGCCGGCGCGCACTCGGTCGGCGAGCTGGGGCATGGTCATCACCGCGTCGTCGGGAATGAGGGCCGCGGCTTCGGGCGACACGCAGTAGATCCCGGCGCTCACCGGATTCACGTACGAGGGCTTCTCGACGATCCCCGTCACCAGGTCACCGTCGAGCTGGAGCACGCCGAACTGGCTGGTCCAGGTGTGCTGGATGTAGCCGATGGTGAGCTGCGCCTTCTTCTCCGTGTGGAACTGCGCCAGCCGGCCGAAATCGAGCCGGGTCACGATGTCGCCGTTCATCGCGAAGAAGGGCTCACCCTTGTCGAGCTTGCCCCGGCAGAGGGCCAGCGGGCCCGCGGTGCCTAACGGTTTTTCCTCGGTGACGTAGTCGATGCGCACGCCGAAGCGGCTGCCGTCGCCGCAATAGGCGCGGATCAGCTCGGCCTGGTAGCCCAGCGCGAGAATGATGTCGTTGACCTTGCATCGCGCCAGCTGCTGGATGATGTAGTTGAGCAGGGGCCGGTCGCCCAGCGGCAGCAGCGGCTTGGGAACGGTGAAGGTGTAGGGACGCAGCCGGTTGCCCTGGCCGCCGGCGAGCACCACCGCCTTCATATCGCGTACGCCTCGGGCTTGTAGGCATCGAGGTGCTGCGAGATCCACGCGACCGTCCGCTTGATCCCTTCTTCGAACGTCACCGTCGGCTTGTAGCCCAGCAGCTCGCCCGCGCGGGTGATGTCGGCGCAGAGCCGGGAGACTTCGCTCTGCTCGGGCCGCAGCCGCGCGTCATCGCGCTCGATCGGGACGTCTCGGCCCACCGCCTTGATGATCGTGGTGATCGCGTCGGCGATGCTGATCTCGCGGCCGGTGCCGATGTTGATCACCTGGCCGACCGACTTCGGCGACTCGGCGGCGAGGAGGAAGCCGCGCACCGTGTCCTCCACGTACGTGAAATCGCGCGTCGTCGTCGTCGTGCCGATGCGCACCTTGGCGCCGGAAAGCGCCTGGGTGATCACCGTCGGGATCACCGCCCGCGCCGACTGCCGGGGGCCGAAGGTATTGAAGGGCCGCACCACTGCCACCGGAAGCCCGAAGGCGTAGTGATAGCTCAGGGCGATGTTGTCGGTGCCGATCTTGCTGGCCGAATAGGGCGACTGAGGCTGGAGGACGTGGGTTTCGGGAATCGGTACCTGCCGCGCCGAGCCGTAGACTTCGCTGGTCGAGGTCTGGACCATCCGCTCGACCCCCAGCTCGCGGGCCACGCCGAGGACGTTCAGCGTGGAGAGGACGTTGTTCAGCACCGCGTCGTGGGGATTGGCGTAGGAATAGGGAATGCCGACGAAGGCGGCCAGGTGAAATATCACCTCGGCACCGCCCAGTGCCTGACGAGTGGCTTCCATGTCGGTGAGGTCGAGCCGCTGGATCTTCAGGCTCTCGCGGACCTGGGGGTCGACATAGCGCAGGTTGCCGTCGTCGCCGCGGGAATTGTACCGGACCACGGCCGTGACCTCGGCGCCCTGCCTGACCAGCGCCTCCACCAGGTGGCTTCCGATGAAGCCGCCCGCTCCCGTGACCGCCACCCGCTTGCCCTTCCACGCCATGAAAAACCGCCTCGAGCCGATGAGTGAATGCCGGAGGGCAAAATACCGGTCCTGCCGAAGCTTGCGCCACTCGCAGCCGCCAGGAGGCCAAAGTCACAGGGAACCGTGGCCACGCCGGGGAATATCAAGAAATGGCCTAACGTGGAGAATCCGATGCCAACTATTGTTCGCCCTCTCGCGCTCGCGCTCGCGCTCGCGGGGGCCGCCTGTACCTCCAAATCCGATACAACGCAGCCGAATTCCAGCCAGGCGCGAATCCTGCTTTCGCCGCGGACCATGAGCCTGACCGTTGGCGACTCCATCCAGCTCTTCGTGATCGTATTGAGCGCCGACAGCCAGGTCCTGGATACAGCCCAGATCACCTACGGCTCGAGCGACAGCACGGTGGCGTCCGTGGATGCCGGCGGAATGATCCACGCCCGCGCCGGTGGACAGGCCACCATAACGGTCCACAGCAACAACGCCAGCGGAACACTCGCCGTCTCGGTTTCAGGACCGGTGCCACAGGATGCACGCACCCTGATAAGTGGCCGGGTGTTCGGAGCGGCGGTGTCGAGTACCGGCGTGGCCTACGTGACCCAACCCGACCTGGGCCTGGTACTGAGGGTCAACATGTCGACCCACCAGGTCACGGACACCATCGCTCTCAACACCAACCTGCCGACCTCGGTGACGTTCGACAACGCCGGCAACCGCGCCTACGTGGGCAACCAGGACGGCGGCAGCGTCAGCGTCATCGACGTGCCCACAAATACGGTGACGGCTACGATCAGCCTGCCCGCGTACACGATAACCTCGGTATTGGTCTTGCCGGCCGACACGATGCTCCTGGTGGGCACCTCGGGCGCGCTTTACTACGTTCGCATCCCCTCGAATACTGTCGTGGACTCGGTGATGCTGAACGGCGTCGCCAACGCCATGGTGGTCCGGGACGGCCAGGCCTACCTCAATTCCGTATTCACCGGGGCGATCCATGTCGTGAACCTGGCCACCCGCCAGGTCGTCGAT
>DASXPG010000116.1:0-1698 GCA_036493755.1 Gemmatimonadales bacterium
CGAAGACCGCCTCCGCGAGCGCACGCTGGTGTCCGGGAACCTCGGGATGAGCGCGGCTCGCGGCCTCGCCGCTCATCGTGGCCGCTTCGCCGATGCACAGCAGGATCGCGTCCGCGCCGTCGCACAGATCGACAGCCGCGGCGATGCCACTCTGGTCACCGGCCGCGATTTCAACACCCTGGGCGTGCACGATGTCAGTTCCCGGAAGGCCATGCCGAAGCCCCGCGAGCACACTGACCTGGCCTTCGGCAACGCCCGCCGCCCACCAACAGCCGCGCATTTCGAGCGGGGCATCGGCAAGCGGCCCGAGAAGGCAGAGGCGGCGAATGGGTGTGCGCAGCGGCAGCGTGTCCCCGTCATTTTTCAACATCACGACTGCGCGCGTGGCGACGGAGCGCGCAAGCTCCCGGCGCCGGGCCAACACCGCAGGGCTTTCGATCGCCGAGCCGCGGCGATACGGAGCGTCGAACAGGCCCAGGCGCTCTTTCAGATTCAGCACCCGCCGCACCGATTCGTCGATCTGTTGCATGCTGACCAGGCCGCGCTCCAGGGCTACCGGCAGGCCCCGGCGGTATGCGTCGGCCATCATGTCGATATCGACACCTGCGTCGAGGGCGAGTGCGGCGGCCGCCGGCAGATCCGCCGCGATCCCGTGGTGCATCAACTCGCCGATCGCGTTGTAATCGCTGACGAGTACTCCCTCGAAACCCAGCTTGTCGCGAAGGTGGCCGCGCAGGAGGGCCTTGTTGGCTGTCATGGGCACGCCGGCCAGGTCCGTAAAAGCGGGCATGATCGTCGCCACGCCGGCGGCGACGGCCGCGTCGAACGGCGGCATGTGAACTTCGTGGACCGTGCGCTCTGAAATGTCGACCGAGGCGTATTCGCGTCCTGCCGTCACGGGACCATATGCACAGAAATGCTTGGCGCAGGCCGCCAGCGCCTCGCCCGATGCCAGGTCAGCGCCCTGAAAGCCCCGGACCTTCGCCCTCGCCATATGGACGCCGACCCACGCATCCTCGCCCGGACCCTCGGCGGTTCGCCCCCAACGGATGTCACGGGAGACATCGAGCATGGGCGCGAACGTCATCGCCAGCCCGTCGCAGGCCGCCTCCCTGGCCGCTTCTCGTGCGGTCAGCTCCCACGTCTGCGGATCAAACAGGCCAGCCTCGGCCAGGGGAAGGGGAAACAGGGTGCGGTGACCATGGATGATGTCGAGACCGATCAGCAGAGGAATCCCGAGGCGGGATTCCTCGATCGCCAGGCGCTGCATTTCCCGGACCGGGCCGGGGCCCACGAGGTTCAGGAGATTGCCGATCGCGCCGCTCTTGATGGCCTCCGTCGAGTCACCGGCGATGATCGGACCGGTCACCGCGTAGCCGGCCGCCGTCATGGTGAGCTGGCCCAGCTTCTCCTCGAGGGTCATGGCAGCAAGCAGTTTCTCGATCCGGTTCATCGAATCCCATCCTCAAAAGCCGTATCGTCACGACACGGCCGTCATGATAGATGGGCCGGAAGAAATCGCCAGCGCGGCGGTTTGAGCCAGGAGATCCAATGAGTCCCGCTTCGCTGGCCTGCCTGCCCGATGACGAATTGCTCGAGCTCGTGCAGCGCCGGACGTTCAATTTCTTCTGGGAAGGTGCTCATCCCGTGAGCGGCCTTGCGCCTGACAGATGCACAACCGGCGAGAACGCCCGGGAT